>NZ_CP095482.1:1865534-2176457 GCF_023028225.1 Halorientalis litorea
GAAGTTCCTCGCCGAGGGCGTCTACGGCGACTCCTTCAAGACGACGACGGACGCCGAGGCGGCACTGGCCCAGCAACTCATCGGTGCGGCCGACAACGACGTGCAGACCTACGCCGTCAACCAGAAAGAAGAGAAAGAGCGCGTCGCGGCCGCCGCGCGATAACTCGCCGACCCCTGCGGTCCGGTTGCGGCTCTCTCCCCTTTCCTTGCGATTTCCCGAAGCATCGCCCGTGAGTGGCGTCTCGGAGCCTCGCGTGACGCGTGCCGAGTATGTGCTGAAGGATTGTTATAAACCCCCGTGCATATCCGGGGAAATCTTGAGACGGATAAGTTTGTATTCTATCTAACGTCGTGGTACGAACAGACGAGTTGAGGCGGACCCTCTCACTGTGGCAGAGCCACAGTCACGCTTCACCCGGTCTTCCGGGGAGGAGACCGGTAGGCGTGCGTCCCGTGGTGTTGGGGGCCGGCGCTTGCACGCGTGTCGGCTGTTTCGGGGGTCGAACCGTGAGAACTCGTCGTGCCACGCGTGCAGAACGATAAGCAAACATGTACGATAAAGATACACTCGCAAAGAGTACTGGCGCATCGCTTGGGGTTGTCGCCATCGTCGGGATGCTGTTCATGAGTACCGGCATGGCGTTCGCAGCACCCATCGCGAACATCGGTGGGTTCCAGGTGCAGGCAGACACCGTCGAGGCGGACAACTTCATCCTGTACCCGGGTTCCGCGCAGACTTCGAACTCCGGAGACGTGGCCACAACTGACAATTACCCGATGGCAGTCAACGAGCTGGACAACGCGACGATTACCGGCTTCGCGCTGGTCAAGGAAATCGACGTTAGTGAGCTCACTAACAATAATGGTGGCCTCAGCGGCAACCTGTCGATTGTCGTCGCGTCCAACGACACGGTCACGGCCGATTCGATCCTCCTGAAAACGCCCGCGCTGTCAGCTGACGTTGGTGCGTTCAGTGGCCTGACCATCTACGAGGAGAGCACGAACGACCTCAACAACGCATTCACGCTGAAGGCCAACAAGAGCGTGAACCAGGACTTCCGGCTCGCCAGCGACTCGGAGGCCGCGGTCAGTGACCTGACCGGTTCCCAGTCCGGCCTGACCCAGGGTACGTCCAGCAACGCTGCTGTCTACCTAGAGAACGCTAACATCCAGGCTGCGTACCTCGTCACCAGCCAGATTACGCTGAACAACCTCGGCGTCGAAGTCTGGTACGACGGAGACGACGATGGTACCTACAACGTTGGCGGCGCGCCGAACGACCGCGGTGCGTAAGTTCGGCTGACTGCTAACTGACCACCTTCGCTTTTTTAGTACACGCACACACATACCACAGACACATGTCTCTCAGATCGAGATTCGTTCAGGCGGGGCTGTTCGTGGTGGGGCTGTTCCCGGAGCCGATACAGCGGCGGATTTTCGCGAGGACCGACCGGTTCAACGAGTGGCGCGAGGACCGGCCGTTCTGGGGCGGCGCGCTCCTCATGTTCGCCGGACTGCTGACGGCGTGGGCACCGATTCAGTTCTCGCTGGAACTCGCGCTCATCGGTTCGTGGTGGACCGTCGCGGGACTCCTCTTTGCAGTCGGGATGTTCCTCTCGGGTGCGTTCGCGCTCTCACGCCCCGACCTCGCGCGCTACTTCGGCATCGCCGGTATCGTGTTCTCGCTCCTCTCGCTCATCGGCGCGCTCGGCGGGTACCTCGTCGGGATGTTCATCGGCGTCTTCGGCGGGAACCTCTGTCTCGCGTGGAATCAACCCGAGGAACAGACGACGTTCGAGACGGAGACGGCCACCGACCCGTCCGACGAGGTGCAGTTCAGTTGGGAAGGCGACTCCTGACGCGGCGGCGACCGACCCTTTTCGCGCTCCGCGTGTGCGTTCGTGGCTGTCCGCACAGCCACGGCTGCGTGTGACGGACGCGGCGTCAGTCGGCGGCCGGTTCGCCGCCGAGTGCGTACTCTCGCGTCACGTCGACGAGTGCCTTCCGGTACTCGCTCTCGCCGGGGTCGCGGGCGAGCGAGCGGAACCGTCGTCGGAACTCCTCGAACCCGACGTTCGGGGCGTCCTCGGCGGCGGCGTGTGCGAGGTCGTAGAGGCGGTGGTCGTCGTCGACGAGGTCGTGGCGTTCGACCAGCGCGAGCGCGAACGCGGCGTTGACGGCGGTGATTTCCGGGTCAGACGCGGGCGTCCGCCGCGTCCACGTCGCCGGACTGTTCGGGCGGTCCGCGACTGCCGTGGCCAGACTCGATTCGAGGAAGGCGACGAGTTTGTCGGCGGGAGCCACAGAGAGCGTGATGTCGTCGGCGTAGATGTCTTTCATGTGGTTCGCTATCTGGTAGCAGTGCGTGAGCTTCCGCTGTTCGACGGTCCGTCCCGCGAGTGCCAGATAGAGGGCCTCCTCGGTCGATTGGGTATGTGAGGGGTGGTGCTGTTCGTTGCGGTGCATGTGCGCGTACTCGTGGAGCGCGAGTTCGCGGGCCATCGCGCTGCTGGCGGCTTGCCGGGAGATGTGGAGGTGGTGTGCCTCGTCGGTGTGGCCGGTCCACGTCCGTTCGTCGGGGCTGTCGTGGACGTGTACCGTCACGGGACGGTCGAGCCGGTACTCTGTCTCGAAGAGGTCCCCTGCCGAGAGGAACGGCTCCGTCGGTCCGGCATCCTGCACGCGTACATCCATATGTTATATGGCAAGGGTTAGCAGAGTATGACCTTTGCGCCGGTCAGGAACGGACGGGCCGGGCACCTACCCCCGCCGCGCCGAGTCGGACGGTCCGGAGTTCGCCGGGGCTGGCTTCGGGTGACTGTCCGAAATCGCTCGCGTTCCCGTACACGTCCGCTGCTGAGTACCGTTCTGTGGCGGCCGCTCTCCCCGGGGCAAACCACGTGACTTTTGACCCTGCTTGCGATAAGAGGGAGTATAATGGGCCGACGCAAGAAAATCGTACAGGAGTGTGAACGGCTGATGGACGTGCCGGAGAACATCCGGAACATCGCCATCGCCGCTCACGTCGACCACGGCAAGACGACACTGACGGACAACCTGCTGGCCGGTGCGGGCATGATTTCCGACGAGACGGCCGGCGAGCAGTTGGCGATGGACACCGAGGAGGACGAGCAGGAACGCGGTATCACCATCGACGCCGCGAACGTCTCGATGACCCACGAGTACGAGGACACGAACCACCTCATCAACCTCATCGACACGCCCGGCCACGTCGACTTCGGGGGCGACGTGACCCGCGCGATGCGTGCCGTCGACGGCGCGCTGGTGGTCGTGGACGCAGTCGAGGGCGCGATGCCACAGACCGAGACGGTGCTGCGGCAGGCACTCCGCGAGGGTGTCAAGCCCGCGCTGTTCATCAACAAGGTCGACCGCCTCATCTCCGAACTCGAAGAGGGGCCACAGGAGATGCAGGAACGGCTGACCGCGGTCATCCGCGACGTGAACGACCTCATCCGCGGGATGACCGAGGAGATGGACGACATCGACGACTGGACTGTCTCCGTCGAGGACGGCACCGTCGGCTTCGGGTCCGCGCTCTACAAGTGGGGGGTCTCCATGCCGTCGATGCAGCGCACCGGCATGGACTTCGGCGACATCATCGACCTCGAACAGGCAGACAAGCGGCAGGAACTCCACGAGCGGACGCCGCTCGCGGACGTGGTGCTCGACATGGTCTGTGAGCACTTCCCGAACCCCATCGACGCCCAGCCGATGCGCATCCCGCGCGTCTGGCGTGGCGACGCCGACTCCGACCTCGCCGACACGATGCGGCTGGTCGACGAGGACGGCGAAGTCGTCCTGATGGTCACCGACATCGGCGTCGACCCCCACGCCGGGGAAATCGCCGCCGGCCGTGTCTTCTCCGGCACCATCGAGAAGGGCCAAGAGCTGTACGTCTCCGGAACTGCGGGCAAGAACCGCATCCAGAGCGTCGGCATCTACATGGGTGGCGAACGCGAGGAAGTCGACCGCGTGCCCGCCGGGAACATCGCGGCCGTCACCGGCCTCAAGGACGCCATCGCCGGTTCGACCGTCTCCAGCGTCGAAATGACGCCGTTCGAGTCCATCGAACACATCTCGGAGCCGGTCATCACGAAGTCCGTCGAGGCACAGCGGATGGACGACCTGCCGAAACTCATCGAGACGCTCCAGCAAGTCTCCAAGGAGGACCCGACCATCCAAATCGAAATCAACGAGGACACCGGCGAACACCTCATCTCCGGGCAGGGTGAACTCCACCTCGAAGTCATCACCCAGCGCATCGAGCGCAACCAGGGCATCCCGGTCCACACCGGCGAACCTATCGTCGTCTTCCGGGAGGCACCGCAACAGCCCTCCCGTGAAGTCGAGGGCATCTCGCCGAACCGCCACAACCGGTTCTACATCTCCATCGAACCCCTCGACGACGACGTCGTCGAGACCATCAAACTCGGCGACGCGTCGATGGACATGCCCGAACTCGAACGCCGCGAGGCACTGATGGAGGCTGGCCTCGACAAGGACGCGGCCCAAGAGGTCGAGCACATCCACAACACCAACATCCTCATCGACGACACGAAGGGGATTCAGCATCTCAACGAGACGATGGAACTCGTCATCGAGGGCCTCGAAGAGGCACTCAACGACGGGCCGCTGGCCGCCGAACCAGTGCAGGGCGCGCTCATCCGCCTGCACGACGCCCGTCTCCACGAGGACGCCATCCACCGCGGACCGGCACAGGTCATCCCCGCAGTTCGGGAGGCCGTCCACAACGCGCTCATCGACGCCGAAATCCGCCTGCTCGAACCGATTCAGGAGGTCCGTATCGACGTGCCCAACGACCACATGGGTGCGGCCTCCGGCGAGATTCAGGGCCGTCGTGGCCGCGTCGACGACATGTACCAAGAGGGCGACCTGATGGTCGTCGAGGGCATCGCGCCCGTCGAGGAGATGATCGGCTTCTCCAGTGACATCCGCTCGGCCACGGAAGGCCGTGCGTCGTGGAACACCGAGAACGCCGGGTTCCAGGTCATGGCCGACAACCTCCAGCCCGAACAGATCGGCGAAATCCGCGAGCGGAAGGGCATGAAGTCGGAACTGCACGAGGCTATCGACTACTTCTAATCCACGGTTTCCAGCCGGGGGTATCCTCGGCGATTTCGCCGCCTGCGAGCACCTCGACTGCAAAAACGTCTGCGGCCTCGTTTCATCCGGTCACGTGAACATCGCGCCGCCGGCACGCGGACGCTCGCTCGCTTCGTTTGACCAGATTTAGGAGCGACCGCCACCAACGCTAGGTATGTCGTTCCTCTCGCAGGTACTGGACATCGTCATCGGTGGTCTCATCGCTGGCCTCACGACGTTCCTTCTGGGGACCGTCGTCGCCGACCAGCAACTCCCGGTGACTGTCGGCGTCATCCTCGCCAGCATGTACTACTTCTCGCGGAACCCGTGGGGTACGACACCCGAACAGGGCGAGGCGATAAACGCGCGGATAGACGCGGTGTACGAGCGTGTGCTGCCGTAGACCGGTCGCTCCGTCGCCGCAACTGACGCTTCGGTTTTACCAGTCGAGTGCCCGATAGGTATATTTTCATCCAGTATTTCTAGACGTGCAATGCCATGTCCGCACGCCTCGCCGGAGGTGCTGTCGGCACTCTCGCGGCGTGACTTCCTGAAGTCGGCACTGGCAATCGGGGGTGGGGGTGCGTTGAGTGCCTGCGTCGACCGGCGTGGGACGCCGGACGTGCCACGGGGGCCGTCGAACCCGTCCCGACTCCCCGACCGCCAGTTCGCGTGGAACCAGTTCCTCCCGCGGGACGCCCACGGGAACGTCGACCTGCCGGAACACCAGTTGCTGCTGTTCTTCGACTACGCGGGCGACGGTGTGCCCACGGACGCAGAGCGTGAACAGGTCGAGGCGACGCTCCGGGACCTCGAACGCGCGTACCAACCGGGCAACGGCGGTGCCAACCCGTACAGTTCGGCGGGGCGCGAGGCCCCGGGCCTGCTCTTCACCGTCGGCTACGCGCCGTCGTACTTCGACCGGTACGAAGGGGACCTGCCGGTCCCGTTGCCACGTCCCGCGGACACTCTCGACCGCATCGACGAACCGACCGACAGGGCGGCGTCTCACGAGGTGGGGATGGTGCTCGTCAGCGATCACGTACAAGTCCTCCTCGCCGCCGAAGAGGCACTCCGCGGCAACCTCGACTCGGTCAACGGTGTCGGCACGTCTGCCTCCTTCGAGGGGATACTCGAACGAGTCGAACGCCGCACCGGGTTTATCGGGCCGGGGCTCCCGGACGAGCGACTCGACACCGACGACGTGCCAGAGTCGTCGCCGCTCTCGATGGGGTTCAAGTCGAACTACCGCGACGGACAGGCGACCGAAGACCGCGTCACCATCCAATCGGGGCCGTTCGCCGGTGGTACCACACAGCACGTCTCGCGGTTGGAGTTGGACCTCGACCGGTGGTACGACAACCCCGACGACCAGCGCCGCGAGCAGATGTTCAGTCCCCACCACTCCGCCGAGGAGGTGGGGGAGGTGGGGCGACAACTGGCGGGGGACAGCGGTGTCACGCGCGAGACGGTCGACCGGACCGAGGCTGACGCCGAGGAGTACGGCGTGGTCGGCCACTCACAGAAGGTCGCCGCCGCCCGCGACGACAACTTCGAACCGACGATGCTCCGCCGGTCCGAGGGCGTCTCGACGGACGCCGAGACTCCTGGGTTCAACTTCACCGCACTGCAGCGACGCATCGAGCGGTTCGTCGAGGTTCGGCAGGCGATGAACGAGTCCTACGGCGTCGCCGATGACGACGACGGCATCCGGGGGTACATCGAAGCGACCAGCAGAACGAACCTCCTGATTCCGCCCCGTGAGTTGCGGGCGTTACCGCCAGCCGACCCGTCGGCCTGAGGTCGGCAGGCGAACGACTCGATTTCAGGCGTCGTCGTCCCCTGCCACGAACGGCAGGCGACGCTCGACGCCGTCCGGGCCGAGGACGTATCGGTGTCCGGCAGTGAGGTCGGTGTAGCGGGTCGTCGCGCCGTCGGGCCAGGCGACGGTTACGGTTGCACTGTCGGCGTCCCCGACGCCGAAGTGGAGCGTGCGGGTGTCCTGTGAGAGGAGGTCCGTCTCCGTGGTCCGAAACTTGGTCTGCTCGGTGCCGTCGGTGGTGAGCGTCACAGTCGCGCCGAGGGTCGGGCGGTCGTCGGCCCGGAGCGTCACCTGCACCGCGCCGCCATCGGCACCGACGTTCTCGTAGAGGCGGAAGCGGCCGTCGGCGTCGGCGACGAGAAGGTCGGCGTCGCCGTCCCGGTCGAAGTCGAAGTGTGCGAGTCCACGGCCGTCGGTCTGTTCGAACCCGGCGTCGTCGGCACGGACGGCTTCGAACCCATCGTCGACTCGCTCTCGGACGACGGGGTAGCGGTAGAACCGGAAGACGCTGTCGGCGTTGCGCAACTCGTCGCCGACGAAGTACCGAGAGAACTGTCTCGTCGCGTGGACGAGGTCCGCGTCACCGTCGTTGTCGAGGTCCGTGATGACCGTCGCCCACCCCTGTCCACCGCGACGGACGCCGTACTCGGCCGCCCGCTCACGGAAGGTACCGTCGCCGTCGTTGACCATGAGCGAGTTTCCGTGGAGGTGGTCGTTGTCGTCGGGGAACTCGTCCGCTACCGCGTCGGTCAAGAAGATGTTGGTGACGAACACGTCGGGCGACCCGTCGCCGTTCACGTCGGTCACCTCGGCGGCCATCCCGTTGCGGTTGGTGACCTCGCCCTGTCGCTCGCGGCGGAAGGTGCCGTCGCCGGTGTTCCGGTAGAACACGTCCTGATTGTAGTCGTTCGAGACGTACACGTCGAGGTCACCGTCACCGTCGAAGTCGACGCTGGAGGTGGCCAGCGTCCATCCCGACCCCGTCACGCCCGACCCGGACGTGGCGTCCGAGAACGACGTGCAGTCGCCGTCGAACAGGCGGTTCTGATAGGCGGTGTCAGAGTCGAGGGTCACGTTGTAGTCCAGGTAGCCGCCGGGTGAGCTGTCCCGCCAGTCGCCGTACTGGGCGAGGAAGAGGTCCGGACAGCCGTCGCCGTCGTAGTCGCCCGCCGTCGCCGCGTACGGCATCGACAGCTCCGGCAGGCCGACGTCACGCCGGGTGAAACGTCCGTTTTCGTTCTCGAAGACGACGGGACGGTCGTAGTTAGCCAGCAGGAAGAGGTCGGGCCACCCATCGCGGTCGTAGTCGAAGAAGACGGCACTTTGTATCGTGCGGTTCAGGCCGGCGAGACGGTCGGTACGCTCGAACGACCCGTTCCGGTTGTGAAAGAGAACGGGACGGTCACCGCCGACGAGGAGCAGGTCGGGCCACCCGTCGCGGTCGTAGTCGGCGACGTACGCACCCGAGTTGCTGACGAACTCTTGTTGGGAATCGTAGGTCGTCACGGCCTCGTACGACAGGCTCCGCGAGTCGGCAACCTCTCTGAACTGGATGCCCGAGTCGCGCTGTGGCTCGGACAGTGCGTCCCAGCTCTCGATGGGGTTTGGAGTACTCGTCTGTTGGTCCTGCTGTCCGCCGTACACGCCTCCCGCGGTCGTTTGGCGACTTTGCACGCCCGTCGCACCGACCCGCGTGGTACCGGTGCCGCGGTTTTTGTCAGTGTCCGGAGTTGACGGGGCTGACGGGGCCGACCGTGTTGGTTGCCCGGTGTCAGGCGTCTCGGCGACGGGGTTGACTGCCGTGAGGACGCCGAACGTCGCGGCGACGCCGACGACGACGAGGAAGACCAACCCTGCACTCCTCCGGAACCGCATTTCCTTCCATTGTGCCGTCTGTGTGCATGAATGTTGCGGGGTGTGGAACGAACATATATGTGAACTGGTCCCGATAGCTCCGGTCGATGTCGGGCCGACGTGTATCCCGGACCGGCCTGCAGTGGTGGGTTGGGGACGATGACTGACTGGTCGCCGTTGCTGGCACGGGGTGCCGGTGTCACCCTCGTCTTCGGCGGTGCGGTGAACCTCGGGACCGGTCTGTGGCTCGCGTCGCTGACTGGCAACGATGCCGTCTGGCAGTGGCTCCTCGCTGTCGCTATCGAACGGTACGGGGAAGCGGCCACGCTCGTGAACGGGTCGCTCGTGAGTGCCGCAGTGAACGTCGGTGCCCCAGCCGTCGCGGTTCTCCTCTGTGTCGTCGCCGCGGTGGGACTGTTCGGCGGGTGGGTGGTGTTTCAGGGGGGCGGTGGTCGCTGGCCGTCCGCGGCCGCCATCGTGGGGGCAGTGAACCCGCTCGTGGTACCCGTCTCAGCCGTCGCCGTCGTCTTCCTCTTCCTCTCTGACCGGATGGGGTCCGAGACTGACCGGGCGACCCCTGACGGAGCCGCGAACGACTGAATTTTATACCCGGCCGTCCGTGAGTTGCACGCATGACCGAGGACGGTGCTGTCAACCACGGCCGACGGGGGGTGAGCCGGGCGTGAGCGACGAAGTCCACGCCTACACCATCCGGCTCGAACTGGTCGACGAACCCGGCGAACTGCTCCGGGCACTCGAACCTATCGCCAACAACGGCGGGAACCTGCTGTCCATCTTCCACGAGCGGGGCAACCTCACACCGCGGGGTCACATCCCGGTCGAGGTTGACATGGAGGCGACGCCGGAGCGGTTCGACGACATCGTCGACGCGCTCCGGGACGCCGGCGTGAACGTCATTCAGGCCGGTGCCGAACGCTACAGCGAGGAGTTGACGCTGCTGTTGGTTGGCAATCTCGTCCAGACGGACCTCTCGAACACACTCTCGCGCATTCAGGACGGCACCGACGCGTCCGTGACGGACGTGGCACTCTCGGCACCGCAGGGAACCGACAACGGTGCGAGCGCGCGACTCCGACTGGCCACCCAGAGCGGCGAGACGGCGGCGGTCCTCGACACCATCCGCGAGGTGGCCGCCGAGAAGGACCTCCGCGTCGTCGAACCCCTCACGACGGGAGGTGAGGCATGAAACTCGCCGTCGTCGGGGCCGGTGTCGTCGGACAGTCCGTCGCCGAACTGGCGGGCGAGTACGGCCACACGGTCACGGCCGTGGCCGACTCCTCGAGTGCCGTCGCCGACGCGGACGGCATCGACGTCGACGCGCTCCTCGACCGGAAACGCGAGGAGGGGCGGGTCGGGAGCGAGGCACCGGACGCCGCGCTCGACGCCGAGTACGACGCTCTCGTGGAGGCGTCACCGACGACGCTGGGCGACGCACAGCCCGGATTCGGGCACGTCCGCGCCGCGCTGGAGCGTGACCGCCACGTCGTCCTCGCCAACAAGGGGCCGGTCGCCGAACGCTACGACGACGTGCGGGAACTCGAAGCCGAGAGTGCCGGCTCGGTTCGGTTCGAGGCGACGGTCGGCGGCGCGATACCCGTCCTCTCGACTGTCGAGGACTTCGGGCCGGGGAACATCACCGCGGCGCGCGGGGTGTTGAACGGGACGGCTAACTTCGTCCTCTCGCGGATGGCTGCCGAAGGACTGGGCTACGAACACGTCCTCGCCGAGGCACAGGACATGGGCGTCGCCGAAGCCGACCCTGCCTTCGACGTGGAGGGGACCGACGCCGCGCTGAAGTGTGTCATCCTCGCCAACGTCCTCGCACAGGGCGAGCGGACCTATCGGCTGGAGGATGCCGAAGTCGAGGGCATCACCGACGTGCCGGGAAGCGCGCTCGAACTCGCGGGAGCCGACGGCCGGACCGTCAGACTCGTCGGCGAGGTGTCGGGCGACACCGTCCGGGTCGGTCCGCGGCTGGTTCCCGACGGGAGCAGCCTCGCCGTCGCTGGAACGACGAACATCGTCCAACTGGAGACGGAGCGCGCGGGACGACTCAACCTCAGCGGTCGCGGTGCCGGTGGGCCGGAGACGGCGACGGCCGTCCTCTCTGACGTGGGCCGTCTCCCCGAGCGGTAACTACCCGCCGCTGGCGGGGTCGAATCGTGTGACACTCTGTCAAAACGCAAGACGGCGGCCGGACGATGTACACGGGGTATCGAAATGGTTTTAACTGCCACCACCAAAAGAGTCCGATATAGCGCCTCTGCGCGTGAGATAATCAATGAGCGACGAACGCCACCAGAATTTGGCCATCATCGGCCACGTCGACCACGGGAAGAGCACACTGGTCGGGCGACTCCTCTACGAGACGGGGAGTGTACCCGAGCACGTCATCGAACAGCACAAGGAAGAAGCTGAAGAGAAGGGCAAGGGCGGCTTCGAGTTCGCCTACGTGATGGACAACCTCGCCGAGGAGCGAGAGCGTGGTGTCACCATCGACATCGCCCACCAAGAGTTCAGCACGGACGAGTACGAGTTCACCATCGTCGACTGTCCGGGCCACCGCGACTTCGTGAAGAACATGATCACGGGCGCGAGTCAGGCCGACAACGCCGTCCTCGTCGTGGCGGCCGACGACGGTGTCCAGCCACAGACCCGAGAGCACGTGTTCTTGGCTCGGACGCTGGGTATCGACGAACTCATCATCGGCGTCAACAAGATGGACCTCGTCGACTACGAGGAAGGCCGCTACCGCGAGACGGTCGACGAAGTCACGGAACTGCTCAAGCAGGTGCAGTTCAACCCCGACGACGCGAAGTTCATCCCGATTTCGGCGTTCGAGGGCGACAACGTCGCCGACGACTCCGACGAGACGCCGTGGTACGATGGACCGAACCTGCTCAAGGCACTCAACGACCTGCCCGCGCCGGAACCGCCGACAGACGCCGACCTGCGGCTTCCGATTCAGGACGTCTACACCATCTCCGGTATCGGGACCGTCCCGGTCGGACGTGTCGAGACGGGGACGCTCAACACGGGCGACAACGTCTCGTTCCAGCCCTCGGACGTGAGCGGCGAAGTCAAGACCATCGAGATGCACCACGAGGAAGTCCCGAGTGCCGAACCCGGTGACAACGTCGGGTTCAACGTTCGGGGCATCGGCAAGGACGACATCCGCCGCGGTGACGTCTGTGGTCCGGCCTCGGACCCGCCGAGCGTCGCCGAGACGTTCCAGGCGCAGATCGTCGTGATGCAGCACCCGTCGGTCATCACCGCGGGCTACACGCCGGTCTTCCACGCTCACACGGCACAGGTCGCCTGTACCGTCGAGTCCATCGACAAGAAGATCGACCCCTCGACCGGTGAGACCGCCGAAGAGAACCCCGACTTCATCCAGTCGGGTGACGCTGCAGTCGTCACCGTCCGACCGCAGAAACCACTCAGCATCGAACCCTCGGCCGAAATCGAGGAACTCGGCTCCTTCGCCATCCGTGACATGGGTCAGACCATCGCGGCTGGCAAGGTCCTCAGCGTCGAGGAACCCTGACGCATGCAGCAGGCTCGCGTCAGGCTGGCCGGCACGAGTCCAGAGGACTTGGACGACATCTGTGACGACGTTCGCGACATCGCGAGCAAGACGGGCGTCACGCTGAGTGGCCCCGTGCCGCTCCCGACGAAGACGCTGGAAGTTCCCGCCCGCAAGTCCCCCGACGGCGAGGGGACGGCGACGTGGGAACACTGGGAGATGCGCGTCCACAAACGCCTCATCGACATCGACGCCGACGAACGGGCGTTGCGACAGCTGATGCGCATCCAAGTTCCGAACGACGTGTCCATCGAGATTGTCCTCGAGGACTGAACTGACGTTCGGTCACACCATCGTCGGAACCCGACCGCCCCCTCACGCGCGGGGCTTTGCGGGCTCGTAGATCAGCGGTAGATCGCTTCCTTCGCAAGGAAGAGGCCCTGGGTTCAAATCCCAGCGAGTCCATCCAACCCGCGCATCGTTGCGAAGTATCCGATTTTTCGGCGGTAGCAACCTCAACAAGCGTAGTTACATCGCTCGGCACCGACGAATAAAGGCCGGTTCTGAGCGAGTGACTAACGGTTCCTATTCCACCCCTTCGCCGTCCGGCACTCACGCGAAGGAAAACGGGGGTGTCGCGGCGTGAGGTACTGCGGCAGTTGCGGTACGAAACTCGTCACGGAAACCAGTCGGGGCGGCATCCCGCGGCGGGTCTGTCCGGAGTGTGGTGAGGCATGAGCCTCCAACCCCGTCAGTGGCAGGCCAGCGAGGACGGCCCGGACCTACTCCGCGGGCCGTCCCCGCTGTCGTTCCCCGAGGACTACACGTTCTCGACATCGTGGAAGCGCGCACAGACCGAGACGGACCACGGTGGGCCGGTCAACGACGCCGAACGCATGGTTCGCCTCTCCGACAGCGACGACTACCACCGCGTGCTGTTCGCCCTGATGGGCCGGACACTCGTCGCGGATTGTTCGTGTCGCGGCTACCAGTACCACGACTGGTGCGCTCACGTCGCTTCGCTGTGGTGGCAGTGGGTCCGGGGACGCATCGACGTGACACACCTCCAAACGGGACGCGAGTACCGCACGCCCCCGGCGTGGCTCTTGCTCGACGTACCGGGCGAGAGAGACGCCTACGACGCTCTCACCGCGGCCGAACTCGACGCGTACCTCACCTGCGACTGTGGCGGTGTCGGCGTCCGTGAGTACGCGCGTCGGTCCGGTCGGTCTCCCGGCACGGTCGGGAACCTGCTGGGGTGGGCGCGGGAGAAACTGGGGGTCGAGGTATGACACGAGTTCTGCGTGTCATACCGGCGAATCTGCTGAAATCGGTCCGGAGTAGCCTCAAGGCGGCCATTCGGTCCCGTGTCATACTCCCCCCGTGGGGGTGTCACATCGGTGGCCCCCCCGTGCGCTCCGGCACGTGGAAAATAGGGGGGACGCGCACGAGGGGGCGCGCACACGCTGGCCGCGGGTGGTGGTCGGCGTGACTCGCCACACTATCCGCGCCGACGGCGAGATTGACGACCTGCTACAGGACGCCGACAACAAGAGCGAACTCGTCCGCGAAGCCCTCCGGTCGCACGTCGACGGCCCGGAGACGGACACGGATGGGCTGACGGACCTACAGCGGCGTGGCTTGCTGACTCTGTTGGACCTGTCGATGCCGACCGACGGCCCGGCGGCCGGGACTATCGGCAAGGAGGTAGCCGAGTCACAACTGGCACAGCGGACCCAAATCGACAGCGAAGCCGTGGTTTCGCGGGTTATCAAGCCGCTGATGCGGGCGGGGTACGTGCGGATGGAACACGGACGGCAGTCGTTGAACGTCTACGAGACGCCGCGAGAGCGCGTGTATGATGGGGCCGATACGGAGTGGACGCCAGTCCCACAGTCGGGAGGGGCGGGCTGTGAGTCTAAACACGGCCTGCTGTCGGCCGGGACCGAGTGCCCCATCTGTGGCGACGAGGTGACAGGAGACGACGCCGACGACGACGAGCAGGAGGGCGGCGAGGAACCCATCTCACTCGACACGACAGCGACCGAGTGTGAGACGCCGGGCTGTACGGCCACGCTGTACGGCGGCGTCTCGACGTGCTGGGAGTGTCGCACCGGAACGGAGGGGTCGGCGTGACGCCGCTCCACGTCGGCCACACGACGACCGCGGCGGCCGGGAGCGACCCGGCGGCCCTCCTCCCGTTCCTGCTGGCGTGCCTCGTCGGAGGGTTCGCCGGTACACTGTTGTTGGGGGGAATGGCTCTCTGGATACGCCGGATGCGACGAGGACAGTTCTAATCCGGGCCGGAACCGGGAAAGCCCACCCCCGCGGTTCCGAGAAAACCCCTCATGGGCGCGTATTATTATGAGAATATACGCGGGGGTGGAAGTGGAACCGGGAGAGAGTGGCAGACGGCGCGGCTATTCGCCGTCGGGCTTTTCCGTGTGGTTGTACACCCACGTTTTCGACATTCCGACGATTTCAGCTATGTCCGTACCGCTCATACCTTCGTCTCTCAGACGTTGAGCGTGCTGTTCCTTCATTTCGTTTTCCACGTCGTCGGGGTTGCGGCTGTCACCGTCTTCGAGCGCGCCGCTCATGTCGAAGGTGGGTTCCTCGGTGGTGTCGAAGGTAATTCTCGACTTCGGGATGCCGTTGAAGGTCTGTTCTGGGCTTGTGGATTGGATTTCAGCACTGGAACTCACGAGACTGTCCCCGTAGACTTCGAGCTTCTTCTTCGAGGGCTTGTGAACGAACGCGCCGGTCTGAGCGACGAGGCGGCGGAGGTCTTTGTCCAAGTCCTTGATTGTCTGACCGATGAAACAGATACAACGCTTCGTCCCCGGCGGGGCGTCCCCCTTCCGCACGAGCTTGAGCAACGACGCGAGAACGTCGGCCTTCTGCTTGTCTGTACCCGTGCCGGTCAGTCCTTGACCAGTCTCGTCTACGAGCAAAAAGAAGTGGTCTCGGGACTTCTTGAATAGCGTCTCGACCTGTTCGTATGTCTCGACGTGTTCCACGCGGTCGTTCCGTTCGGCAGCGGATTCGAGATTCGAGAGAATCCGACCGCGGGTAATCATGTGCCACTCGTCGGCCGCGCCGTGGCCCCAGTCGGTCTTCCCGGCGTTCATCCCGCCGGTAACGAACATCACCGTCGCCTCAGAGACGAGCGTCGGATGCAACCACGCACGGTACGCACCGCTCCCGGCGTCTTTCTCGTGGTCTACCTGACCGATGCCGTACTGCATCTGCGAGACGTTCCCCTCGGTGACGGCGTCGGTGAGGGTGTCGGTCCCTTCGTTCCGGAGGATAGTCTGGTACAGTTCGCTCTCCGTTACGTCGTTCATGCCGGTGTGTTGGGTTGAGTCGAAGGCTGTGGCGAGCGTATTCAGTAGCTCCCGCGGACCGTCTCGGGGAACCATCCCAGCGTGAGGGTGAGTCTCGTCTACGTCGCCCGAGCGGATGCGCTCACGGAGGAACGCGGCCGCGTATGTCGTCTGTTCGCCGTCGTTGCTCATTCCGCACCCTCCGTAACAGTGGCCGATTCTCGCGGCGTCTCACCGTTCTCAGACGGCCCCGTGCTTTCTCCGTTCTGTGCCACCTGTTCGCCGTCGGCACTCTCCATGAGCTTCTGCGGGTCGGCTTCGTCGCCGAGTGCATCCTCGACGGCCCGCTCGATGTTCTCGCCGGAGTAGATAGACGCCGACTCGACTTCCCCAATCAGGTCGTTGAGGATGTCGTCGAGTGCCGAGCGAACGATACCGGCGAGCCGCATCCGAAGGGCGATACCCTGCTGGGCGCGTTCTTCGAGGGTCTCGCGGATTTCAGCGATACGCTCCCGGTCCGCGACGAGTTCCAGCGGCCGGGCGGACCCGCGCCACGTCGCTTCGGCGGTCATGCTCTCGCGGTCGAAGCTGGTACACTCGTACACCTCAACGATAGCGTCGGGCTGGTACAACTCCCCCTCTACGACTTCGACTTCGGCCCACGAGTCGGGCGTGAATGTCCACAGTTCGATGCCGTCACCGCCCTCCTTGACGACGAGAAGGAATATCCAGCGAATCGTTTTGAGCCACGAAATCACCTTCTTGGCGGGCAGGTAGCCGAGGCCGACGCCCGCGCCACAGGACAGTCCGGCGATGACGAGCGGACGCGGGACTGACGGGAGCGAGATACCGAAGTACCATACCGCCGCGAGGACGCCGACGGAGCCGAGTCCTATCCACGTCGAGTACGCCGCCAGCACGCCCTCGAAGAACTCCCGCCACGTGTACCCCGCTGAATCGTCCGGAACGTCGTGTGAGTCCGTCATAGGATACGGCGCACCTCCTTGTGTTCGCTGTCGAGTTCACGGCGCGAGAGGACCATAACGATGGAGACGCCGCCAGCGAAACCGCCGAGAGCGGCCAGTCGCGTCTCGCTCCACGTCGGGGGGCCGTCGAACCACGAGTTCGATGCGCTGACGATAGTGCCCCACGGGGCGGCCGACCCTTCGACGGAGACCGCAACGGCGGCCTGTCCGTTGGCCTTCGTCACGTCGACGCCGACGCGTATCTCGTCGCCGGGGTCGAGCGTCCGTTCGGTCTGGTCGGGTTCGCCGCCGGTCCCGTCCGACAGCCAACCAGCGTCGTAGACGGTCACATCGACTGACTCGCCGTGGTCGGCGGGAAGTGCCAAGTCGAGATACCCGCGGCCGTCGTCGGTCATGCCGGACCCGACGACACGGACGCCGCCGACGACAGCAGTGGCGTTGCGGTCCGTCTCGGTCTCCGGTTGGGGTTCGGGCGTCGGCGTTGGCGTCGGCGTCTCTGTTGGCGTCTCTGTCGGCGTCGTGACGGCCGTGATGTTCTCCGTGTCGGGGATGTCAACCGAGACGCCCGAGTCGGTGCTGTTGTTGGCGGGCGCGGGCTGTCCGACGGCCGCGCCGGAGGCGATACTACACGTGACGATAATCGCCGCGATGAGTGTGAAAAAACGCATTGTTGAGTAGTGTTAGTCGCGTCTTCGCCGGATTTCGTCCGGGATGCGGTTGATGGTCACACCGCCGCTATTGCCCTCTCTCGACCGGACGAGGAGGTACCCGCCGCCGAGGGCAAGCACGCCGATGATGATGGGACTGGGACCACCGCCGCCGCCGAATAGGCCACCGAGAAGGCCGTCGCTCCCCTCTCGAATCTCCTGTTGTCGCTGGTTGATTGCGGCGGACCGATTGGCGTAGGCGTCCATCTTGGCGGCGTAGCCGTTGATGCTGGATGTGTTCCAGTCCGCGGTTTCGTAGGCGACGGAGCCGTTCCGGTCACTCGACCCGTCGGGAAGTTGCCGGGACTGGATGGTGAACGGACTGTTGATGGTCTCCGTGCCGTCGTCAGTCACGAGATACTGGATGCCCTCAAGAGTCGCCGGGTCGTACTGTTGACCAAGCTGGAACTCGTTTCCCGAGGGTAACCCGTCGGACATGAGGATGCCCTGTTTGACCGACCCGTTGACCGAGACGTTCATGACGGTCGTGTTGGCCAAGCTGAGGGGCGTTTTCGCGCCTGCGGCCCGGAGCGTCGAGATAGCCCACGTCGAGGTGTCGTCTTCGGGGCTGTACTGTTCAGCCTGAAGCGTTGGGTCGATGAGGTCTTGAGGGCTGATTTCGCCGTTCTGGACGGCATCATACGCGCGGTCGGCGAAGGCGTCGAGTTCCTGTTCGGTGGTCGCCTCTTGATTTTTCAGTTTTTCCCACGAGGCAGTGAGGCTCTTGTTGCTGTTTGACGAGTACCAGATTGTGTGATGCTCGCCGTTGCCGTCCGGGTCGAGAGCCTTCAATTCAGAGAATTGCGTAGGGATGCCGGAGCCTGCGAGGGGGGCGTCGGTGGCTCCGGTCGTGAGAACCAGCAGTTTCATCTCGGCCTTCGAGCCGTTCAGTAGCTCGACTTGTGCGGTGGTGGTGTTCGGAGTGGGCCAGTCGTCAGTCGTGAGTTGACTGAAGATGTTACTGGTCCCGCCCGTGGCGTTGGACGACTCCCAGCGGGCGGCCTGATTGGCGACAGTCTCGACGATGATGTCGTTCTGTTTGATGAGTTCGGCCTGTTGGCGAGAGTACCAGTCTTCGGAGGTGTCGATGCCGTCGGTTTTGGCTTCAGCGGTACTCTTGCCCTCGTCCAGCGAGCGGATGATTGCGTTTTTGCCCTCGCTCCGGGCGATGGACGAGCCAGCCTCGGCGTTGTTCTGAATCGCCGTGGCCTGCAGGTCGGCCTGCTGGCGCATCGTTTCAGCCTGATAGTACATCTGCTGATGCGTCTCTTGGGCGTCGAGGCCCGCGAGTTCGTTGGCGGCCTGTGTGCCGGTTAGACAGTCCGTGACGGCACACGTAGCCACCGAACCGAGGGCGATACCGACACTCACCGCCGTGTCAGTAACCGCCCCTGCCTCTGCCTCTTGGACCGGCGAGGCAGGCCCGTCGTAGACGAGCGCGCCGCCCGCGGCCGTGCCGACCACGGCGAACGCCAGCAGGACCGACAGCGTTTGTCGAGTCAGTCGTCGCATTGGTCCACCTCCGTGACGGCCCGGCGAACCTCTCGGTCCGTCGCGCCGTCGGATTCGTGCCGGAGGATACCCGGCAGTAGTCTTCGTAGTATCATGCTTTCCTCACAGAATCCAGCCCATGACGAACTGTCCGGAGGTGACGGTGCCGACGTAGACGAGTCCCCACAGGTCCGCCGACTGGAAGAAGTGGGCGACGGTCGAGGGGAAGACAACCCAGCCAATCATGAGCGCGAGCGTCCCGAAGACGGCCCCCGCGTAGTATTGGTCGAGGTTCTGAACGTCGTCCCGGAGCGAGCCGAGAGAGGTGTTGTCGTTCGTGGCGACCGTCAGGACGATGGCGGCGAAGCCAAGCACCCACGCGGTACTGAGCGAGATGCCCGAGACAGTCCAGACGGTTTCGGCGAAGTTGACGCCGAAGAGGTCGAACGAACCGATGCCAGTGACGATGAATCCCGTCATCGACGTGACGACGAGAAGTGCGGTGTCGATAGGGTCGAGTTGCGTTTTCATTGTCGTATTAGTCGGTTAACCACCGACGAATACCACTAAGTAATTAACCGGGTAATAATCCTAGGAGCGCGGTGGAAGTAGAAAGGCAGATGTGAATGTTCGCTTCTGTTAAGCAGACCCGAACATTCGAATACCCTGAACCCGTGTGTCTTTATATGGGAACCACCTCGCAACCCCCCGGAGAACAGAAAACGAACATTCATTTCCTGAAGCCCCAGCAGGTCGAAGCGATGCGGGACGCCGCCCACGAGGGTCGGCACGGTCAACGTGACGACGCGATAGTGACCCTCCTCTACGACTGCGGGCTACGTCGCACGGAGTTGTCTGCCGTCGACCGCGGGATGCTCGACCTTGCCGACGGCGTACTCCGGCTCCCCACGCACATCCAGAAGGACTACCCGACCGAGGGAAGCCCCGACCCGGCGACGGTCGAACTTGACCCGGAGAACGACCTACGCACCGAGCGGACGCTTCGCTCGTTCCTCTCGACCCGCGACGACGACAGCCCCGCACTGTTCCCGTCGCGGAAGGCCGACCGGATGACCGGCAAGGGTATCAACGACGTGGTGAAGCGTCTCGCGGACCGTGCGGACGTTCGGCCCCACACCTTCGCCGCCCGCGGCGACAGCGGCGACGTGACGGCCCACACGCTCCGCCACAGCGTTGCCTACCGGATGCTCCACACCTACGACGGCTACACCCTCTACAACGTCAGGAACCGGCTTCGGCACTCTCGACTGGCGACGACAGAACGGAAGTACGACCACTTCGACACCGTGTAACGATGGACTCGATACAGGCAGTCCGTGACGTTCTCGAGGACGGTGGGTCGATGACGAAAACGAAGCTCCGGCGGCGGGTGGTGGAGCGGTTCGACGTGGACCACCGGGACGCACAACTGGCGATAGTGGAGCTGATAGACGACGGCGAACTCGAAGAACATCCCGAGTTTGATGGGGCTTACCGGCTCGTCGGTCCGTGAGTGTGGAAACACAAATACGAGACAAAAGTGAAGATACCGAGAAATTGGTGTGGCCGCAATAACGAACTGACTAAACGGAGATATACGCTGTATATTTTATACAGTATGGCTCACCAATTTCTGTAACAGACATATGCGTCAGACACAGGATGAGGTTTTATTTGCATCTCCATCACTACCATCTATACACCAACGATATCCGTGGACGTCGAATTTCCGAAAGGAATTTGGACGTCGACTACTAGACAATATACAATGAGCCGAGGTACAGTCGTTGATTTGTTCTGTGGTGCTGGTGGAGCATCGCTAGGTTTCGTTGAAGCTGGCTTCGATGTCATTGGAGCTGTTGACATCGATGAAGAAGCCCGTGAAACCTACCGGAAGAACCTCTGTGATGACGATTTGGTTGAGTTTGACGAACCTATGCCAGCGGACCTGACGGAGACATCCTTCAATGAGATACGAGAGTTCTTCGACATTGAAGAAGGCGACGTTGACGTTATCTGTGGGTGTCCCCCCTGCCAGAATTTCAGTTCTCTTCGGGATACCGAACCGTGGGACGAAGACGAACCCAAGGATGAACTTCTCCGCGAGTTCGTCAGTTTAGTACGAGAAGAAAAACCCGACTTGGTGTTCTTCGAGAACGTTCAGGGTATCCTGACTGCTGGTGACGAGAAACCAACTACCTATATCGATTGGTTCAAGCGGGAGATGCGAGATATGTCACGGGAAGACGACGAATCTGATGCTGGGTACGGAATCAATCTCAAAGTAGTGAATGCCGCGAACTATGGTGTCCCACAGAACCGGCGGCGTACCATTGGTATTTGTGTGTATGGCGTTGAAGACGAGGAAATCGTATTTCCCGAACCCACCCATGCAGAAAAACCCGACGAAGAGAGCAATCTCGAAGAGTGGGTGACGGTGAACGAGAAACTTGACCGCGATGACCTGAAACAAGACCTCAATCTGGGGCAGAAACAGGTCGGTCTTGATGGATATCCCGATGACCCCGGCCATCGGTCTCGACGACACAAGGACGAGACGGTTGAGTTCATTAAGGCGATTCGCAAACACGGTGATAGCTGGCGAGACCTTCAGGGAACAGAGGATGAGGATAAAATCCGGGATTGCCATCAGAATCTTACTGACACTGGTGCGGGGGCCGCTTATGGGATTATGAATGGTGACGACATCGCACCGACGCTGACGACACGATGTGCGACAATCAGCAGTGGCCGGTTCACACACCCTGAAGAAAACAGGAGCCTCACCTTCCGAGAAGCCGCCTTGCTTATGACCTTTCCTCGATGGTTTGAGCTACCGGAATACAACAAGCCTGCCGAACGTGTGGTAGGCAATGCTGTTCCACCAAAACTTGTGGCGAATCTACTTCGTGATAGGTATAGCCCCTCCTGTGACGAAAAAGAACAAAAAGCAGTAATTTAGGAACACTCGGCGGTCCTTCTCGTTGTGACTGTTGCTGGGGATGTCTTTTCCTGATATTGTCTTGACCTTCTGTTTTAGAAAAATGTTTAGTGATGCCCCCTCCGTGGTACGAACAATATGCCCCAAGCCGGTGAGGAGACCGACTCTTCGGATTCAGACGCACGCTACACAATGGACATTGAAACCACCATTGTGGACAAACTTGGAATAAACCTGTATGACAAGGTCTCCGCTGCCGTTGCTGAACTGATTGCGAACTCGTACGACGCTGATGCTGAGGAAGTGAAGGTCAAACTACCACTGGGGAAATATCTCGCTGTTCACACCGACGAAGGTATCAAACAGAAGGGTTGGGATGTCGTGATAGTTGACGACGGCCACGGTATGACCCCTAAAGAAGCGGACGACCTTTTTCTCCGAGTTGGACGCGACCGCCGAGAAGATGGCGAGGAAACGAGTCGAGAGAAGGATAGGAAGGTGATGGGGAGGAAAGGAATCGGTAAACTTGCACCGTTCGGTATTTGTAATAAAATAGAAATTCTCTCAGCAGGCGGTGACCCCGAGCAAGACGAATATGAAGTGTCTCACTTCATGATGGAGTATGACGAAATAACTGACCGGTCTGAGGAAGAAACAGAGAAATACAAGCCGAAGCCGCTTAAAAATGACGGCGAAACTACCGATAATCGTGGAACAAGAATCAAACTCCACGATTTCAATGTCAAGATGGTTCCAAAGAAAGAGACTCTGGAACGTCGTCTTGGTCAGCGGTTTGCAACTGGCACTCAGGATTTTGAGGTAACTGTTATTGATAATAAAGACGACGACCCCGAAGACCAATTCCATCTCTCAGATACTAAGCCACCACTTCAGGAGGGCACTGAAATAAACCTCGACAATACTCCAGTTGAATTTGAGGGTAAAAAGTACCAAGTTGAGGGTTGGATGGGATTAGCACAATCGTCCTACAATGATGAATTTGGTGGTGTAACAATCTATGCAAGAGGGAAATTGGCCTCAAACACCCGAGACTTCGGACTTCCGGCTGGATTCACCGGAGAGTTTGTTGCCCGATCATATCTTGTAGGTGAAATCCACGCAGACTGGCTTGACAGGGATGAAGGGCCGGATATGATACAGACCCACCGTCAGGATATCTTATGGAATTCGGAACTCGGACAAGCTTTCAGTGAATGGGGGAAAGACCGAGTCAAGGAAGTAGCGAAATCCGGCAAAGAACCCCGGCGAGAGAAAGTGAAGAACGAATTTTTAGAAAAATCGAAAATCCGGGACAAAGCGAGCCAGAGGTACGAAAAAGAGGGTATTCAGGATGCTGCTGTGGAACTCGGAAAGAGTCTCGGGCAGTACGCAAACGAAGACGAGTTAGAATTTGAGGAATATCTGGAAGATTTGACGAACTTTGTTCTACAAATTGCACCACACAAACACCTTGTTGATACACTCAATGAGATTCGGCAGCGGGCTGAGGAGGGGGACATTGAACCTGAGGATTTGATTGAGCTATTCGAATCCACTCATGTTGCTGAAATAACGTCCTATGGCCAGATAGCTCAAAACAAGGTCAACACAATTCGGGTTCTTGAGGATAAAATCAAAGGATATGATGAGAATGAAGACGAACTGCATGAAATTATTGAAAGTTCACCTTGGCTAATTGACCCCACTTGGCAACCACTTTCGTCGGAAAAAAGCATTAGCACCGTCAGAAATGCGTTTGAAGACTGGTACGAGGGAAAATATGATGAAGAAATAGAAACGAGCGCGATGGAGGACTTAGATAGAAAGAGACCTGATTTCGTGATGTTAGAAATGAGGGGTGCAGTCCGGGTTGTTGAAATCAAAAAGCCCGGGTACACCTTCGAAGACAGTGACTTTGACCGATTCAGGAACTATGTTCAGGTGTTTGATGATTTCTTCGAACAAAACTCGGAGTTTAGAGAAGATTTCCCGGACGAAGCTCGCTTCACAATAATCGCTGATGACCTTGACTTGAGTCCCATATACGCTGATTCGTACGAAAACCTAACTGAGAGCGGTCCAGTGACCGGAAGAAAATCGTGGCAGGATTTGCTGGACGATGCCAAAAAGCATCATCAAGACTTCCTTGAGGCGGAAGAGCAGGTTCCAAAAGTGGAAGAAGATGCCTTTACAGGGATATCTACGAGGGTGGAGAGAGATAATTAGCCCACCTTACAGAACCTCTCGCCCTGATGGCCTTGGAAGATTCCCGGCGTTCAGCCGCCCTTCCAGATACTGAATCCCTCGGCCGGTAATATCGTAGTTGTCGCGCTCCGGCGAAAGCGGCTCCACCAACTCAGCGTAGGTCAAGAACTGACACCGCTCGCGGACTCGCCCGACCGAGCAGAACAGCGAGACCTTGCGGGCGATGTACGAGGGCGAGGACCACCCCTCGCCACGGAGGATTTCGAGGATGCGCTCGTCGAGTGGGACCATCCAGTCGGCGGGCGTTCGTGTTCCGGCCATGCGTCAGCCGTTGATACCCGGTTCAGATGCCGCACCGTCTGACTCGTCTTCCCCGTTCTCCCCACGGTTGATGTACCGCTCTTTCGCGGCGTCGTACTCGCCTTCGAGGTAGGCTTCGCCTTCGTCCGTCAATGTGTAGACGCCGTTAGCCAGTCTGTTCAAAAGGCCATGCTCAGAGAGCTTTTTCAGCCTTCTCGAAATCGTAGAGTGGGCAATATCCAATTCATCACGTTCTTTGAGTTCCGAAGCCGCTCCACTTCCCTCAACGCTGATTATTTCAAGTATTCGGTCGTCCCAAATTGTCATCCACGACGCGGATTGTCTCATTAACCCAGATATGAAGCGGCTGATTAGTTATGGTAGGGGTTTCGCAGGAACTGAAGTGTTACGCCGCAACTTAGCTACCATTGCATTTATGGGATGGGGGTGACAAACGGTGGGTACGAAGCCACCAAGTCGGCCCTGTGATGACTCTCTTGGTGCGGTAGAAGGCGGGGACGTGGTGCAACACGCCCCCTTACGGTGGTTTCGCTCGGCAACAATGAGCGAATCACCCACTGTGGGGACTCTGCCCCACGCGATTACGGACGCACCGCGACTCAAAAACACTGACGCTCGCACTGGCACCTGCTGTCAGTGCCGGGCGGACGCGGACGGCTACTGTGCTGTTCTGCACGGCCCGGCCTGTGCGGACTGTGCGGCCGCGGTCGGCGTTGACCGTGGCCGCGGTCCTGTGACGGACGGCGGTTGGAAGCCGAGGGAACTGCTGGAACTGGAACTGAAGTCACTCAAGGAGGAGAACAAAGAACTCCGTGAGGAAGCCGAGAGAGCGCAGGAACTCCGGTACGAGTTGGCCGAAATTATCCGCGAGGCGGTGCGGGAGATAGTCGAGGCGAACGACGGGATAGACCCGGCCGACATCGAGGAGTGGGACAAGGACGGAGGCCGCGGCCGTGGTCCGGTGACGGACGGCGGGTATGAGAACATCCTCGGGACGTACCGATGCCGCGACTGTGGGAGCGATTTCAAGGTCACGGGTTCGTCGGTCACGTCCGCCTACGAAGGGTGGACTCCGACGTGTCCCGTCTGCGGGACTCGCAACGACATCCAGCAGACCGGGCGGCCTGACGTGGGCGGCGTGGACCGCGGCCGTGGTCCGGTGACGGACGGCGGCACGGAAGTCGAGTACCGGATTCTGACCGTGAACGGGAACGAAGTCGCGCAGTATCGGACCCGTGAACGGGCCGAAAGAGTCTGTGACGAACACGACGAGAAAGTCCCGTCAGCGGCCCCGCACGAAGTCGAGAAGGTCGAACTCGCGACCGACGGCGGGGAGAAACTTGTCCACTCCGACGCGGAAGCGGCGTCGACGTGGGACCCGGACAAGCTCCCCTCTCGGTTCACTCCGGCAGTGGTGGAGTGCAAAGACGCCGACGAGATAACGACGGTTTCCTACGCGAACGTCTCGGTCAAAGACTCCGGCGCGCTCCGGTACGTCGAGTGGCTGGGTCGCTCCGGCAAAATCCCGCCGTGGCGATGGACGCAGGTGGCCGAACTACAGACCAACTTCAACGACGACGGCGGGAAACACGTCGTTGATGAAGACTACCAGTACCTCCCGCCGGAGATTCGGGAGAACGACGACGGCGAGACAGACGACCCGGAGGGAGACGAGTGAACCTCACGCTCTCCCTGTCCGACGACGAGCGGCGTGTCGCGGCTATCGCGGCGTGGGTCGGGTGCGTCGTCGGTGTCCTGCTGGGCGCGGCGTTGGTCCCGAACGAACTGTTTCGCCCCGAACTCCTCCGGGTGTCGGAGCGAGGGACGGCCTTCACGCCGCTCGTACCGCTGTCGATTACCCACGTCGTCGGACTGGCACTGGCGGGCTTCCTCGTGGCCCTCTACCGGCCCGGAGAGGGTGACGACTGCGACGAACCGGAGGGGTCGGCGTGACCGACGAACTGGAACCACTCGCCCCGTCGGAGGGTATTCAGTCGTTCCTCGCACACCGGGAACCGTCGGTTCGGAAGTCGACCCTACAGAACGCTCGGCACCGTCTCGGGGTGTTCCGCGAGTGGTGCGAGTCCGAAGACATCGACAACCTGAACGAACTCGACGGGCGGCTACTGAGCGACTTCGTGGCGTCTCGACGGGGCGAGATAGCCCCGATAACGCTACAGAAACAACTCACGTCGGTTCGGCAGTTCCTCCGGTGGGCGGCGGACATCGAAGCGGTGACGGACGGTCTCGCCGAGAAGGTCCACGCGCCGGAGTTGCCGGACGGCGCGGAAGCCCGCGACGAACACCTACCTGCCGACCGTGCCGAGGACATTCTCGACTACCTCGGGACGCACCACTACGCGAGTCGAGACCACGCCCTGTTCGCCTTGATGTGGCGGACGGGGATGCGGCGGTCGGCGGTCCGGTCGCTCGACGTGAGCGACTTACGACCCGACGAACACGCGGTTCGGGTGGAACACCGACCGGAGACGGGGACGAAACTCAAGAACGGCGAGGACGGCGAGCGGTGGGTGTTCCTCGGGCCGCGCTGGTACAGTATCCTCGACGACTATCTCGACAACCCCGACCGCTACGAGGTGACCGACGACGAGGGCCGGACGCCCCTGTTCACGTCGAAGTACGGCCGCCCGACTGGGGACACGATTTACAAGTGGACTCACCGGCTGACGCGGCCGTGCGTTGTCGGGGGGTGTCCGCACGACGACAAAGACCCGTCAACGTGCCCGGCGGCGTCGGGGAACGACGGGGCGGCCCGCCTGTGCCCGTCGTCTCGTGGCCCCCACGACGTTCGGAGGGGGGCTATCACGGCCCACCTGAACGACGAAGTGCCGCCCGAGGCGGTCTCGGGCCGGTGCGACGTGTCGCTCAGTGTTCTCTATCGTCACTACGACGTGCGCACAGACCGCGAGAAGATGGAAGTTCGAAAACAGCAACTCAACCAGTAGACCGATGACGGAAAACAACAACCAGACCACGCGACTCACCGGAGGCGAACCCTCCCAGCGAGTCCACTGCCTTACGGCGGTTTTCCGAAGGTACGGAAACCGCCTTTCTCACCACACCGAGCGACTGCTTTCCCGCTCAAGACAGCGAAAATTGGCGGTCGTTCTGAGCGAATGATAGCCGCCGCGGGAACATCCCCCGCGCCGTCCGGCACTCACGCGAAGGAAAACGGGGGTGTCGCGGCGTGAGGTACTGTCCGACTGTAGTGGCCGATTCACCCACGAGTTTGGCGTACGCAGAGAGTTGATAGCGTTCCCGAACGGACGGCGGCCGCACTACCCACGCCACCGGGCGTGTGGCCGAGCCACAATGTCGAAGTTATAACTGGGCCGCCACCGAAAATCACCTCGATAGCCCTCCATGATTTCGACAACTGCTGTCGGTAGTGTCTTCACCCATGACTAGCTGGCCGACCGATGGGGGTTCCACTGTGGTAACCCTCACGACGCTCCTCACCCTCGCCATTGCGGTGCCGCTGCTCGTGACGGGGGCCGTAGCCGACCCTGTCGACAACCGGGCGGCCCAGGAGAACGCGACTGACCCGCGCGTCTCGATAGCGAACGTTTCGGTCACGCCGGACCAACCGGCCCCGGGCGAACTCGTCGAGTTCGCGACCACGGTCACGAACGCCCAGTCGAGCCCACAGTCCGTGGACGTGAGTGCGGTGTACGTCCGGGAACGGGGCGGCTCAAACGACATCGCTCGCGCGGAGGATATCGGGACGTTGACCGCTGGGGACCGGATACGGGTACCGTTGACGGGGTCGTTCGACGACACCGGTGTCAAGGAACTGCAGGTCACCGTCGTCGTGTTGACCGAGGACGACCGGTACGTTCGGCTCCAGTACCCCGTGACCGTCGTCGTCAGAGACAACAGAGTCCGGGTGGACGTTGACGCCGCACCCTCGACGGTCGACGGCGAACGCACCGTAGCGGTGACTGTACTGAACGGGCGGTCGGACACGCTCCGGAACCTCGAACTTCTAGCCGGTGGGACGAACGTCGAGTTCGAATCACCACGACGGCTCGAAGCGGTCTTCGAAGGCGGGGAGACGGAGACGTACACGTACACGGCGACGGGAGTCGACGAGGGAGTGAGTACCGTCGACGTGGCCCTCTCGTACACGACGCCGCTGGGGCAACGCCGAACAATCGAGCGGCAGATACCACTCTACCGGACGGCGGCGGCCGGGCCGTCGGGACACCCACAGGTCGCGCTGTCGGTCGAAGACGGACTGCCGGGTGCGCGACGGTCGGTGAACGTCACGGTCGCGAACGGTCTCGACAGTGACGTGCGACAGCTGTCGGTCACGGCCTCGTCACCGGAGGCCGACTTCACCGTGGCGGAGCGCGTCCGCTCGTCACTCGCCGCCAACGAGACGGCGGTGTTCAGGTTCCCGGCCAGCGTCGCGGAGCGCGGCCGGTATCCGGTGAACGTCACGCTCAGCTACACCCGTGACGGCGTCAGACGACAGGTCACGGACCGGTTCAGTGCGAGTTTCGACGCGCCGCCCAACCCGGCGGAAATCACGCTGACCGGGACGGAGGCGACGCTCCGCGGCGGCACGCTCGAAATTTCCGCGACTGCGAGCAACGTCGGGTCGGGCGTGGCCGAGAGCGTCGTCGTCTCGGTCGGTGACTCCCAAGCGGTCGAATCGACCGACTACTTCGTCGGGAGCGTCGACCCGAGCGACTTCTCGTCGTTCACGCTCAACACTGGCGTCTCCGGGAACGTCTCGACAGTCCCGGTCAGGGTGGAGTACGTCGTCGACGGGACACAGCAGTCGATGACGACTGACGTGCCCGTCGAGCGAGGCGTCGTCCGTCGGCCGGAGACGAACGGCGGCGGTGGGTTACCCGTCGTCCCCATCGCCGCCGTCCTCGTCGTCGTGGCCGCTGTCGTCCTCTACCGCCGGCGGGGGTGACACACCGTGACTGATACACCCGGGGACGACACCGACCGCGACGGTGGCCGAGAACAGGCCACCGAAAGCGGGACGCCTGCCAGTACCGAGCCAATCGTCCGCGGGACGGACGTCGTCCGCGAGTACGAGACCGGGACGCAGACGGTTCGTGCCCTCGACGGTATCGACTTCGAGATATCGCCGTCCGACTTCGTCGCCGTCGTCGGTCCTTCCGGGAGCGGGAAGTCGACGCTGCTCAACCTCCTCGGTCTGCTCGACGTGCCGACGGCGGGGACGGTGCACGTCGAGGGTGAGGACGTGGCGACCCTCTCGGACCGCGAGCGGACGCGCAAGCGGAAGGAGACTATCGGCTTCGTCTTCCAGAGCTACTACCTCATCCCGACGCTGACGGCACTGGAGAACGTCGAGATGCCGCGAATGCTCGACCGGACGCCGACGGCCACCCGCGAGCGTGCCACACAACTGCTCGAACGGGTCGGCTTGGGTGACAGACTCGACCACCATCCCGACGAGCTATCGGGCGGACAGAAACAGCGGGTCGCCGTCGCGCGCTCGCTCATCAACGACCCGGCGGTGGTGCTCGCGGACGAACCGACGGGGAATTTGGACCGTGACACCGGCGACCGGATACTCGCCCTGTTCGACGAACTGCGTGCCGAGGAGAACGTCGCCGTCGTGACTGTCACGCACGACGAGTACGTCGCGGAGGCGGCCGACCGCGTGGTGAACCTCATCGACGGACAGGTCCGGACGGAGAGCGGTGCGACCCCGGACGGCGGCGAACAGGACCACGCGGCGGGTTCGACGGCACAGCGCGGACCGGCTGACGCGAACGAGGGGGGTCCACGCTGACACCCCTTCGCTGGGTCACGGCGAGAGTGCCGACGCTCGTGCTGGCGCGGCGGAACCTCTCCCGTGCGACCGCTCGCTCTGTCCTCGCTGTGGTCGCCATCGTCATCGGCGTCGCGGCCATCGGGGCCATCGGTACCGGCGGGGAGGCGTTCAAACAGGACCAACTCGAAGCCTACGAGGGCTTCGGCGGCACGGCGACGGTCGACCCCGTGTTCACGCCCGGTCGCTCCGGGCCGGCAGACACGACGCTCGACGACCGGGAGCTGGGCCGCATCCAGCAAGCGGCCGACGGTGCCACCGTCCTCCCGGTCGTCGAGCCGTTCGGGTCGCTGGTTCGAACCGGGTCCGGCGAGACGCTCGTCACCGTCCAGGTGAAAGGACTCGGGAACCCGGGCGCGTTCTACGACCCGGCGGCCGGCGAGATACCCGACAACTGGCGACGGAGCATCGTCGTCGGCTCCCGGGTGGCGAACAACAACGACATCGAACCCGGCGACCGGATGCAGATATCGGTGACCCGTGAGTTCGACCGCTCGTTCCGCGTCGCGGCCGTCCTCGAACCGCAGGGGTTCGCCGACCCGCTCTCGGCCGACCGGACCGTATTCGTCCCGCTCACCCAATTTTCGGGTGACGAGTACGACCAAGCGATCGTACAGGTCGACCCACAGAGCGGGTCGATAGACGCGGCGGCCGAGGGCATCGAGACGGAGTTCAACACCCGTGAGCGGACGGTCAGAGTCGAGAAGGTACAGGAACAGCGCGAGCAGTTCGAGCGCTTCTTCGGCACCATCAACCAGTTCCTCATCGGCGTCGGCGCGATTTCGCTGCTGGTCGCGGCGGTCACCATCGCCAACACGATGTTGATGTCGGCTATCGAGCGCGAGCGCGAAATCGGTGTCCTCCGGGCCGTCGGCTATCCGAAGGGCGCGGTGGTCCGCCTGCTCGTCGCCGAGTCGACCATCCTCGGCGTAGTGGGTGCCGCCGTCGGCGTTCCCATCGCCGTCGGCGTCGGGATGGTTCTCAATCAACTGCTCGTCGGGGACCCGCTCGCGTTCACATCGGCCGGGATTCGCTACGTCGTCATCGGTGCTGTCTTCGGGGTTCTGACGGCACTGGTCGCTGGCATCTACCCGGCGTGGAAGGCCGCCACGAAACGGCCCGTGGAGGCACTCGCCTGACCATGTCCGTACACAGCGGCTCCCCGTCGACGCGAGTCACTCCGACTACCACACGCCGTGGAGGTGTCGGCAGGTGAGTCTGTGGCACCGACTCGCCGGTCGGTTCCCGTCGTTCGTCATCGCACGCCGGAACGTCTCTCGGGCCCGGACCCGGTCGATACTCGCGGCCGTCGCCATCCTCATCGGAGTGGTGGCGATCGGGGCGATCGGTGCCGGCGGTGCCGCGTTCAAGCAGAGCCAACTCGACCGGATTCAAGATCAAGGCGCGACGAACGTGTTCGTCTCGCCGGGTTTCGACGCCGAAGCGCGACACTTCGACCGCGAGGACGTCCTCGCCATCGAGGAAACGGTCGGCTCCGCGGGCATCGTGGCGACACAGGACACGAGCATGAACCTCGTGACTCGGGACGGGCGTGATTTCGTCTCGGCGACGTACATCGAGGACCCGCGACAGGTGGCTCGCGTCCAGACCGGGGAAATACCGACGAACTGGCGGCGACAAATCGTCGTCTCGGACGGGTTCGCGGCGGAGCATCAAGTCACGGTCGGCGACCGGGTGTCGCTCGTCCACGTCGGCACCAACGAGACGGGAGAGCCGGAGCCGTACCGCATCGCCGCGGTGCTGGCGGAGACACAGGGGTTCGGCACGAGCGACGTCTACCTGCCACTCGCCCGTGCCGACGAGCGGACCTACGGACAGGTCCGGGTCACGACCCAATCCGTCACCGCCGCCGAGGACGCCGCCACCCGCCTCCGCGAGCGGTTCAACGACCGGAAGGACCGCCTGCTGGTCTTCGAACTCACGTCGCTCGTCCGCCTGTTCCGGACCATCGTGACAGGTATCAACGCCTTCCTCGCGGGGCTGGGGTCGCTCTCCCTGCTCATCGCGGGCGTGGCCATCGCCAACACGATGTTGATGGCCGTCATCAAGCGGCGCGAGGAAATCGGCGTCCTCCGTGCCGTGGGGTACACGAAAGCCGACGTCGTTCGCCTCCTGCTCGTCGAGGCGGCACTGCTCGGGACTATCGGGGCCGCTATCGGCGGTGTTATCGCCACTCTCGTCGCGCTCGTCGCTAACGCCATCTTCCTCGGCGACCCGCTCGCCTTCACCGGCACCGCAGTCGCGTACTTGGTGGCCGCGATGGGGGTCGGTGTCGTCACGAGCGTGATAGCCGGTATCTATCCCGCGTGGCGGGCGGCGAACGAACGACCCGTGGAAGCCCTCCGCGGGTGAGGCCCCCCGGCGGGACACTGCACGAGCCACTCGGTGGTGTGATAAACAATCCCACATCTGTGGCGGCACGCAAATGTTGCCGGACGTTGTGGACGTGTGGCATGAGTGCTGGTGGCCCCGGCGGCTGGCTCCCCCTTCCCGACCACTTGCAGACACGGGCGGGGAACGTTGACCCGTTCGACTGGTTCAACGAGCGACGCGCGGCGGGCGCGGTACAGTGGTGTCCCGACAGGGGGTGTTGGGACGTGTTCACCTACGATGCGGCAGAGCGCGTCCTCTCTGACCCCGAGACGTTCGCGAACGAACCGCTCGTCGGCGAGAACGCGACGTTCAAGGACACACTGCTCGGGTTGGACCCGCCCGAACACACCCGCAAGCGTGGCATCGTCGAATCGCACTTCCGCCCGGAGGCGGTCCGCGACCACGAGGACGACATCCGAGCGACGGCCCGGCAGTTACTCGCCGACGGCTTCGACGGGCGGCGAGGGACGGCCGACGTGGTGTCGTCGTTCGCGTACCCGCTCCCAATCTCGACCATCGCCGGCCTCCTCGGCGCGCCGCCGGACATCCGCGAGGAACTGAAAGCCGTGAGTGACGACGCTATCGCCAGTCCCGACCTCGCCGGGGCTGACGACGTCGAGTCGTTCCTCGCCGAACAGGGCGAAGCGGTGATGGAAATCGGCGACTTGGTCAGCGACGTTATCGACGAGAAACGCGAGAACCCCGGCGACGACCTGATTTCGGACCTCCTCGCCGCCGACCACGGACTCTCGTACTACGAACTGCTCCGTCTCTGTGGGTTACTCATCGTCGCCGGCCACGTCACGACGACGAACCTCATCGCCAACACCGTCTGGTGTCTCGCCGAACGGCCGGCGGCGTTCGACCAGGCCCGTGAGGCCGCCCTCGCCGGCGACGACGCCGCCCTGGCCCGTCTCGTCGAGGAAGTCGTCCGGTTCCGGTCGCCGGCCCAGATGGCCGCCCGTGTCGCCACCGAGGACGTGACCGTCGCGGGGGCCGACATCGCCGCTGGCGACCCCGTGATAACGTGGATTCAGGCTGCCAACCGCGACCCGGCCGTGTTCGACGACCCGAACACGTTCGACCCGGCCCGGGACCCAAATCCCAACATCGGGTTCGGCCGCGGCCCCCACTCCTGTCTCGGCGTCCACCTCGCGAAACTCGAAGGGCGTGTCGCGGCCGAGGAACTGCTGTCGTCGGTGTCGTCGCTCTCTCTCGTGGAGACGACGTACGAACCCGTCGAAGCACCGTTCCTCCACGGCGTGCAGGCGTTGCCGGTCCGGTACGAGCGCCCGCCCGACGCCGACACGGGAACCGACGCGGCGCGGACCGGGTGACCGCTCAGGCCGTGGTGTCGGCCAGCGGTTCGTCGATGCCCAGCAGGCTCGAACTCCGTTCCCAGAGCGCGCGCATCTCGTCCTCGTCGCGCGCCTTCGGGGCTGGACGGCGCTCCCGACACCGCGCGAAGTACTTGCCGCTGACGCCCGCCACGTCCTCCGAGGCGGCGAGGTAGACGATGGTGGCCGCGCCGTCCTCGGGCGAGTCGGTCAGGGGCAGTTCGCCGATGAGGCTGCCCAGTTGCTCGACGCCCGGAACCGGCCCCCACGAGAACTCGGTTCCGGGAATGATGCCGGGATGCAGGGCGTTCGAGGTGATGTCGCTCCCGCTCGCCGCCAGTCGACGCGCCAGTTCGTTGGAGAACTGCAGGTTCGCCAGTTTCGAGCGGCAGTACGCCGCCCACGGCGAGAAGTTGGTCATGTCGATGAGGTTGTCGAGGTTCATCGACGTGACGCGGTGGCCGATGGACGACGTCGTGATGATGCGAGCGTCCGGCGCGAGCGTGTCGAGCAGGTCGGTCGTCAACTGGAACGGCGAGAGGTGGTTGATGTGGAAGGTCCGCTCGACGCCGAGGTGCGTCGTCTCGGTGTCCTCGAACAGTCCTCCCGCGTTGTTGCACAGGATGTCGAGTCCGTCGACCGACTCGCGGACTTGTTCGGCGAGGCGGTCGACATCGTCCGTGTTCGCGAAGTCGGCCGCAATGAACTCCGCGTCCGACCCGACTGACTCCAGTGCCTCGACGGCACTCTGACCGGCTTGTTCGTCGCGGCCGTGGACGATGACGTCCGCGCCGAGGCGGCCGAGCGCGAGCGCCGCCTGTCGTCCGAGTCCGTTCGTCGACCCCGTCACCAGCACCCGTTTGCCCGACATGTCCACGTCTTCGACCCCGGCTTTCATCTCGGGGTCCTCCTCGATGCCTAGCATTATTTCACCATTCGTCGCGGCGTGTATATGTCTACGGATATTCCTGTCGATACACCGGCCGGTCCGTCACTCCGTCTCTGCCGCCGGTCGAGGCGGGTCATCGCTGCTCGAATCGGTGGCGGACGACCTCGCTGTCCTCGTCCCACTCGAAGTTCTCGTGGGCGTGGGCGAGAATCTCCCGGTAGTGGTCGAGGTCACGGGCACCCTCGGCGCGGGCGTCCGCGTCAGTCATCTCGCCCAGCGTCCGCTCGCCGATGTCGACGACCTCGAAGGTCGTCCCGTCGATTTCGAAGGTGTCCCCCTCCTCGGCGTACTGCTGACCACGGTGAATCTGGGTCACGTCGCCCTCGACGGCCTGTTCGCGCATTCGCCCGCTCGGCAGGAGTGTGTCGGCGTCGATGTCTGTCACGTGGAACACCTAGGCCTCGCTGTGCAAATCCGTTTCGCGTCAGCCGTCGGGGTTCGAGAGCCACTCGACGCCGGCCAGCACGAACCACGCCATCCAGACGGCGAAGACGACGAGCCACGCCCCGTACTGGACGACCGGATGTGGAACGACGAGGTACGCGCCGACGAGAACACCGGTGACGGCCGCTGTCGCCACCAAATCGCGCCAGGCAACCGGTACGTGACCCATCACCGTCGTTTCGCGTGCAGGCTACAAGACTCCGGGGGTGTGGCCGGTCCGCCGGTCCCGGCCGCTGGCCGACCGAGCGGTCACTCCCCGGGGACCGACAGGACGGGGACCTGTGCTTTTCGCACGAGGGTGTCAGTCACGCTGCCGACACGGTCACGCTCGGTTACCGTCTTGCCGGTCGACCCCATCACGACGAGGTCCACGTCGAACTCGTCGATGTACCCGAGTATCTCCTCGTCGGGGCCCCCCTCCCGCAGTGCGGTCTCTGTTTCGACACCGGCGGCCTCGAGTTCGTCGGCGAGTTCCGCCAGTGCTCGCTCGCCCTCGTCTCTGAGTTCTTGGTTGACTTCACCCATCGCCAGCCCCGGTGCGGCGTTGGCGACACTCTCGTCGACGACGTACAGGAGGTGAACGACGGCATCCTCGCGGGTTGCGGCGTCGACCGCGTGTTCCACGGAACTGGCAGCCACGTCGCTCCCGTCGGTGGGCAGGAGAACGGTTTCGTACATCACTACGAGATTTACTCGCACCTCACTTAATCTCACCCCTCATTTCCCGGAATTTGAAAACACTCTCCGCCGGTCGAACCCGTGTGGTACCGCGCCGAATCGTGTCTCGGTCAATCGACCAGTCCGTACCCCCGCCGAAACAGCGCGATGTCGAGAGCGACGACGGCCACCGTCAGCCCCGAGAGGACCAGTAACGCCTCGTTCGGGGGAACGTCAGAGTAGCCCAGGAAGCCGTAGCGAACGCCGTTGACCATGTACACCATCGGGTTCAGCAGCGAGAGCGTCCGGTACAGCGGAGGGAGAATCTCCAGCGAGTAGAACACGCCGCCGAAGAAGACGAGCGGTCGGACGATGAACTGGTTCAACACCGTCAGGTAGTCGAAGTCCCGCGCCCAGAGACCGCCGACGACGCCGAAACTGGCGAACAGGAGACAGATGACGAGCATGAACGCCACGAGATACAGCGGTTCGGCGACGGTGACGGGCGTGAAGAACAGCCCGACGATGCCGATGATGATACCCACGAGGGCACCACGGACCGCCGAGGAGAGGATGTAGGCGAGCACCATCGAGGAGTAAGGCAACGGTGACGTCAGAACCTCGTGAATGTAGTCGTTCCAGCGGCCGTGGAAGATGGAGAAGGAGGCGTTCTCGAAGGCGTTCGAGATGGCCCCCAGCACGATGAGGCCGGGGAGGATGAACACGATGTAGTCGAACCCGGCGATGTCGTCGATGCGGCCCCCGAGGATGACGCCGAACACCGAGAAGTAGAGGACGTTCGTGATGGCCGGCGGGAGGAACGTGTTGCGCGGGCGACGGACGAACCGCAGGATTTCCCGCCGGAACAGGGTCCGAAAGCCCGTCGGTACGAGTCGTTCGAGCAGGCCGCTCCGCTCGCCGCTCGCGTCGGAGCGTGACCGACCAGTGCCCGTCGGCTCTCCGGTCGTTCCGGTGTCCGCCTCGCCGTTCATGCTTCGACCGCGTCCTCCGTCCGGGTCATGTCGACGAACACGTCCTCTAGTGACGCTCGCTTGATGTCGAGGTCACTCACCGTGAACCCCGCCGCTTCGAGGCGACGGATGACCTCGGGGACGACGGCACTCCCGCGCGTGGCGGTGACGAGGAGGCGGCCGTCCTCGACGCGCACGTCACGCACGTCGGGCAGTTCGAGTGCCGGCGGGGTCGTCGGGGGGTTCCTGAGGCCGATGGAGAGTTGGTCGGTTCCACGGTCCATCAGTTCGTCAGGACTCGCTACCTCGACTTTCCGTCCCTCGTCCATGATTGCGACGCGGTCACAGAGTCGCTCGGCCTCCTCGATGTAGTGTGTCGTCAGCAGGATGGTCGTCCCGTCGTCGTTGAGGTCGGTGATGAGGTCCCAGAGGTCCCGGCGCAACTCCACGTCGACGCCGGCGGTCGGTTCGTCGAGGATGAGCAGGTCGGGGTCCGAGACGAGTGCCCGCGCGAGGACGAACCGGCGTTTCATCCCGCCCGAGAGCCAGTCGAACCGCGTGTCGCGCTTGTCGTAGATGCCGACGGTTCGGAGTGCCTCCTCGGCCCGCCGACTCGCTTCCGCGGGCGGGATGCCGTGGTAGCCCGCCTTGTGTTCGAGCACCTCGTGGATGGGGAAAAAGCGGTCCACGTTGAACTCCTGTGGGGCCAGTCCGATGGCGTCGCGGGCCTGCCGATACTCGCTTTCCACGTCGTAGCCGAACACCGACGCCTCGCCGCCCGTCCGGTTGACCAACCCGACGAGCACGTTGATGAACGTCGTCTTGCCGGCACCGTTCGGACCGAGGAGGCCGAAGAACTCCCCCGAATCGACCGAGAGGTCGAGGCCGTCGAGTGCCCGCACGTCCTCGTACTCCTTGACGAGGTTCCGCGTTCGGATGGCCAGTGACATACTGGAGGAAGTAGCCGGGCGTGGGTAAGCCGTTCGTTCTCGCCGCGGAGACGCAGCGAACGCGGCCGCTCCGTCGTGTGGCCGTGACTGACAGCGGCGTCCTTCGTGCGACGGGTGCCGTAGTTACCGACCCAACTTCTCGCGGCTAATCTTGACGCTGCGGGGCGTGATGATTATCTGGTCTTCGTCCTTCTGGACGATGTCGCCGCCGACGCCACGGGCGACCTGCTGGAGTTCGTCCGTAATCTGCTCCATCGTCCGGTCTTGGGTTGTGTGGCGGGTGATGTCCGCGATGACGATGTCGCCAGCGTAGACAGTGTCTTTGATGTCGATGACGTCCTGTTTGTCGCTGATGCGCGCGATGTGAACCTGCGTGTCCGCCTCAGTCTCGGGAACGGCCACGCTGTCGAGTTCCTCGTAGTCCTCGGTCCGCCGTGACGACCCCGACTCCCCGAGGAGTTTGTTCATGAAGCCCATACGTCTCGATGGCGGCCCCGGAAAGTATAGGTTTTACGTCAGACACGCATACAGAGACCGTCACGTTTCGGCGTGTGACGGACGCTCGCAAGCGATGCGTCAGACGCGGAAGCAAGACTCACCGACGCCCCGCCCCTACACCGAGAACTCGTACAACTCGTCGCCCGACCACCTTTTACTGCGTCGGGTGTGCTCGCTTCGCTCGCACACCCTCCTCGCAAAAGCTGGACCAAAACGACGCTCGCTTCGCTCGCGGACTCACACCGAGAACTCGTACAACTCGTCGCCGACGTGGTGAATCGAGTCCACGACTTTCCCCTCGGACCCGACCATGTCGTCGCCGTCGGTGCGGGCACGGCCCACGGCCAGTGCCTTCCCGTGGCTCTCCTCGACGACGACGACGAGGTCGCCGGACTCGATGTCCGAGTCTGCCTCGACGATGCCGGGTCGCATCACGTCCGCGCCATCGCTGACGAACGAGATAGCCCCTTGGTCGACGGTGACGACGCCGCGCTCTGGCGGGTAGTCGTTCGCGCCACGGACGGTCAGGAACGGGTCCCCGTCGAGGTACAGCACCGCGGGGTCGCCGTCGACCAGCACGATGTCGAACTCGCTGTCGTCCAGTTCGACCTTCTCGTAGGTGTCCGCGTCGAGATGGACCCCCAACTGCGATTCGAGTGCCGTCTCGAGTTCGTCGACGGCGTCAGCCCGGAGGTGGTGTCGGGACTTGACCTGCATACCGAACGCGTCGCTCGCTCGCCGCATAAATCGCCCGTTCCGCATCGTGCTATCAAGTATGATAATTTGTCGCAAACACTTTTGTAGCAAACCGATAGAATTGCAATCAGACGAAACGCTGGCGTGCCAGCCGGCGCGTCGCTCCGAGGTGTCAAGTATGAGTGTTGTCGACAAAACGGCTGTCAGTACCGCGTCGAACGACCGACTGCCGGAGTTCGAACTGGAGTGCATGTACGACGACTGGGACGACCCGGAGACAGTGACGGTCTTCTCGACGGCCGACGACAACACGCTCGCCACTGCGTGGCTCACCGCCGAGTGTGGCCACGCGGTTTCGCTGGCGAACGTCCGGTGAACCGTCTCGGTAAGGGCTAAGTGACCACCGCGCGAAGACGGTGGTATGCTGGGTGCCCGGCGCAACCGGGACGACACACAGGTTACGTGTATCGCCTGTGGCGACGCTGTCGCCCGTACCGATGCCCGCGAGTACGACAAACACGGCGACCGCTGGGACCGCGTGGACAAGGACTTCGAGTACCTCTGTAAGGGCTGTCACCGCGAACTGTGTCACCAGCCACGGGACGGACTGGAGTCCCTTCTCGTCGAGAGCCGTGCTGGTGCCGACGACCGGTCGGAGTTTTTGACTCGGTTCCGGACCCTCGCCGAGGACCGGACACCGGAAGAGCGCGAGCCGTGACCGGTCGGTACGCCTAACTGTGGGGTTCCCCTACCTCGGGTCATGAGCGACCAAGCGCAGGCCGGGACCGCCGAAGGGCAGGGGCCGGTCGAAATCGACGCGGAACTCGCGCGCCACCTCTCGAACAAGCGCGAGGAGCTATTCGAGAAATTCGACATTCCCGACGAGTTCCCCCAGTCGGTCCTCGACGAGGCCGCCGAGCGCACCGAGGATGTCCAGTCCGAAATCGAGGACGAACTCGACGAGCGCGAAGACCTCCGTGAGCTGACCACGTGGACGACCGACCCCATCGACGCACAGGACTTCGACGACGCCATCTCCATCGAGGAACGCGACGACGAGACCGTTCTCTGGGTCCACATCGCTGACGTGACCCACTACGTCCACCCCGATAGCGAGATGTGGGCCGAGGCACTCGACCGCGGTAACACGGTCTATCTGCCGGGCTACACCGTCCACATGCTCCCGCCGGTGCTGGCCGAAACCGTCTGCTCGCTGGTCCCCCACGAGGACCGACTGGCCCACACCGTCGAGATGCACCTCGACCCGGAGACGCTCTCCTACGAGTCTATCGACATCTACAAGTCCGTCGTCCGCAGCGACGCCCGCCTCACCTACGCCGAGGCCGAGCGACTACTCGACGAACCCGGGAGTGCCGACGACTTGCTGGAGGACGAGACGGTGGACCTCGCGGGCAAGTGCGAACTCGTCTGGGACCTCGCCGACCGCCTCCACGAACAGCGCAAGGCCGACGGCTCGCTCGTCCTCAACCCCCGGCGGGACCGCGCCCACACCATCATCGAGGAGTGTATGCTCAAGGCCAACAAGGCCGTCACGCACGAACTCCAGTGGTCCCGCGGCCTCGAAGCGATGTACCGCGTCCACCCACAGCCGACCCCCGACCAGTGGAACGAGGCTCTCCAAGAGATACAGGACTTGGACGGCGTCTCGGTGTCGGCCGCACAGGACGACCCCCGCATCGCGGTCAACGAGACGTTGGAGGAGGCACCCGAGCGACAACTCGGCCAGATTCAGCGGGCCGTGATGAAGGTGATGCCCCGGGCGAAGTACATGGCGGACCCCTTCGGCGGCCACCACGCCCTCAACTTCGAGATTTACGGCCACTTCACCAGCCCCATCCGGCGGCTGTCGGACCTCGTGAACCACTGGATCGTTTACACCGACGACGTGCCCGCCAGTCTCGCGGACCTCTGTAACCACGCGTCGGAACGTCAGCAGGACGCAGAGCAGTGCGAACGGGAGTACCGCACCTTCCTCAACGAGGTCGGACTGGACCCGTCCGCGGTCAACAACCGTGGCATCGAAGTCGTCGACGACGAGGACTGACAGTCCTTTCACGGTCGTAACATAATTACGTCCACGCCCCGGCGTTGGGGTAACTCATGGGGGGGATAGATGCGTCTCGCATCGCGGAGTACTACACGGAGAGCCACATCGACTACCGCCTGTTCTGGGGCCTCTCGTCGGCACACGGCCTGCACGCGGGCTATCACGACGAGGCCCACCAGTCACACGCGGCGGCTGTCGAGAACCTGAACCGCGTGCTGGCCGACCGGGCCGACATCGGGGCCGACGACCGGATGCTCGACTGTGGCTGTGGCGTCGGCGGCAGTTCCGTCTGGGTGAGCGACCACCGCGGCGCGACCGTACAGGGTATCGACCTCGTGCCGATGCAACTGCAGAAAGCCCGCGAGTTGGCGCGCGAACGCGGCGTCGACGACCGTACCGCGTTCGCCCGCGCGGACTTCACGGACACGCCGTTCGCCGACGACTCCTTCGACGTGCTCTGGGGCATCGAGGCCATCTGCCACGCCGAGGACAAGGCGGATTTCGTCTCGGAGGCGGCCCGTCTGCTGGCCGACGGCGGCCGTCTCGTCCTCTCGGACGGCTTCCGCGCAGCGGCGGCGATGACACCCGCCGAACGCGAGGCGATGGACCACTGGCTCGACGGCTGGGCGGTGCCCAACCTCGACAGCGTCGCGGGCTTCCGGGACTCGCTCGAAGCCCACGGGTTCACCGACGTGCGCGTCGAGGACGCCACCGAGCAGGTGCTGCCGTCCTCGCGACGACTCTACTGGGCGAGTCGCGTCGCCGCGCCCGTCGGCCGCCTGCTCAACCGGGTCGGCATCCGAAGTGACACGCAGTCGAAGAACCGCGTCGCCGCCCGCTACCAGCACGAGACGCTCACCGACGGCCTGTGGACCTACAACATCGTCACTGCGAACCGCTGACCGCCAGCGAGTGTCGAATTCCCTCGTGAGAACGAACCCAAACGGGTATCACCGTCCGGGTTGTCGATAGTTCTCATGGTATAGTATGTCACGCTCGATGACGACACCTACGCGGAGGCACGCGCCACCTTCGAGTGGGACTTGCCGGAGGGCTACAACATCGCCGCCGACTGCCTGCGGAAACACGCCGACACCGACCGCCCTGCCCTCTATCAGGCGTACCCGGACGGCCGCCGCGAGACGTACACCTTCGCGGACCTCGACCGCCTGTCGAACCGGGTGGCTCACGGACTGGCCGCGCTGGGTGTCGGCCGCGGCGACCGGGTGGCCGTGTCGGTGTCGCAGAAACCCGCGAACCCGCTGACTCATCTGGCCTGCTGGAAACTCGGGGCGGTGTCGGTGCCGCTGTCGGTGCTGTTCGGCGTCGACGCGCTGGGCTACCGTATCGACGACAGCGGTGCGACCGTCGCGGTGATAGACGAGAGCGTCAGCGAGACGATAGCCGCCGCCCGCGAGCAGTGCCCGGACCTCGAACACGTCGTGCAGGTCGGCGGGGACGACGAGACGACGACCTTCGCGTCGCTCCACGCGGGCCGTACCGACACGCTCGAAATCGCTGACACTGACGCCGACACGCCCGCAATCGTGATGTACACCAGCGGGTCGACCGGCCCGCCGAAGGGCGTCCGCCACACGCACGGACTCTGGGTCGGGCACTGCCCGGCCTTCTACATGTACTTCGAGCGGGACGTGTTCGACTCGACGTTCTGGACGCCGGCCGACTGGGCGTGGATTGGCGCGCTCGGGGACCTCCTCTATCCGGCGTGGCACTACGGGCGGCCGGTCGTCGGCTACCCGATGGACGGGTTCGACCCGGACACCGCCTTCGAACTTTGTGCGGAGTTCGGCGTCACCGACGCCTTCCTCCCGCCGACGGCCATCCGGATGCTGATGGCCGTGGACGAACCGACCGAGCAGTACGACCTCGAACTGTCGGCCATCTGTTCCGGTGGCGAACCGCTGACACCCGAGATACTCGACTGGGCCGACGAGCAGTTGGGCGGTGTCCCGGTCAACGAAATCTACGGGCAGACCGAGGCGAACCTCCTCGTGTGTAACTGCCGGGACTGGTTCCCGGTGCAGGCCGGAAGCATGGGCAAACCCGTCCCCGGCCACGCCGTCGCCGTCGTGGACGACGAGACCGGCGAGCGGGTGCCGACCGGTGAGGTCGGTCACATCGCCGTCCGTCCGTCCGACGACCCCATCGTCTTCGAGGGCTACTGGCACGAACCGGAGAAGACTGCGGCGGCCCGCGTCTCGGGACCGGACGGTGAGTGGCACCTCACCGGTGACCTCGGCTGGCGGGACGAAGCGGGATACTACTGGTTCAAAGCCCGTGACGACGACGTTATCATCACCAGCGGCTATCGCGTCGGCCCCGGCGAAGTCGAGAGTGCCATCCTCGAACACCCCGACATCGAACAGGCCGGTGTCGTCGGTATCCCGGACGAGACTAGAGGTGAGATAATCAAGGCAGTCCTCGAACCGGGTCCGGGTGTGACGGGCGACGACGACCTGCGGGCCGAAATCCGGACGCTCGTGCGCGAGTCACTCGCGGCGTACGAGTACCCACGTGTCATCGAGTTCGTCGACGACCTGCCACAGACCACGACCGGGAAGATACAGCGTCGGAAACTCCGTGAGGAACACGACGGCTGAGCTGGGTCTGGTTGCGCGCCGACGGCGGTGACTTCCAGCAGTATCAGACGTTGTCGGGCGTCTCGGCGTCGTCCTCGACGGCGCGTTTCATCGACTCGCGGCGGCTCTTCGCGTCACGGCCGGTGCACTCCTCTAGGAAGTCGTTTTTCGCGTCGACGGCGTCGGCCGCGGCGTCGGCGTTGCCCTCCGCGATGACGTCTTCGGCCGGTCGCTCCACGAAGTCGACGCCGAGTTTGTCCTTCTTGCTTCCGTACTCGACGGTTCCGGCGACGATACGCTCGAACACCGGGTTGTCGGGGTCGCCGACGACGTAGAGGTCGCTCCCCTTGTACTCTTGGGTGTCCGTTATGGGGCCGAAGTAGTCCTCGATTTTCGCTTCCATGTCCGGCACACGCTCTTCGAGGTGCTCGCCCCGGCGCATCTTGTATTCTCGCATGGGCAGTGGTTTGCACAGGGGCGGTTTTACTCTTTTCGCGTCTCGTCGCTCGCTCGGTGTTCGAGCGACCCGCGGCGACAGTCCGGGCAGAAGTCCCCCGCCCGGAGCGAAGACTCCTCGACCGACGTGGTGAACCCGCACTCGGGACAGACGAACGTCCCGTCGGGTGCCGTCGTGCTGGCGGTCCCCGCGGCCTCGACTTCCGCTCCGTCGATGCTCTCGGTGAGACTCTCGGTCGGCGTCCACTCCTCGCCCGCGCCCTCGTCTTCCTCGGGCCAGTCTACCTCGTCGGCGCGCGCGCTCGATTCCTCCTCGTAGCCGTACTCGTCGGGCCACTCCTCGCTTGCGTCCTCGCTTGCCCCCGTCGAGGCGTCCTGCCCGGGAGCCACAGCCGCCGTGTTCGCCTCCGTCTCGGTCGCCGGTTCGTCCTCGTCACCGGGCCATTCGCCGGGGTCGCGCTCCGTCTCGCTGTCGTCGAGGATGACCGCGTCGTCGTCCGGGGCGTCTACCTCGTCGGTGCCGCCCGCGCCTGCGACCTGCTCCGTCTCCGTCATCGCGTCCACGTCCCGCTGGTCGTCCGCGGTGGCCGCGTCGTCACCGCCGCTCTCACCGACGAACTCGGCGTCGTCCTCGGCCGCGTCCGCGTCCGGTGCGAGGTCCGGGCTGGTGTCATCCCGTCCGACATCGGTCGGCGTCTCCGCCGTCGGCTCGCCCGCGGCGTCCGGACTGGTCTCCGTGGCACCCTCGGCGGCGAGCGAGGTCACCTCCTTGTTTTCGGTGACGACGCGCTCTTTCCCGCACCGCTCGCAGGTTTCGACCTCTCTGACTGTGATGACGACTTCGCTACCCTCCTCGACGCGCTCCTCCTCTACCTCCGTCTCGGTGAACCGATGCCCGAGTAGCGAACACTTGATAGCCATTGACACGATACTTCGTTGTGCGGACCATAAGCGTACTGCTTGGGCGACCGACCGCCCCCGGAACCCCGACCCTGCCCCGCCCGTCGGTGGTGCGTGTCTCCGGGACGGAACTCCGCTCGTCGGGGGAGGGACAAGTGTAAGACCCATCCCGCCGAACTGGATGATATGCGAGCCAAGGGGGAGTACCGCAACCGGGACGACACACAGGTCGCGGTTCTCGACGCTCTCGCCGACCGCCGCGAGGAGGGGATGACGGTCTTCGAACTCCGCTCGCGCGTCGACGCCGACATCGACCGCCTCGAAGGTGCCCTCTCGGAGTTGAAGGCCGACGGCCTCATCGAGGTCACGGACGACGACAAACGGACCGTCATCGTCCCCGAGGACCACGCCATCGGCCAGCACGACCCCGACGAGGACCAGTCCCTCCTCGACAGAGTGCGCGACTTGCTCGGCGTCTGACAGCGGGAGGTTTAACGCCGCCGGCCGCCACTGTCCGGCAATGACTGTTCTCGAACGCGTCCACGCCGACCACAACGCCACGTTCCTCACGCGCGGTGACCAGCGAGTGGTCGACCACTACGGCCGGCCCGAACGGACCCACCACGCGGTCCGAAACGTCGTCGGCGTCACCGAACCCCCCTGTGGCGTCGTCGTCGTCTCCGGCGACGACCGGGTCGAGTTCGTCGACAACGCCGTCTCGAACCGCGTCCCGGCCGCAGACGGCCACGGCTGTTACGCTCTCCTGCTCGACCCGCAAGGCGGTATCACGACCGACATGTACGTCCACAACGCCGACGAGCGACTCCTCGTGTTCCTCCCGCCCGAACGGACCGAGCAGGTGGCCGAGGACTGGAGCGAGAAGACGTTCATCCAGGACGTGGACGTGCGCGTCGCCACCGACGAGTTCGGCGTCTTCGGCGTCCACGGCCCGAACGCCACCGAGAAGATAGCGAGCGTCCTCACCGGGGCCGCCTCGCCCGACGAGCGACTCGGGTTCGTCCGCGGGTCGATGGGCGACGCCGGTGTCACGGTCATCCGCGACGACGGCCTCACCGGCGAGGAGGGGTACGTCGTCGTCTGTGTCGCCGACGCCGCCCGTGACGTGTTCGACACGCTGGTCAACCGCGGGATGAACGCCGCCCCCTTCGGCTACCGGACGTGGCAGTCCCTGACGCTCGAAGCCGGGACGCCGCTGTTCCCGACCGAACTCGACGGCGAGGTCCCGAACGTCCTCGGCCTCCGCAACGCCCTCGACTTCGAGAAGGGGTGTTACGTCGGGCAGGAAGTCGTCTCCCGTGTCGAGAACCGCGGCCAGCCGAGTCGGCGACTCGTCGGCCTGACCGTCGACGCCGTCCCCGACGACGGTGCGGCGGTCTTCGCCGGTGACAGTGCCGTCGGCGAGGTGACCCGCGCCGTCGACAGTCCCTCCCGCGAGGAGCCGCTCGCGCTCGCACTCGTGGAGTTTGGCCTCGAAGCCGACCACGTGACCGTCCGCGTCGACGGCGAGGAACAGGCCGGTGCCGTCGTCGCGCTCCCCTTCGTCGAGGGGTCCGATACATCCGCGCGGCTTCCGGCCTATCCGTCCGCCGAGACCTGAGCCGGCTACTCGCCCGCGTTCGCGGCGGCTTCCGCCGACTGCCCGACGCCGAGTACCTCCAGCGCGGTGAACCCGCTGAACGCCGCCAGCAACATCCCGGCGAACTGCGTCGTCGCAGTCAGCGGTGCCGCGACGGTGTACTGCAGCGGTGCGAGGATGAGCCACGTCCCGAACGCTGTCGCCATCACCGCGGCGGCGAACTGTGGTCGCCCCTCCGTGGCTATGGCGTAGAGGTTGTACCCGGCGAATACCGCGCCGACCAACCCCGAGAACGCGATGCCGCCCCGCGGTCCGGGCGCGGCGTTCAGGACGAACGGTGCGACGGCTGCGAGCGGACAGCCCAACAGTGCCACGACGGCCGCGGCCGTGGTGAACCGGTCTGCATCCATGACATCGCCCTCGGGTGCGTGATACTTAAAAGGATAGCAGGGCGCGAAGCTGGTCCGTCGAGAAGAGCGTACTCGGTCGGTCCATGTGGACGCCGATTTCCCCCGAGAACGCGGCCATCCCGGCCCGCTGGAGCGGTTCCGGGAACGAGTAGCCCGCGCGGACGAGGTGCCCGAGGCGGATGTCCGTCCGCAAGTCGTCGCGCCACGCCCGCTCGTAGTCCCCGAGCGTCCCCGGGTCCGTCGGGTCGATTTCCCGTGCGGCGTGGTCGGCCGCGGTCATGCCGTAGAGGATGCCACCGCCGGTGAACGGCTTGGTCTGGCCGGCGGCGTCGCCGACGAGGAACGACCGGCGGCCGGTGACCCGCGACGGTGGGCCGATGGGGATGAGGCCCGAACACCGCCGGTCGGGTTCGACGCCGTAGGCCGCGGTGAACGACTCGAACCGGTCGCGCACGTCCCCGCCGGGCGGGACCGCCAGCCCGTACTCCACGCCGGCGTCGCCCCGCGGGATGCGCCACGCGAAGAAGCGCGGGACGGTGAGGTGAACGTCCACGAAGTCCTCGGCGGCCGGTTCGTCGGTGAACCCGAGGACGCCGTGGAGCAACTCGTCCGGGTCCGGCAACCCGAGTTCGGTCCGGACCCGAGAGTTGGGACCGTCACAGCCTGCGACCATCCGCGCCGCGTGCGTCTCGACGCCGTCCGGGCCGCGGACCCTCACGCGCACGCCCTCGCGTCCCTCCGTCACGCTCAGGACGGTGTGGTTCTCATGGAGGTCGGCACCCGCCGCCCGGGCCGCGTCCGCGAGCGTCCGGTCCAGTCCCACCCGGTCGATGACGTTCGAGACTGGCTCGTCCCGGTAGAAGCGGTGTGGCTCGCTGTCCGGGCCACCGAGGTGGAACCGCGCTCCGAACACCTCGTTCTGGAGCAACTCCTCGCGTGCCCCCGGTGGCGTGTACTCCCAGATATCCCTGCTGACGTGTCCCGAACAAGCCAGCGGCTCCCCGACAGTCCCCTGCTCGAAGACCAGCACGTCGTGGCCCGCCTCCGCGGCTCTCCGGGCGAACCGTGACCCTGCCGGCCCGGCCCCCACGACGACGAAATCGCGCATACTGGAACATTCATCTCGCGCGTCAAATACCTTCGCTGTCCACTGTCCCACCTCGCGACGGACGGTCACGCGGTGGCCGTCGGGAAACTTCTGACACCACCGAACACGAAGCGGGTGCCGTCGTGGTAGTCGTCGTCGAGTTCGACGGTCCAGCCGTGGGACTCGGCCATGGTGCGGACGATGGAGAGGCCGAGGCCGGTACCTTCGTCGGCAGTCGTGTAGCCGTACTCGAAGACGTCGCTTCGGTGGCTCACGGGGATGCCGGGGCCGTCGTCGGCGACGAAGAACCCGTCGGGAGTCGCACCGACGGTCACCGTGACCGTCGACCCACCGTGGTCGAGCGTGTTCCGGAAGAGGTTCTCGAGAATCGACAGGGTTCGGTTCCGGTTCGCATCGAGGATGCTGTCGGCTTCGATCGTCAGGGATGCCTCCGCGGTGTCGACGTTGTTCCACGCCTCACGCGCGACGACTGAGAGCGGGATGGAGTCGGTGTCCTCGACTGTTTCGCCCTCGCGGGCGATGGTCAACACGTCGTCGATTATCGCCTCCATCCGCCCCAGTGACTCCTGGATTCTGGTGAGGTCGGCCGTCGCCCGCTCGCGCTCGGTCGCCTCGATGTCCCAGTCTTTCACTCGGAGTTCCAGCGACTGCGCGTAGCCGTCGGCGACGTTGATGGGGTTGCGCAGGTCGTGGGAGATGGTCGAGGCCACCTGGTCGAGGCGGTCGTTCTGCTTTTCGAGTTGCCACCGGGACCGCTCTAACTCCGTTACCTCCCTGAGCAAGACGACGTACCACTGCACCTCGTCGGCACGCCCCCGCGACACCGTCGTGGTGTTCACCGAGTAGTGCCGTGTCTGTCCGTCGACGGTGACCGAGATGCGGTCGGAGTCCGTCGCGGTACCGCCGTCGGGCATCTCGACGCGCTCTGCGAGTGTCGGACACGCCTGTGCGAACGGGATGCCGTTCCTTCCGTCGACTGCCGGCCACGTCGCCCGTGACGCGTCGTTGACGTCCACGATTCGGTGCTCGGCGTCGAGGACGAACACCGGGTCGTTGAGGCTCTCGACCACCGCCTTCCGGGCGACCGGGAGTCGCCCGAGGAGGTTGAACCGGAACAGTCCGAACGTCGAGAACACGACGAACGCGACGGTCCCGTAGGCCGCGTGATTGAGGCCGTCGGCGGGTGCCAACCCCGACGACCCGACGAGTTGTGCGACGGCGATGGACATCGCACCCAGCAGGACCAACAGGAGTTGCGTCCCGGACCCGTTTCCGGTCGAGAGGAGGTAGTTGACGAGTGCGACCCAACAGTACCCGTTCAACGCGACGAGGACGGCGAGGACGGCGACGGAACCGACGCCCGGCTCGATGATGGCGTAGGAGAACGGCTCGGTGACGTGTGAAATCGACCGCCACGCGAGGTTGTGCAGGGGGTTCGTCACGACCAAGAGCGCGAACGTGCCGAGGCTTCCGTAGAGGGCGAGTTGGAACCAGCGTCGGTGGTGGAAGCCACGGGCCGCGTAGACGGACGCGAACACGCTGAACGCCGCTATCGACGCGAAGGCACCGATACTCTGTGCGATAACCGCCAGCCGCTGGAGTTCCGTGTCCGTCACCGCGACGTGGACGAACAGACAGCAGAGCCAGTACCCCCCGACGAGCAGTACACCCGCGAACGTCTTCGAGCCACGCTTGTCCCAGTGGTGGTTGTATATCCAGTAGACGAGTACTTTCCCCGTGATGACCGTCACCACCGGACCGGCGAGGTACGCGAGCCAGACCGGTGATATCCCCCCCGGGAACATACTGTATCGGTATATTGGTTCCGCTACTTCAATTTTTCACCTGACACCAGACGTTCGAAATGTGCGCGGGGTCCGTGTAGTCCACTGGCGATAGCGCGTCAGAGAACCTGCTCCGGCACCGCCGTCGCGCCGGCGGCAGGGCTTCCGAGTACGTCATGGAAGCGAAAGCGGGCACCGTCCTCGTAGTCGTCGAGTTCGACGGTCCAGCCGTGGGACTCGGCCATAGTGCGGACGATGGAGAGGCCGAGGCCGGTACCTTCGTCGGCAGTCGTGTAGCCGTACTCGAAGACGTTCTCGCGGTGTTCCTCGGGGATGCCGGGGCCGTCGTCGGTGACGGTGAAGCCGTCGGGGGTGGGAGTGACCTCGACGGCCACCTCCGCTGAGCCGTGCTCGACACTGTCGTCAGACCGTCCCGAGTGCTGACTGTCTGTCGAGCCGTGCTCGACGCTGTTGCGAAAGAGGTTCTCGAAGAGCGTCAGCAGTTTGCTTCGCTCGGCCTGCAGGGTCCGGTCGTCGGTGACGGTGAGGGTGGCGTCGCCGGTGTCGACGTTGTTCCACGCCTCACGAGCGACGGCCGCGAGCGAGACGGGTTCGGTGTCCTCGACGGTTTTGCCCTCGCGGGCGATGGTCAACACGTCGTCGATTATCGCTTCCATCCGTGCGTGCGTCTCGCTGACGGTGTCGAGGTGGTCGAGTGCTGTCTCGCTCTCTTCGCCGGGAAGGCCCTCGTCTTCGTCGAGCATCGCTTCGAGGATTTCGACGTGCCCGGTGGCGACGTTGATGGGGTTGCGCAGGTCGTGGGAGATGGTCGAGGCCACCTGGTCGAGGCGGTCGTTCTGCTTTTCGAGTTGCCACCGGGACCGCTCTAACTCCGTCACGTCCCGGAGCAACACCGAGTACCAACTCACGCTCTCACCGCGCCGTGACACCTCCGAGACGGTGACCGAGTAGTGTCGCTCCTGGCCGCCGAGCGACAGCGTGAGGCGGTCGGTGGCCGTCCCTGTAGTCGGCGGAATCGAAATCGTATCGGCCAGTGCCGGACACGTCTCGTCGAACCGCTCTTGCAGGCTCTCCTCGATAGCCGGCCAGACGGCCGTGGCCGCCCCGTTGTAATCGACGATACAGCCCTCCGCGTCGAGGACGAGAACCGGGTCCCGAAGGTTCTCGATGACGGTGTTTCGCGCGATGGGCTGTACGTCGAGTAGGCTGAATCGGAACAGCGCGAACGCGGTGAACACGTAGAAGACGAACATGCCGAACGGCGCGTACGTGAACCCGTCGACTGGGAACAGGTCCGTCCACATACTGAGCAGGTCGAGAATCCCGATGGAGAACGCGCCGACGATGAGGAAGGCGAGTTGCTGGCCGGCCTGTTGCCGGGTCGCGAGCAGGTGTTTCCCCATCAGGTAGGTGCTGTAGAAGGCCGGGATTTGGATGACGGTAACCATCGCGTGGAAGACGATGCCACGCTCGACGAGGAGGTGGGGGAACGGCTCCGTGACTGGCGTAAAATCGGCGTACAGGAGGCCGTGGGAGGCGTTCGTCGGCGCGAGGACGAGATACCCGCCGACGATGGCGACGAGCGTCGCCTGCACCGCACGATTCCGGTGGAGGCCGGTACCCGTGTACTTCGAGGCGAAGACGACGAACGCGCTGATGGTCGCCATCGACCCGACGCCAGCGACCATGTACGCAGTCTGTTGCGCGCTCGGGTCCCGAAGTAGCAAGAACAGCAGGGCTCCGCCGACGAACACCACACCGGTCGCGTCCATGACGAGAAACCACGTCGCGCCGGACTGGGCACCGCGGCGGGTGTAGACCCAGTACCCGACGACGAACTGGGTGAACAACGTGGCGACGAGAATGCCGACGAACGCCAGCCACAGCCCACTATACACCGCCATTGTCAAGCCTCTGTCTCACTCGCACTTCAATGTGGCTCGGTTTTCACAGCTGAGAAACGGCATCCTCGTCAGGCTTCCCGAAGCTGAGAGTCCGGGTCCACGGTCTCTCCCTCGACGCCGTGGAACACGAAGCGGGTGCCGTCGTGGTAGTCGTCGTCGAGTTCGACGGTCCAGCCGTGGGATTCGGCCATGGTGCGGACGATGGAGAGGCCGAGGCCGGTACCCGCCCTCGTGGTGGTGTAGCCGTACTCGAAGACGTTCTCGCGGTGACTCTCGGGGATGCCGGGGCCGTCGTCGGTGACGGTGAAGCCGTCGGGAGTGGGGGCGACTTCGACGGTCACTCCCGCCGGTTGGTAGTCGCCGTGGCTGTCGGGGCCGTTCTGGGCTGTCGAGCCGTGCTCGACGCTATTGCGAAAGAGGTTCTCGAAGATGCTCAGTAGCTTGCTCCGCTCGGCCTGCAAGACCCGGTCGTCGGCGACGGTGAGGGTGGCGTCGCCGGTGTCGACGGTGCGCCACGCGTCGTGGACGACGGCCGCGAGCGAGAGCTTCTCGGTGTCCTCGACGGTTTTGCCCTCGCGGGCGATGGTGAGGATGTCGTCGATGATGTCCTGCATCCGGTCGGCGGCTCCGTCGACCTCGCTCATTTCCTCGCGGAGAGACGCTTCGGTCTCGTGGCCGAGGTCGGCTCGGTCGAGACGGCTGTCCATCATTTCGACTTGGCCGGTGATGACGCTGATAGGGTTGCGCAGGTCGTGAGAGATAGTCGAGGCCACTTGGTCGAGGCGGTCGTTCTGCTTTTCGAGCTGCCACCGGGACTGTTCCAGCTCGGTGATGTCACGCAGGAGGACCGCGTACCACCCGGTCCGGTTGCCACTGTTGGCGACAGTGGAGATCGTCACCGAGTAGTGGCGGTCCTGACCGTCGTAGGTCAGTGAGACCTGCTCGGTCTCCCCCTCGGCCGCCGGGGGGATGCTGACTTCCGCGGCGAGTGCCGGGCAGACGGACTCGAACGTCGCGGGGGACCGCTCGTCGATGTCGGGCCAGACGTGGGTCGCGGCGTCGTTGTAGTCCACGACGCGGTTCCGGTCGTCCAGCACGACCACGGGGTCCCGCAGGCTCTCGATGATGGTGTTCCGTGCCACCGGCTTCACGTCGAAGAGTCGGAACCGGAACAGCGCGATAATCGTGAGCAGGTGGAACGGAATGAGGCCGAACACCGCGTGAGTGAACCCGTCGACCGGCATCACGTCGGTGTAGAGACCGATAATGTCGAGCGTACCGATGAGCAACGCACCGAGGATGAACAGAGCGAACTGTGCGGCAGACCGTCGCCCGCTCGCGAGGAAGGACTTCGCCATCCTGTACGCCGCATAGAAAGCGAACAGTTGGACGACAGTGAGTATCGTCGTCGTCGCGATGCCGCGGTCCACGACGAGATGGGGAAACGGCTCGACTCGCTGGGTGAACGAGGTGAACATGAGATGATGCGACGAGTTCGTCACACCGAGAACGATGGTGGCGACGACGGAGATGGCGAGAATGGCCTGAACTGCCCGGCTCCGGTGTAAGTCGTCACCGATGTACGTCGAGACGAAGGCTACGAACGCGACGACGAGTACTATCGACCCGATTGTGGCGACGACGAACCCCGCCCGCTGGGTGCCCTGACCGACCGGCAACAGGTAGAGCAAGATGCCTGCCGTCCAGAGAATACCGCTCACGACGAAGGCGAGGAACCAGCGCGCCCCGTCCCGGTCCCACTGCCGCGCGTACACCCAGTAGCCGACGGCGATCTGTGTCGCTATGGATACTGCGAGGAGCGTGACGTAGCCGAACCACAGACCGACGTTCGCGGCTGCCATACTTCCTCGTAGACACTGCTATCACTTCAGTTGACGCGTCAACTCATCAAATATGATAACGGACGGTAACCTCCCTACACTCCGCAAACGCCGTACGAAATCACTATGGCTTGGCCGGTCAGCTGAGTATCGGAAATAATAGCTTAACGAGCGGCGTCGGCGACGCACGCCAGCGCGTCAATCGTCGCCGGTACCGGTCGCTTGGTCCCGCTCGCCGTTGGTTTCTGCCGTCACCACCCGGTCGCTCCGCGGCCCCTCCAGTTCCACGTCCGGCAAGAGGTCACGCAGGTACCGGCCCGTGTGTGACTCGTCGGTCCGGGCCACCGCCTCGGGCGTCCCGGCCGCGACCACGTCACCGCCGTTCTCGCCGCCTTCCGGCCCCAGGTCGACGATGTGGTCCGCGTTCTTCACGAGGTCCAACTCGTGTTCGATGACCACGACGGTGTTGCCGTCGTCGGTCAGGCGGTGGAGCACGTCCACGAGTTTCCGCTCGTCCTCGGGGTGGAGTCCCGTCGTCGGTTCGTCGAGCAGGTACAGCGTCTCGCCGGAGTCTTTCTTCCCCAACTCCTCGGCGAGTTTCACGCGCTGGGCTTCCCCGCCCGAGAGCGTCGTGGAGGGTTGGCCCAGCCGCATGTACCCCAACCCCACGTCTTCGAGCAGTTGGAGTCGACGCCGAATCTGGGGGTGACTCTCGAAGAACTCGCGAGCCTCGGTGACGCTCATCCCCAGCACGTCCGCGATTGTCTTGCCCTTGAATGTAACGTCGAGCGTCTCGTCGTTGTAGCGCGCGCCGTCACACTCCTCGCAGGGGACCTGCACGTCCGAGAGGAAGTTCATGTCGATGGTGACGGTGCCCTGCCCGCCACAGCCCTCACACCGGCCGCCCTTGACGTTGAACGAGAACCGTCCTTTCTGGTAGCCCCGCTGGTTGGCGAGGTCCGTCTCGGCGAACAGTTCGCGGATGTGGTCGAAGACGTTCGTGTACGTCGCGGGGTTCGACCGCGGCGTCCGGCCGATGGGCGACTGGTCGATGAGCCGCACCGTCTCTATCTGGTCCAGCCCTTCGATGTCGTCGTGGTCGCCGGGGTCGACGGAGGTGTTGTCGTTCATCCGGCGGGCCAGCCCCTTGTAGAGGACGTCGTGCATCAGCGTGGACTTGCCCGACCCGGAGACGCCCGTGATGGCGGTGAAACACCCGACCGGCAGGGCCACGTCGAGGTCTTTCAGGTTGTGCTGGCGCGCTCCGCGGACGGTAATCGCGCCGTCGGCCTCGCGTCGCTCGTCCGGGACCTCGATGTAGCGGTCGCCCGCGAGGTAGTCGCCCGTCACCGAGTCCTCGGTGGCCTTCACGTCCTCGACGGACCCGTTGACCACGACTTCGCCCCCGTCCTTGCCCGGTCCGGGACCCATGTCGATGATGGTGTCGGCCCGCCGCATCGTCTCGGTGTCGTGTTCGACCACGAGCAGGGTGTTGCCGATGTCCCGGAGTTCTTCGAGGGTGTTCAACAAGCGGTCGTTGTCCCGCTGGTGGAGGCCGATGGACGGTTCGTCCAGCACGTACAGCACGCCGACCAGCCCCGACCCGATTTGGGTGGCCAGTCGGATGCGCTGGCTCTCGCCGCCCGAGAGCGTCGACGCCTCGCGGTCGAGCGTCAGGTACTCCAGGCCCACCTCACACATGAAGCCGAGACGCGAGCGAATCTCCTTCAGAATCTCCTCGGCTATCTTGCGGTCGCGGTCGCTCATCGTCTCCTCCATCCCCTCGAAGTGTTCGAGGGCGTCCCCGATGGACATCTCGTTGACCTCGGTGATGGACGTGCCGTCCACCAGCACCGCCCGGGACTCCGGCTTGAGACGCGTCCCCTCACAGACCGGGCACGTCGTCACGGCCATGTACTCCTCGATGTGGTCCCGTGCCCGGTCGCTGTCGGTCTCGACGTAGCGGCGTTCGAGGTTCTCGATGACACCCTCGAACCGTTCGGTCTTCTCGCGGGTGCCGTTCTTGGTCGTCCACTCGAAGTGGACCACGTCGTCGGTGCCCCAGAGGAACTGGCGTCGAATCTCCGGGTCGAGGTCCGCGAACGGCGTCTCCAGCGAGACGCCGAAGTGTTCGGCCACGTTGTCCAGTTGCCGTGAGTAGTAGGTCCGGTTGTAGCTCCACGGCTCGAAGACGTGTTTCAGTGGCTTCGTGGGGTCCTCTATCACGAGGTCCTCGCTGACCTCCTTGGTCGAGCCGATACCCTCACACTCCGGGCACGCGCCGTGTGGGGAGTTGAACGAGAACGACCGCGTCTCTATCTCGGAGATGTCGATGCCACAGTGGGTACAGGCGAGGTCCTCGGAGAACTCGACCACGAGGCGGTCGGCGTCCCCGTCGGCGTCACCGTCGGCCAAATCGCCCGTCGCCCGCGCCGTCGCGCCGCCGACTTCGACGCCCTCGGGCGGGTCGGGGAGGACGAGTTTGAGGACGCCGTCGCCCTCCGCCAGCGCGGTCTCCACCGAGTCCGTGATGCGCGAGCGCGCCTCCTCGCTGACCTTCACGCGGTCGACCACCACGTCGACCGTGTGGTCGTAGTTCTCGTCCAACTCCGGACGGTCCATCGTCAAATCGTAGGGCTCGCCGTCGACTTCGACCCGCGAGTACCCCTCGCTCACCAACTCGTCGAACAGGTCCTCGAAGGCCCCTTTCTGGTCACGAACGACCGGCGCGGCGATTTTGACGCGGGTCCCCTCCGGCAGGTCCACGATACGCCGGACCATGTTCTGGGCACTCTGCTCGCCCACCTCCCGGCCACACTCCGGGCAGTGGGGTGTGCCGACCCGGGCGTACAGCAGGCGGAGATAGTCGTGCAGTTCCGTCACGGTCCCCACCGTCGACCGGGGGTTGTTGGCGGCGTTCTTCTGGTCGATGGAGATGGCGGGCGACAGCCCCTCGACGTTCTCGACCTGTGGCTTGTCCATCTGCCCGAGGAAGTTCCGGGCGTAGGCCGACAGCGACTCGATGTAGCGTCGCTGGCCCTCCGCGTACACTGTCTCGAACGCGAGCGAGGACTTGCCCGACCCCGACAGCCCCGTCACGACGGTCAACTCCTCGCGGGGAATCGTCACGTCGACGTCCTTGAGGTTGTGTTCCTCGGCCCCGCGGACCTCGATGACATCCCGACTCATTGTCCCGAGTCAGGGGCGCGGGTCGTGAAACACTGTCGGTTGCGAGGCCGACCGCAGGGAGGCCTCGATGGGGAGCGGTGAACGGAGTGAACCGCAGAGCGGTTGCGAGGCCGACCGAAGGGAGGCCTCGATGCGGAGCGGAGAGAGAAGCCGACCCGCGCGTGGCGAGGCAGGGGATACAGAGGCCCAGTCAGTCGCCGCCGGGAGTCGGGTCAGAATCCGGGTCTGGGTCCGGGTCTGCGTCGGGGTCGACCGTCCCCACGGACTCCCCGGGCGAGAGGTCCGGGGCGGGGCCGTCGGGACCGAAGAAGCGGTCCCACAGCACCAGCGCGGCGGGGAGGACGAACAACGACGCGAGGAAGGCGTAGAAGATGGAGAGCGCGGTCAGAATCCCGAACTGGCCGATGGCCGGGAACAGCGCGAGCGCGAGCACACCGATGCCGAAGACGGTGGTGAACATGCTCCCCATCAGCGCGCCGCCGGTGCCCCGCACCGTCCGGTCGAGTGCTTCCATCAACGGCCGCTCGTGGCGTTCGTCGATGAACCGGTGGACGACGTGGACGGAGTAGTCGATACCGAGGCCGATGGTGATGGCCAACAGCGTCGCGGTGATGGCGTTGAACGGGATGTTCGCAAGCCGCATCGACCCCGCGACGAACGCCACCGTGACGAGAATCGGGACGATGTTCGGGAGAGCCAGCGTCCACTCACCTTCGATGACCTGATAGATGAACATCAGGAACAGCGCGGCCCCGATGAGCGCGAGCACGAGGCTCTGAATCGCCGACATGAAGATGACGTCCGAGACGGCTTGAAAGACGACGGTCTGGCCGGTCGCGATGGCGGTGACGCGGTACTTGTCGGCCATCTCGCGGGCGTCGGCCGCTATGTCGGCCTGTTCGGCGTCGGATTTGACGGTGTAGACGACCCGCGAACTCCGCCGGTCTTCGGTCATGTACTGGAGTGCCCGGTCACGGGCGGGCGAGGACAGGAGTGCATCGTACACCTCCCCGAGGTTGTTGTCGGGGACGCCGTTCCCGTTCTGGTCGTTGCGGGCGACGAGTCGTGCGAACTCCTCGTCACGTTCGGCCCGTGACTGGATGACCGTGACGATACTCTCACTGTCGGCTTGGCGGTCCTCGCTCACCACGCTGTCGGGTGGGTCAGACCCCGCTCGATGTATCTGTTCGAGTATCGAATCGCGTTCCATCGGTCCCTCGACGTATATGGTCACGGAGTCGGACTGCGTGCTGTCGAACTTGTCTTCGAGGAAGTTCACGGTGGCCGTGACGCTGTACTCGTTGGGTCGGAACGGTTCGGGCAGGTTCATCACCCAGTCGGGGTTGTCCTCGGGCGGAAGGAAGTCCTCCTGTGCGAAGGAGGTGCTGATGCCCGTCGCGTAGAACCCGACTCCGCCACTGACGACCAGAATCAGGATGAGGAACAGCGCGGGGGCCTTGTCGGCGACGACGACGCCGCCGCGCAGCACGCTGCTCAGGGCCGACTCTTCGGACCCCAGCGGCGTCTTGCTCACGGTCGGAATCGGATACTTCTCCCGTGCTTTGTCTATCAATACCTTCAGCGCGGGGAGGAAGATACCGAAGATGAGGAACGTGAACACGATGCCGATGGCGGCGACGAGACCGAAGTCACGGATGGGCGGGAGCGAACTCGTGAGGTTGGCGGCGAAGCCGATGACCGTCGTCCCGGTGACGATGAAGAAGGCGACGACCAACTGGTCGGTCGTGATGCGCATCGCCTCCCCGACTGACTTCCCGAGGACCTGCTCCTCGCGATAGCGGTTGACAGCGTGGATACCGAAGTCGATACCCACCGCCAGCAACAGCGGCGGCACGGCGATGAGCATCTGGCTGAACGGGATGCCGGCCAGTCCCATGAACCCGAACGTCCAGATAATGGCCATCGCCAGCGAGACGACGCCTGCGAGCAGGTCGATTGGGTCGCGGTACGCGATGACCAGAAACAGGATGATGAAGACGACGGCCGCGGGCACGACGATGAGCAGCGAGTCCGTGATGACGTTCGAGAACTCGTCGGCGACGATACCCGACCCGAACACGCGAATGTCACCGTCCACCGTCCCGACGATGTCCTGTGCTTGGATTTGAATCGGCGTCAGCGGACTCGACCCGCCCTGCCCCGACCCGGAGGAGATTCCGGCCGGTATCTCGTGTGAGACGGTTCCGATGGTCGCCGTCGCCGAGGTGCTCCGGCGGTTGAAGTCGTTGCTGAGGAGGACCCGGAACTGCGGGTTCTGCTCCGCCGCTCGCCGAACCGCGCTCTGGACTTCGCCGGCCGTCGCGTCTTCGATGGCGTCGACTTGCTCGCCGGGCGTCGTCGCGGCCGGGTCCAACTGCTGTGCGACGATACCCGCCGCCGAGGACGTGCCCGTTACCCGAAGATTCGTCCGTTCGTCGAGTCGCTCTTGAGCGCGCAACATCGCCAGCATCGACGAGCGCGACAGCACGTTCTGTGACTCTTGGATGAGCTGCGTGCTCCCGCTGTCGGGCTGGAACGTCGGACTGAAGTCCTCGTTGACCTCCGTGAACGCCTCTTCGGCGGGGAGGCCGGTGGTGAACTGTGAGGTTCCCGCCTCGGTGCTCACGCTTCCCAGACCGAACCCGAACACCATCGTCAGCAGCAGGAACCCGACGACGATACGCTGTGGTCGCTCGACGATGGTTTCGTCGATTCGGTTGATGACGCGCTGGTGGTCCATCTATCGGAAGCGCAAGTAGCCGCCGATGGCGACTAGAGCGACGAGGGTGACGCCGCCGATGATGACGAGCGGCGGTCCGCTGCCGTCACCCTCCGGTTCGGTCACCGTCACTGGGACCCGGTACGTGTTCGAGATGAGCGTGTCACCGTCCGCGTCGTCGTACTGGAAGTCCATCGAGACGGGGTAGTCTTTCGTGAGCGCGCCGCTCGCACCCACTCTGAACGTCAGGTTCGCCGTCTCGCCCGGTCCGAGTTCGCTGACGTACGCCTCGTCGTCGTCGGCCGAGATGGGGCTGTCGGCGAACAGCTTCGCCGAGATGTCCGTCAGCGTCTCGTTGCCTTGGTTGGTCACGACGACGCTCATCTCCGTGGACCCGCCGTTCTGGACGGTACTGCCGACGGCGTTCACGTCGAAGGTGTTCGTCTCCGGCCGGACGAACTCGCGGGCGTTCAGCGTGTCGCCGGTCAGGGTGTCACCGCCCTCGTCGCGGTACTGCGCGACGAAGCTGAACTGTCGCGGGCCGGCGCCTGCGGATTCCGTCACTTCGACCGTGTACTCGAAGTCCGCGGACTCTCCGGATGCGAGCGTCCCGACGGAGTAGTCCCGTTCAGCGGCGTTGATGTTCTCGTTTTCGGTCGTGAACTGGACGACGATGTCCTCGGCCGTGATGTCGGCGTCGTTGGTAATCGTCCCTTCGAGTGTCCGTTCCTCGCCGACCCTGAGGTCGCTCTCGACGTTCGAGAGGGAGAACGCTGCCTCCGGACTCGGCATGACACCCAGCGGTAACGCCTCGGATTGTCGCGTGATGCCGTCGCCGTCCTCGAAGTTAGTTGTTACCCGGAACGCGTAGCGTTGCTGTTCGGCACTCTCGGTGGCGACCACTTCGTAGTCGACGGTCCGTTGCTCACCGGCCTCCCAGTCGCCGACGAAGCGACTCGCCGTATTCGCCCCGCCCAGCGTCAGGTCGCCGTTCAACGACTCCAACGCGACGGTGGTGTCCGAAGCCGTCTCCGAGCCGTCGTTGCGCATCGTCACCTCGACGGTCCCGGTCGAACCGACCCGCAGATTGGACTCGGTCTCGACGATTTCGAACTGTGCGCGCTCGTCGACTCTGATGGTCACGTCGAACGAGCGGTTCTGTGTGTTCTGGTTGCGGGCACCGGTCTGTTCGGCGATGGTTGAGGTGTAGCGGTACCGGACGTTGAGTTGCATCCGGTAGGTCCCCGGCTCCGCGTCCTCGTCGACGGAGATACTGTAGGGTAGCGGTGCGGACTCGCCCTGCGGGAGCCGACTCACCGACCGCGTGTCCGTCCTGATGTCGACCGGTGCGTTCCGTGCTTGGAGCGTCGCTTCGAGGGCACGCGCGCTCGTCACTTCACTGTTGAGCGCGGGGTTGCGTGCCGACCCAGTGTCGAGGTCACCCTCGTTCGTGAGCGTCACCTCGAACTGCGTGTTTTCGCCGGCGATGAACCTGTTCTCCGGTGCCGATACAGTCAGCTCCGGGCTTCCCCTGACGACACCGAGTGCGGGGGCCGGAAGTATCAACAACACTACAACGAGAACGACTGCGGCAGGTTTCCATCTCATGGTGAACACAGGGCTGTTCGCTCGTGTTGAATGAACGTTCAATCAGTACAAGAATCTTTTCACTTCGGCCCGAACGAAATGGATATCAGTGGTGAATGAATATTCAATCAACAATGGGTCGAAGGACGGAGTTGTTCGCCGACGAGCCCGAGGACACGCGAGAGGCTATCATGTTGGCGACGTACGACGCGCTCTCGAAGCACGGCTACGCGGACCTCACCATCCAGCGCATCGGTGACGAGTTCGACAAGAGCAAGTCGTTACTCTACCATCACTACGACGGCAAAGACGCGTTGTTGGTCGATTTCTTGGCGTTCATGCTCCGCCGAATGGAGCAACAGGTCCCCATCGACGAGGGCGACACCGCCGACGAACAACTCCGCGTCGGGTTCGACCACTTCTTCGACGACCTCCTCGACGGCGACGACGAGGCGTTCCTGCGCGCGCTGACCGAACTACGCGCGCAGGCGTGTCACGACGAGACCTACCGCGAACAGTTCACCGAGAACGACGCCTTCCTCGAGAACCGTCTCGTAGAAATCATCGAGCAAGGCATCGAACAAGGGGTGTTCCGCGAGGTGGACGCCGACCGCGTGGCGTCGATGGTGGCGACGACGTTCCTCGGCGCGATGACCCGCAACGCCACGGCCGACACCGACGCCGCCTCGATTCAGGCGGAACTCAGCGAGTACCTCCGTACCCGACTCCTCGCCGACGACGCCCGAGCCGACCACAACCGATAGGTGTCCGACCCCTCTTTTCGACCCATGCGCCGCCGCCAGTTCCTCGCCGCCACCGCCGCCCTCGGCACGCTCCCGGGAGTCGGCCACGCCACCCCCCGTCCGTCCGCCACGACCACCGCCGGGACCCTCGAACCGCTCGGCACGACGCCGCTCGACGGGCTGAAGGAGGCCGTCGTCGCCCCCGACGAGGAGACGGTGTACGCCGCCGCGACCGACGGCTTCGCCGTCTTCGACGTGTCCGACCCGACCGCACCCGAACGGCTCGCCCACCGGAGTGCCATCCTCGCGGACCGCCCGGACGGCCCCCTCGTCGGGATACAGGACGTGAAACTCGACGGCGACCGCGTGGCCGTCGTCGGCCCGGCGAACGGCCGTGCCGACGCGCTCGAAGCCGCCGTCTTCTACGACGTGTCCGACCCGGCCGCCCCCGAACGGGTGGGCGTCTACGAGACTGACTACCCCATCCACAACTGTGATTTCGCCGATGGCGTGGCCTACCTCACGGGCAACCGGGGCGACCGCAACGACCTCGTCCTCGTCGAGGCCGGGCCGGACCCGACCCGACTGGGCACGTGGTCGCTGGCGGACCGTGACGACCGCTGGACGGACGTGCCCGCTGGCGTCCGCTCACTCCACGACGTGTCTGTACAGGGCGAGCGAGCCTACGTCGCCCACTGGGACGCAGGCACGTGGATTCTGGACGTGTCGGACCCGACTACACCCGAAACCGTCACCCGCGTCCGTGGTCGCCCGGTCGCAGAACTCGCGGAACTGAGCGACAACGCCGCCATCGTCGCGTCCACCGAACCGCCGGGTAACGACCACTACGTCACCGTAAACGACGACGCCACCCTGCTGGCCGTCGGCGGCGAGTCGTGGGACGTGACCCCGGGCGACGCCGCGGGCGGCCCCAGCGGCATCGAACTCTGGGACCTCTCGACGCCAACCGACCCGCAGCGACTGTCGACCATCGACCCGCCGCCGTCGCCCGACCCGTCCTACGGCGGCGTCTGGACCACCTCACACAACTTCGACTTCGCCGGAGAGTGCCTCTACACCTCGTGGTATCAGGGCGGCGTCAAGGTCTTCGACGTGTCGGACCCGACCGACCCCCGCACCCTCGCCGCGTGGCGACGGGACGACACGACGAGTTTCTGGACGGCACAGGCCGCCGGCGACGTGTTCGTGGCCGCCAGCCGCGAGAACCCGAGCAACGACGACGCGCCCGGCGCGCTGTTCGTCTTTCCCGACCCGCCAGCCGACGCCACGGTGACGCCCGACCGCACACCGACGCGGACGGCTGACACCGACACGTCCACGCCGACATCGACCGCACCCACGACGACCGCCGACTCGACGGCCACGACCGGCCCGGGATTCGGCGCGCTCGGCGCGCTCGCGGCACTGGGCTACGGCGCGCTCCGCTGGTGCGACTAGAGCGCGTCCGCGACGGCCGCCGCGACGGCCCGCGCCTTCTCGGCCAGTGCCGCGCTGACGTTCCCCGCCGCGACGGCGGCGTCGAGTTCGTCGTCGTCCACCCGCTCGACGCGGCCGTCGGCGTGTTTGATTACGTCGACGTGGAGGTCCACGTAGCGCGCGGCGTCCGGAAACACTTCCACCGGTGTACAGACGTTCACGTACGTCCCCTTCGACCGCCCGTCGCGGTCCCGGTACATCGTCGGGTACCACCACCGCCCCTCCTTGAGTTTCGTGACCGCCACGTCGCCGGCCTCGATGTCGACGCCGAGCGCGTCGAGCGTCCCGCCCGGCGAGAGCGTGCGCTCGACCCGGATGGCACCCGCCGGGTCGCGTTCGACGACCTCTCCCGTGCCGAGGCTGAACGCTCGGCCGTCCGGCTTCCCGTGTCGAATCGCCACGCTGTCCCCCCCGCGGGGACCGAACTGCCGCGTCACGACGCCGAAGGGGAACTCGGCACCGCTGGCTTCGGCCCCGCAGACGGCTTCGACGAAGTCGACGGCGGCACTCGCGCTCCGCGCACCGGCCTTGATGCGGTGGTGCCCCGCCATCGTCGGGACGACGCCGCCGCGCACGTCGTCCAGCGCGAACCGTGCCTCCCGGCCGAACCAGCACCACCGGCCGGCGGTCCCCGCCCACACCGTCGCTGGGGCACCCTCGTCGGGGGCGGGTGCGTCCGCGAGCGCGTCGTCTATCGCCGCCGCTCGGTCCGTCGCCGCCGCCAGTGCCGCGTCGAGCGCGTCGAATTCGGCGTCGTCAGCGGGTGTCCCCCATCGGACACCCCACCCCTCGCGGGGGTCGGTCGGGAGCAAGTCCACGATGTCGGCCGCGCCGGTCCCGCCCTCGCTCCGCCCGCCGCGGACGAGGCGGGCCAGTTCGCCCGACACCTGGATGTCGGTCCCGAGCAGCGGCCGGTCGTCGCCCCACGGCGGTGCGGGGTCGCGCACCTGCACGCGCAGATGGTCCCCCTCGTCGATGCGGTCGGCCGTCTCGTCGAACGGGAGGAACCCCTCGCCGACGCCGAGGTCGACCACCGCGCCGCGCCCGAGCGTGTCCGTCACGCGGCCGTCGAAGACGGCGTCGCGCGGCGTCTCGTCGGGCCAGACGAACGCGTCCCGGCCCACGTCCGCGAGTCGGTCGGCGACTGTCCCGACGGTGTCGGCGTCGCCGTGGACGCCCACACCCTGCCGGTCGCCCGTCGTCTCGACCGTCGCCGCGGCCGGTTCGAGCGGCAGGTCGGCGTCGAAGCGGTCGGCGATGGCGTCGGAGGCCTGTACGACCCCGACATCTTCGAGCAGGTCGGTCAGGGCCGTGCTGTAGATGCCCCGGACCCGGACGCTCATAGCGAGTCGGGGTCGGTCGTGAACCGCACTCGGTCGTCGACTGTCGGCCCGAGCGTCAACTCGACCGTCTCCTCGCTCAGGACGCGCCCGTCCTCGACGGGGACGCCCCAGTTCGAGAACCGCAGGTAGCCCCGCAGGTCGGCGGCGTGGGTGAACAGGTCGATATACTCCACGTCGTGTTCGACGACCGACCCCGTGCTGTGGGCGATGTCCATGTCCGAGTGGACGGTCTCGACGTCCGCGAAGAACGATTCGATGCGCGCCGCGTCGTCCGCCGTCGCCGCGACGACTGCCTCCGAGGCCGCCTCGATGTCGGCCTGCGAGAGTCCCACCTCGCGGAGTGCCTGCTGTGTCCGCTGGTCGAAGTGCATACCGCGGGGTTCGGGTGGCCCCCTCCTAAAAGACGCGTTTAGAACAGGAGGTTCAGCACCTGGACGAGGATGCCGAAGAAGGCACCGCCCACGATGATGGTCTTGGGGTCGATACGGATGGCGTTGCTGTCCTCCGCGTCGAAGTACCGGACGAGACCGGCACTCGACATCAGCCCGCCTCCGTCGCTACTACCACTCATACCCATCAGTGGTAACTCCCCCCGCCTAAGCTTTTCGCCTTGCGGCTGGGGGATACCCCGACGTCCCCGCGGGCCGTCCCACGGTAGGGGCCACCGGGGTAGTGGAAACCCTTATGCAGGCCGCCAGGCTACACCCTTCGTAGCCTATGACAGTCACGCTCAAGGACTTCTACGCGGACTGGTGCGGTCCGTGTAAGACACAGGACCCGATTCTGGACGAGTTAGCGACGGAGTGGGAGACAGTCGAGTTCGAGAAGGTCAACGTCGACGAGGAGCAGGACGTTGCCAACGAGTACCAGGTACGCTCGCTCCCGACGCTCATCGTCGAGAACGACGACGGCATCGTCGACCGGTTCGTCGGCGTCACGCAGGCAGAGGACATCGAGGCGGCCTTCGAGAAGGCGGGCGCACAGGCCGAGGCCTGAGTCAGAGCACCTGCCGCTGACACGACCCACACAGCGTTTCCTCTTTCACGTCCACTTCGCGGACAGTCGGCGAGAAGTTCATCACGCAGCGTTTGTTGTCGCAGTGTTCCAGCCCGAGCGTGTGGCCGATTTCGTGGACGACTTCCTTGCGGACGCGGTCGGAGAAGATGTCGTCGGCCGAGCGGTTCGAGAAGCCACCGTCGGAGGATGTCTGGAGCCGATACGTCGAGATGACGCTGCCGTTCCCGTCGAGATACGCGAGACCGAAGACGTAGTTCCGGCGGCGGTAGAAGAGGTCTTTCGCAGTGATTGCGATGTTTTTCTCTCCGGAGCCGATGTGACTCGCCAGTTCGATGAACTCTTCGGCCCGATACTGGTTGCGGTTCCGGTCGTAGGAACCGTCGGGGACCGACTGGGCATCGTGGACCGTCACGTCACAGTCGTAGACGGTCCGCAACCCGGCGGAGGCTTCCCGTTTGACTGCCGCGGGAACCTCGCCGATCGGCACGATATCGACGTGCATGCAAACCTATATGCGGGGCCTACTCATAAACATCCCGCCGTGTCTGACGCCCGTCACGAGGCTCTCGTCACGCGACTAGCCGCCTTCGACACCCTCGTCGAGGTCGGTATCGGCGAACGCCCCGGCACCGCCGCCGCTCTCGCCGCACGCGGACGGACAGTCACCGCGACGGACATCCGCAACCGCACCGTCCCGGCGGGCGTCACCTTCGTGCAGGACGACGTGACCGACCCCGACCCCGCCGTCTACGCGGATACGGAGGCGGTCTACGCCCGCAACCTCCCGCCGGAACTCCACCGCCCCGCCTTCGACGTGGCGCGTGCCCACGACGCCACGCTCCTGTTCACGACGCTGGGCGGCGAGCAACCCATCGTCCCGGTGCGACGGGAGACGGTCGGCCAGGCGACGCTGTACGTGGCCGCCCGCGACCGACCCGGCGCGGACCGCTCGGACTGAGCGGCCACGCGCACGGGGGTCGCACCGACTCAGCGACCGCGCGGTCAGTAGCGGTTTTCTACCCGGGGTGTCATAGACCGTCTATGCAGGCTGACGCGGTCGTCTTGGATATCGACGGCGTGCTCGTCGACGTGGCCAACTCCTACCGTCGCGCCGTCGTCGAGTCCGTCAGGGAAGTGTACGGCGACACGCTCGACCGGGAGGCTATCCAGCCGTTCAAAGACGCGGGTGGGTTCAACAACGACTGGGAGTTGACCCACGCCATCGCGCTGTACGTGCTGGCCTGGCAGTACGGCTTCGACCACGACGTAGACGAGTTCACCGACCACATCGCGGCGACTGGCGGCGGTCTGGCCGCGGCCGAGACTGTCGTCGTCAACGCCGTCGGGCCCGCCGAGCGCGAACGCATCTACGACGCGTGGGACCGTGACCGCCTCCGTGACGTGTTCCAGCAACTCTACCTCGGGAGCGACCTGTACCGCGAGTTGGAGGACGGCGACCCGGATATCGACGCGAGCGGCTTCATCAACGACGAACCGAAACTCGCCGACCCCGAGACGCTCGCCCGCCTCACCGACCGCTTCGACGTGGGCGTCCTCACCGGCCGCCCCGCCGCCGAGGCCGACATCGCCCTCGACCGGGTGGGCCTCGACGTGCCCGACGAACATCGGTTCACTATGGACGACTGGACCGAGGGCAAACCACACCCACACGCGCTGACGACGCTCGCCGACCGCTTCGACGCGGAGACGGTCGCCTTCGCCGGCGACACCCTCGACGACGTGCGCACGGCAGTCAACGCGAGCGAGGCCGACCCGAGCCGCACGTACCACGGCATCGGCGTCCTCACCGGCGGCCTCACCGGCGAGGGCGGCCGACGGAAGTACGAGCAGGCTGGTGCCGCGCTGGTCCTCGACTCGGTGAACGACCTGCCGAGCGCGCTGGAGCCCCGAGCGTGATTCGGGTCCGTCGTGCCGTGACCGCGCTCGTCGCCGCCACCGTCGTCGCGTTCGTGATGACCGCCCTGCTGACCCCGCCCGACCCCATCACGCAACTGCGTACCACGGCCGCAATCGTCCTCGTGGCCACACCGCTGCTGTACTACGCCATCGGGGCCACCGACTGACGCCCTCGGCAACGTCGGCCGGGCACGCAACCCTTAACGTAGTCTCGCCCCACCCTCGGATATGGAAATCGCACTGCTCGGCGGCACCGGCGACATCGGCGAAGGACTGGCACTGCGCTGGGCGTACGACACGAACCACGACGTCGTTATCGGGTCCCGCGACGCCGACCGCGCCGAGACGAAAGCCGAGGAGTACGAGACGGAACTGGCCAGCCGCGGCGTCGAGACGACGGTCCGCGGCGCGGCCAACCCCGAGGCCGCCGCCGGTGCGGACGTTGTCGTCCTCGCCGTTCCGGCCTACCACCTCGCCGACACCGTCGAATCGGTCGCCGATACTCTCGCCGACGACGCGGTGCTGGTCAGCCCCGCCGTCGGGATGAAACGCGACGACGCCGGGTTCCACTACAACCGGCCCGGCGCGGGCAGCGTCACGCAACTCGCGGTTGACGCCGCCCCCGGGGACGTGTCCGTCGTCGGAGCATTCCACAACCTCCCCGCCGGCCGCCTCGCAAACCTCGACGCCGAACTGGGTATCGACACGCTTGTCGTCGGCGACGACGCCGACGCCGTCGACACCGTCTCCGCGCTGGCCGACGGCATCGAGGGGTTGCGTCCGCTCGATGCCGGGTCGCTCGCCAACGCCGCCGAAATCGAGGCGGTGACACCGTTGCTCATCAACGTCGCACAGAACAACGACGGCCTCCACGATTTGGGCGTCTCGTTCCGCTAGACGGGCAACTCGACGGGGGCGAGGTCACGTCGGTCGAGGTACTGCTCGACGTGGGCGACCCGCTCCCCGATTTCTCCCGGCTTGTGCGAGTCGGTCCCGACAGTGAAGGACACACCGTACTCCGCGAGTACGTCGCGGAAGTCGGGACTGGGGTGGAACTCGCCGTACTCGTCCAGCACGCGCCCGGCGTTCAACTCCGGGACGGTCCGCGAGCGGGTGAACGCCTCCGCGACCCGCCGGTACTGCGTCTCGGTCGCGTGCCCTCTGAGCGCGGGATTGCGCTCTATCAGGTCGACGTGGGCGGCCACGTCGAACAACTCGGACTCGACCAGCGAGACGAGGCGGTCGAAGTACCGGGCGACCGTGGCTTCACGCTCGGACGCCGACTGTTGCCGGAAGTACGGTTCGACGTGGATGTTCACGCCGTCGAGGTGGTGGACGCTCCCGATGGCGTACTGGAACCCGGCTTCGTCCAGAAACGACGCGATGGCGTCCTCGTCGTCGGGGTGGTAGTCCATCTCGACGCCGTCGTAGATGTCGATGGATACGTCCTCCCGGAGTCGCTCGATGGCCTCCCGCCGGCGTTCGTACGTCTGGTCGAGGTTGAACCCGAGCAGATGCTTCTGCTCTCTGAGGTCCGCGTCGTCGGCCACACTACAGTGGTCGGTGATGCCCACGCCCGACAGCCCCGCCTCTGCGGCCGCCCTGACCATCTGGAACAGGAAGCGGCCGTCGGAGTACGTCGAGTGGACGTGATAGTCGTACTCCATCCATAGGCACGTTGCACCCGTTCGGCATAGTTACCCGTGGTGTTTCGGCGGTCGAGGCACCGCGGCGACGGCCGCGACGGCACGTTCGAGTTGCCACCGCAGAGCTCGCACATTTTCAACAGTTATTTTCCACGAGCGTCGATAACCACGTCCGATGACCCCGCTCGAAGTCGGCCTCCGCCTTGCAGCAGGCGTGTTCCTGATTCTGATCAATGCGTACTTCGTCGCCATCGAGTTTGCCCTGACGCGGGTCCGGCAGTTCCCCGAATCAGAGTTCGACACGCCGGGCCTGCGGCGGGCGTGGGAGATGACGAATGACCTCGAACTGTACCTGACGACCTGTCAGATATGGATTTCCGGAACCAGCATCGCGCTCGGCATCGTCGCCGAACCCGGACTGGCTGCCCTGCTTGAGCCGCTGTTCCGGGACACGTTCCTCGCGTCTGTCGGCGCGGGGTCCTTGCTTGGCTTCTTCATCATCAACATGATTCACCTGACACACGGGGAACAGACTCCAACGTACCTTGGCGTCGAACGCTCGAAGCAGGTCGCTCGGTACGGCGCGAAGCCGCTGTACTATTTCGCCTGGCTTATCTCACCACTGATCAAGTTCGGCGACTGGGTCGCCAAGGCGACCCTCAAACTGTTCGGCGTCGAGATGACGGGCGCGTGGCTCGAAACGGAGGAAGAGATAATCGAGTCCCGTGCGGACCTCCGAAACCGCCTCGACTCACTGCTCGAACGCGGTGACCTCTCGGAGGAACGCCGCGAGGAAATCCGCAACGCCCTCACAGTGGGCGAGGAACCCATCTCGGCGGTCATGACCGACGCCGAGGATACCGTCTTTCTCTCGACAGGGTGTTCGGTCGCGGGGAACCTCGACCGCATCGGCTCTAGCCCGCACACTCGCTTCCCGCTGGTCGGCGACGACCCCGAGGACTTCCGGGGCATCGTGTACGTGCCTTCCGTCGTCGACCGCATCGACGAACTGCAGGCCGGTGACACCACCTTCGAGGACATCGCCGCGCCGCCGATGACGATGGGTCCCGAAACGACCATCAGCGACGCCGTCGACCAGTTCCAGGCCGAGAGTCAAGAACTCGCGCTGGTACTCTCCGATGGTGAGGTCGTCGGTCTGTTGACTGCGACGGACGCGCTCGAAGCCATCATGGGCGACATCGAGGACCCGCTCGACGAGAACGTCGACCTCTCGGCGGAGGGTCGGCGACTTGACTGAATAGGGCACTGACGGAACGGTACGGTCGCGGTGCGAACGAGCATCCGGCGGCCGGCGGCCGCCGGTTCACGCAACTCGCGGCCTCGCCGCGAGTTGCGGTGTTTTTCGCCCACGTTTTTGCCGCGAGCGGTTCGCGCGGAGCGCGAACCCGAGTGACAAAAAGGTGGTTAGTCGGTGTAGTAGTACTCGCCCGACTTCTTCTGTTCGCGGTCGAGTTGTGACCCCGGCTTGTTCACGCGGGGGCGTTTGGTCCGCTCGTCCCGGCGGAACGTGATGTCGAGGTTCCCGAGGAACTCGTTCATCCCGCCCCGCATGTCCGTCGGCGGGGAGGCGTGCCCGTAGTCGGCCGGTTCGCCGTCGAACACCAGTAGTCGGTCCGCCAGTAAGTCTATCATGTAGATGTCGTGGTCGATGACGAGCGCGGTGGCGTCGTGGTGTTCGGCGTACCGGCGGATGGCCGTGGTCGCCAGTACGCGCTGCTCCACGTCCAGATGCGCCGACGGTTCGTCGAGCAGGTAGAGGTCGGCGTCCTCCGAGAGGCAGGCCGCGATGGCGACCCGTTGGCGTTCCCCGCCCGAGAGGTCCGTGAGGTTCTGCTCCATCACCCGCTCTAACTGGAGCGGTTGGGCGATTTCGGTCTGCCAGTAGGAGGACCCGAAGTCGTCGGCGACGGAGCGCAGGAACGCGTCGACCCGCATGTGCTGGTCGATTTCGATGTACTGGGGCTTGTAGGCGATGTCGAGGTCGGCGTCCACCGTGCCCTCGTCGGGGCTGAGTCTGCCGGCGAGCAGTTTGGCGAACGTCGACTTCCCGATACCGTTCGGGCCGACGACGCCCAGCACCTCGCTCTCCCGGATTTCGCCGCCCTCGACTTCGAGGGAGAACTCGCCGTCGCCGTAGGATTTGGTGAGGTCGGGGTACTCCACGGCGACTTGGCCGCTACTCACCGAGCGGGGAGCGTGCTCCTCGAACTCGATGGCCGACTCCCGGATGCGCATGTTCTCGTTCTCCAGATAGCCCGAGAGGTACTCGTTGATGCCGTTGCGTACCGACTTCGGCGGCGTGATGATACCGAACGCGCCGGACTGCCCGTACGCGAGATGGACGTTGTCGGCGAGCAAGTCGAGGATAGCGAGGTCGTGTTCGACCACGAGCATCGAGCGGTCCTCCTCCTCGGCGAGTTCGCGGATGATGCGCGCCGCCGTGACGCGTTGGCCGATGTCCAGATACGGCGTAATCTCGTCGAGGAAGTAGAAGTCGGCGTCCCGGGCCAGCGTCGCCGTCATCGCCACGCGCTGGAGTTCACCGCCGGAGATGGCGTCGATGTCCTGGTCCATGACCGCGCCGATGCCGAACCGCTCGACCAACTCGTCGAGGGCACCGCGCTCGTCGGTGCGTGCAAGCAGGTCACGCGTCGTCCCGTCGAAGCGGTCTGGGATGCGGTCGACGTACTGGGGCTTGCGGGCGACGGTCACGTCGCCGTCGCGCAGTTGTACGAGGTAGTCCTGCAGTTCCGTGCCGCGGTACTCGTCCAAGACGCGCTCCCAGTCGATGTCGGTGTTGAACTCCCCGAGGTTGGGCATCATCTCGTCGGCGAGGATGCGGACGGCGGTGGTTTTCCCGATACCGTTCGGCCCGAGGATGCCCGTGACCTGCCCTTCCGCCGGTGCCGGCAGGCCGTACAGCGAGAAGGCGTTCTCGCCGTAGCGGTGGACCGGGTCCTCGTCGAGTTCTTGCGGGAGGTTGATGATTTCGATGGCGTCGAACGGGCACTTCTCGACGCAGATGCCACAACTCTCCCCGAGGCAGAGTTCCTCGCTGATTGATATCTGGTCGGGTGTTCCCTCGTAGAGGTCGTTGTCCTCGAAGCGGTCCTCCCGGGTGACGATGCACTCTTCGCCCGTCCGATTGGGCGGGCAGAAGTTCGCACACTCGTAGTTACACCGGTCGGGCTGACACCTGTCGAGGTCGACGACCGCGATGCTGTCGTCTGCCATGTTAGAAGTTGATGGGCGTTCCGGCGGTCAGGAGGACACCCCACGAGACGAACCAGAGCGAGAACGTCATGAACGCCACGTAGAGGTAGTCTTTCGTCGAGAAGTCGTTGACGTCGATGCCTACCACCTGCAGAATCGGGAACTGGACGGCGATGGCCCCGACGACGACGTACAGGGCGGTGGTGTCGGTGGCCGACGCTGCCAGTGCCTGCGAGACGACGGCCGCCCCGATACCGGCGACACAGGCCAGCATCGTGACCGTCAGTCCACGGAGGTGCGCGGCCCGCTTGTCGGCCGTGTCCGTTGCCATACGTCCCCGTCGGCCACCCGGAGGCAAAAACCGTTCGTTGTTCAGCCGCTCCGCGCGTGGCCGACGAACACCCGAGAGAGCCGCCCTATTTACGTTCCCTTCGTGTCCGTCCATCAATCTTTATGCCGCCGGGGACCAACCGACATCATAATGGCAGAATCCGACGGCGAGACCATCGCGGACCTCCCGCCGAGCGCGAAGCTCGTCTACAAAGTGTTGGAGTACGACGGCCCGCTCACGCAGAAAGGTATCGTCGAAGAGTCGATGCTATCGGCCCGGACCGTCCGCTACGCGCTCGAACGTCTCGAGGAGGTGGGAGTCGTCGACGAGGACGTCTACTTCGCCGACGCACGCCAGAACCTCTACGAACTCGTCGTCGACGACCAGCCCGCAGACCAGACCGACACCGCCGTCTCAGACTGACCTCTTTCTCCGACAGTCGTCGACCCACGCAGTCGTTCCCCGACCGGGAGCGGCCGGTCCGCCACCCGACTGTGTGGTGTGGTACCTGTGACCAACCTATATATCGGTCGTGGCCGTAGAGACTGTTATGAACGCCGAAGAGCGTCCGACGTTCGAGTCGGCAGAGACGGAGCAGATATACCGATACGTCGAGCGACACGGGACGGCGAAGCGACACAAGTTACTCGACGTGGTGTCGCTGTCGGCCGAGGAGTTCAGGGACGCGCTCGACCGTCTCACCGCCAAAGGGTACATCGAGGAGGAGAACGGGAACTTCCGCGTCGCGCTGAACGTCGGTGCCATCGAGGAACACGAAGCCGAGGACGGAACGGCCTACGCGATTCGCCCGGCCCGTCAGCAGGACTTCGAGGGACTGGTCGAGACCATCCGGTCGGTCACCGACGAGGAGACGTACGTCGTCGCCGAGAGCGTCGCCGAGGAACTGCTCTACGAGGACACCGTGACTCGCCACAACCCAGTCGAGTCCCGCGTGTTCTTCGTCGCCGCCATCGACGACACCCTCGTCGGCTGGACCCATCTCGACCTCCCGCAACTCGACCAGTTGCGCCACACCGCCCAACAGACCGTCGGCGTCGACCCCGACCACCGCCGGCACGGCATCGGTAGTGCCCTCCTCGAACGCGGACTGGACTGGGCCGAAGCCAACGGCTACCGGAAGGCGTACAACAGTGTCCCCGTCACCAACGAACCCGCCATCCGCTTCCTCGAAGACCACGGCTGGAACACCGAGGCCATGCGCAAGGACCACTACACCATCGGCGAGAAGACCGTCGACGAACTGATGATGGCCCGCAAACTGTAAGCCTCGCTCCCAGTTCGCGGCCAGCACTCAGGAGGGGACGACGGTAATCGTCTTGCCGCGGTCGATGGCTTGCTCTAACTCTTCTGCAATTGCACTCCCACGGGAGACTTGGACTTCGCCGCCCCGCGAGACGGTGGCGGTGAACAGGTACTCGCCGTCGGCCTGCACCTCCACGGTGTCGCCCGCGTGGCCGTCCATCGGGACGATGATGTGTCGTGAAGTAACCTCCGGGGTGACGATTTCGCCGGCCTGTTGGCCGCCGCCACCGCCGCTCGAACCGCTACTCCCCTGTCCCGCACCCGAGGGGCGTTCCGAGAGGGTGCGCACGTCGATGTCGATGCCGAGGCGGTTCTCCACGTCGGAGATGCGCCCGCCGCCCTTGCCGATGACTTGGGAGATATCGTCGTCCTCGACCCAGACGACGGCGGTGTTCGGCCCGCGCAGGTCGACTTCGACGTGCCCGTGGGCGATGGACCGAATCTCGCGCTCGACCTCCTGTTTGGCGATGCGGTCGACGCCGGACTCGCTCCCGGCCCCGTCGTCCTCGTCGTTCAGCGGGACGGTCACGACCTGCCGGTTGAACGTGTAGATTTCGTACTCGGGTTCGCCCGTCTCGAAGTCCCGGATGACGATGACCGGCCGCGCGAGGTCCTCCTCCATCAACCCGTGGGGGACCTTCACTTGCGTCGTCACGTCGTACACCTTGGCTATCTCCCCGGCCTCGATGTAGACGACGGTGTCGACAATTTGGGGAATCATGCCGAGTTCGACGCGGCCGACCAGCCGCTGGAGCGCGTCGATGGCGCGGGTGGCGTGGACGACGCCGATCATCCCGACGCCCGCCAGTCGCATGTCCGCGAACACCTCGAAGTCGTCGGTCTTGCGCACCTCGTCGTAGATTGTGTAGTCCGGCCGGACCATCAGCAGGGAGTCGGCCGTCTTCTCCATCGACCCACCCAGCGCGGTGTACTGCGTGATGTCCGGGCCGACCTGCAGGTCCCGTGGTTTCTCCATCGTCTTGACCGCGAAGTCGCTCTTCGCGAGGAACTCCGCGACGGCCTGTGCGAACGTGGACTTCCCGGCCCCGGGCGACCCCGAGATGAGGACGCCGCGCTGTTGCTCCGTGAGGCGGTCACGGAGTTCGTCGGCCATCGCGTAGTCGTCTAAGTCCGTCTTGACGATGGGTCGGACGGCGGTAATCTCGAAGCCGTCCGAGAACGGCGGCCGTGCGATTGCGATGCGGTACTCCCGGAACTGCACGATGTCCATCCCGGGTTCCGAGAGTTCGATGAACCCGTCCGGGTCGGCGCGAGCACTGTTCTCTATCTCCTGTGCCCAGTCTTTGAGTTGCCCCTCGTCGGTCACGTCCTCGCGGATGACCTCGTAATGCATGTCGCCGATGGCTCCGCGCTTGGCCCGCGGCCGCTCCCCGGCCCGCAGGTGGACGCTCATCGTCTGCTCGTCGAAGAACTGCTTGATGGCGAGGTCCTCGACGGCCTCGGTCCGTGGCTCGACGTACTCGACGGTCAGCCCCTTCGCCCGGGCCACCTCGCTCTGGACGACGTCGGAGGTGAACAGCGTCGCCTCGTACTCGGCGGCGATGTCGCGTATCAGGGCGTCGATTTCGCCCTCGCCGGCGTCGCGCTTCTCGACGGCGTCGGGCCGTCGGCCCACGTATTCGAGCGTCATCTCGTCCGCGTCCGAGAGGCCGGCGAGTCGTTGGAGTTCCGACAGGCCGTCCCACCCGCTCTCGCGGCCGTCGTTGGCCTGTGCCTCCAGCTCGCCCACCACGGCCTCGGGAACGTGTATCGTCGCGCCGGCGAACTCACCGGACTCGACGTGTTCGGACACGCGGCCGTCGATGACCACGCTCGTGTCCGGTACGATGTCCATACCCCCGCTTGGAGCGGTTCCCTCATAAGGGGCGTGATGGCCTGCCCCGCCGACGTGTCACGGCCGGGGTCAGATGTCCTCGATTTCGAAGTCGGCCGCGTACCAGTCCAGCGCGAGGACGAAGACGGCCCCGAGGACTGCGACGCCGAGGAACGCGGCCACCACCTCCGCCGAGAACCCGTATCCCGGCCGCCCCCGAATCTCCGCGACCGGTGCCCGAAGCGCGCCGACGACGAGGGCGACGAGGAAGGCCAGCGTCGCCTCGCGGTTGCGGTCCAGCGCGTACCGGACCAGCCGCGACACCGTGAACAAGCCGACGAGGCCGCCGCCGACGAACGTCACGATGACCGGTCCCTGCCCGGCTATCGCGTCGGTCGACCCGTCGGTGACGAGGCCAGTCAGGCCGTCGACGAACTCCGAGAGGGCCGTCGAGAGCCGGGTGTACTGCCCCAGAATCACGAGCAGGAGTGACCCGGAGATGCCGGGGAGAATCATCGCGCTCACCGCGATGGCCCCGGCGACGAACACGACGGGGAGGTCGCCGCCGAGCACGCCGTCCGCGCTGCCCGAGAGGAGGAACGCGAACAGGAACCCGACGACTGCGGCGGCCCCCGACCCGACGGTACGGATGGAGATGGCCCGCAGGAGGACCACCGCGGAGGCTGCGATGAGGCCGAAGAAGAAGCCAAAGAGGACGACCGGGTACTGCTGGTCGGCCCAGTGGACGACTCTGGTGATGGTGACGACGGCAGTGACGATACCGCCCAGCAGGGCGAGGAGGAACCACCCGTCCACGTCGTCGAAGATGCCGACCGCCTCGCGGACCGACACGCCCCCCGAAAGCGGCGTCAGGGCGGCGAGAAAGCCGACGACGCGCTCGGGCGTGACGGCGGTGACGGCGGTGATGAGCCGCTCGTAGATACCGGCGATGAGCGCGATGGTCCCGCCGGAGACGCCGGGCACGGCGTCGGCACTCCCCATGAACAGGCCGACGAGGAAGGTACTCGCCCACTCCCGCAGCGGCGGCACCGACTCGCGGAGCGTCGGTCGACTCTCTGTCGCGTGGTCCGGCGATGACGGCATTCACCCGAGATTTCACGAACAGCGTCAAATCTCTTGGGAAACAGCGCGTGTCGGCCACCCGTCTGTCGCCGTGCCCGTGGGCTTATGCCCGACCGCTCGCACCCACAGGACATGGACGCGACCGACCTCGCCCACGACCTCGCCTCGATTCCGAGCCACGAGTCCGAGGCCGCCGTCGGCGACTTCATCGCGGACTGGCTCCGCGACCACACCGACGCGACCGTGACTCGCGACGACGCCGGGGCCGACGAGGGCCGCGGCGGCAACGTCGTTGCCCACAAAGGTAGCGGCGACCGAACGCTCGCGTTCGTCGGGCACCACGACGTGGTGCCGCCGGACGACGGACAGGTCGACGGCGACGGGTACGTCGTCGAGCGGCGTGACGGCCGCCTCCACGGCCGCGGGACGGCCGACATGAAGGGTGCCGTCGCGGCGGCGATGGTCGCGTTCGCCGAGGCGGACCCCGCGGGCGAACTCGCCTTCGCCTCGTTCGTCGGCGAGGAAGTCGGCGGCGTCGGCGCGCGTGTCGCAATCGACGACGGGTTCGCCCCCGACTACGCCATCGTGGGCGAGGGGTCGACCGGGTACTCCGCCGACGGCGTGACCGACGTGGCTATCGCCCACAAGGGGCGGCGCGGGAGCACCGTCACGGCCCGCGGCGAGGCCGCACACGCGAGCGAGGTGGACGAAGGTGAGAACGCCATCTACCGCGCCACGGACGCCGTGGCCGAGATTCGGGACCTCGAATTTCCCTCGACCAGCGTACTCGGGCACGACCTGACCGGGAGCGTCGCAGTCACGGAAATCGACGGTGGGACGGCGATGAACGTCGTGCCCGACCGCTGTGCGGTGACCGTCGACGAGCGCACCGTCCCCGGCGAACGCGCCGACGTGGGCCGCGTCGAGACCATCGACGGCGTGGCGTGGACCGCCGACCAGGACCTGCCGCCGATGCAGTGTGGGGACGAGGCCTTCGCCGACGCGGTGCTGGCCGCCGCCGACGCCGCACAGGACGGCGACCCCGAACACGTCGTCAAACCGCACGCGACGGACGCCGGATGGCTCTCACAGGCCGGCACCGACTGCGTAATCTGTGGCGTCGCCGAACCCGGCGAGGCCCACACGGCCGCGGAGTCGGCGTCGCTGTCGGTCATCGAGCGGTGCGCCGACATCTATCGCCGGGTCGCAGAGACGGTCGGATAGTCCCGTCCAGAAGACACTTGTCGCTGGTCTTGTCAGTCAGCCACGATGCCCCGCTCACGACGCGCCCTCCTCGCCGCCCTCGCCGGTGGCACCGTCGCACTCGCTGGGTGTGGCGGCCGGCCGCCCGCCGCCGACCCCGACGAGACGGCCGCTCCGACAGGGACCGACACCGCGACGACAGGAACGCCGACCGACGACGCGCCCTCGCTCGGCGACGGCCGCGGTCCGGTACGCGGCGAGGCCGACCCGGTTTCCGTCGAACGGACGGTCACCGACCCCGACTTGACGTACCTGCCCGAGCAACACGCCGTCGAGTACGTCGCCGCGTACCGGCACGTCGGGACGCCCGGCGACGGTCCGCCGACCCGGGAACCGGTGTACGAGACGATGCCCTTCGAGCGATGGGGGCGGACCGAGTGCGCGTCGGTCGCCGCCGACGTTGTCGCGGACCACCTCGACGCCCGCACCGACGGGTCACCGAGCGTCGGATTCGGCACCGCACCGGCGGGCGACGGACTTGCAGCCACGGTCAACCTGACGACCACGCTCGACCGTGACGGCGACGTGGTGTTCACGCCCGACGCGTCCTTCCACCCGACCGTCGCCGCGACGCCGCGGGCGGTGACGGCGACAGTCGTCCTGAGCGGCGAGTCTCACACCGAGACGGTCCCCGTGTGGGTTCGGGAACTCGTCCAACAGCAGGAGTGACCGGGCCGGGTAGCCCGCCAGTTATTACGCTCCCGCCCCCACCATCCGACGATGAGTGAGAACGCCACGACGGGGGACACGTACGAGCAGTTCACCGACCACGTTCGACGGATGACCAACGTCGGGAACGCCGCCGGCCTCCTCAACTGGGACCAGCAGGTGATGATGCCCGAGGGCGGGACGCCCGCCCGCTCACAGCAGACCGCCGCGCTCTCGGCGGTCCACCACGAGATGCTGACCGACGACGCCCTCTCGGACTATCTGGACGACCTGGAGGCCGCCGAACTGGACGCCGAGCAGGCGGCCACCGTCCGCGAAATCCGGCGGGAACACGAGCGCGCCACCCGCGTCCCGGGCGACCTCGTGGAGGAGATTTCCGAAACGACCTCCAACGCCCTCCCGGTCTGGGAGCAGGCCAAAGGCGAGGACGATTTCGACGCCTTCGCGCCCACGCTGGAGGAGATCCTGAACCTCAAACGCGAGTACGCCGACCACATCGACCCGGACCGCGACCCCTACGAGGTGCTGTTCGAGGAGTACGAGCCGTATCTGGACATCGACACCGCCGAGCGAATCCTCGAACGCCTGCGGGACGAACTCGTCCCGCTGATAGACGCCATCGCGGAGAGCGACCGCACCCTCGCCGACCCGTTCGACGGAACGTACGACGAGGACACACAGCGGGCACTCGTCCGCGAGGCACTGGACGAACTGGGCTACGACTGGGACCGCGGCCGCCTCGACACCGCACCCCACCCGTTCTCGATGGGCACGCAGTTCGACGCCCGGGTGACCACCCGCTTCGCCCCCGAGGACCCGCTGGACGCCCTCGGCTCGACCATCCACGAGTTCGGCCACGCCACCTACACGCTCGGCCTCCCGCAGGACCACTACGGGACGCCGCTGGGCGAGTCCCGCGACTTGACCGTCCACGAGTCACAGTCCCGGCTCTGGGAGAACCACGTCGGCCGCTCGCGGCCGTTCTGGGACTTCCTCGCCCCGCGGGTGAACGACCACCTCGGCGTCGACGCCGACCCTGCGACGCTCCACGAGGCGGCCAATCAGGTGGACCCCGCGAATCTCATTCGCGTCGAGGCCGACGAACTCACCTACCACATGCACATCATCCTCCGGTTCGAAATCGAGCGTGACCTCGTGCGCGGCGACCTCGACGTGGCCGAAGTCCCCGCCGTCTGGAACGACAAGATGGAGGAGTACCTCGGCGTCCGCCCGGACACCGACGCCGAGGGCTGTCTGCAGGACATCCACTGGACGAACGGCGCGTTCGGCTACTTCCCGACCTACTCGCTGGGGAGCGTCCTCGCGGCACAGGTGTTCGCGGCCGCCGAGGCGGACCTCGGGTCACTCGACGAGGACATCCACGCCGGCGAGTTCGGCACCCTCCACGACTGGCTGACCGAGAACGTCCACAGTCACGGCTGTCGGTACGAGACGGACGCGCTGATTCGGGAGGCCACCGGCGAGGACCTGACTGCGGACTACTTCCTCGACTACGCCACCGGGAAGTTCGGCGACCTCTACGACCTCTGAGGCCGGTCGCTCGCGTAGCGTTCGCACTCACGCCCCGGCCGCTTATTCCCGCCGGCGTCCAAGCCCGCGTATGAGCGACCTGAACCTCGACCCGACGCAACTGGACCGCTACTCCCGGCACATCATCATGGAGGACCTCGGGCCGGACGGACAGAAGGCCCTGCTCGATGCCAGCGTCCTCGTCGTCGGCGCGGGCGGTCTCGGCTCCCCCGTGATTCAGTACCTCGCGGCCGCGGGCGTCGGTCGGGTGGGCATCGCCGACGCCGACGCTGTCGAGCGGAGCAACCTCCAGCGGCAAATCGTCCACGCCGACGCCGACGTGGGCCGCCCGAAAGTCGAGAGTGCCGCCGAGTTCGTCGCCGACCTGAACCCCGACGTGACCGTCGACCCTCACGAGGTGCGGGTCACGGCCGACAACGTCGAGGCGTTCATCGCGGACTACGACTTCGTGGTCGACGCCAGCGACAACTTCGAGACGCGCTTTCTGATAAACGACGCCTGCACGCTCGCCGGACAGCCGTTCTCTCACGGTGCAATCTACCGCTTCGAGGGGCAGGTGACGACGTTCGCACAGCGTGCGGACTCGCCGTGTTACCGCTGTCTGTTCCCCGAGGCACCGCCCGCCGGGGAGATTCCCGACTGCTCGGAGGCGGGCGTGCTGGGCGTCCTCCCCGGAACCGTCGGGTGCATTCAGGCCACGGAGACGGTCAAGTGGATACTCGAAGACGCGGGTCTCGCCGACGAGAGCGAGTTGCTCGACGGCCGCCTCCTCTTCTACGACGCGATGGCGATGGACTTCGAGGAGGTTCCCATCCAACCCAACCCGGACTGCCCGGTCTGTGGCGACGACCCCGCCATCGACTCCGTCGCGGAGGTGGAGTACGTCGAGACGTGCGCCATCGGTGCGGACTGAGCCGTCGGCCGCGTCGTTCTCTCCCGCCGCTACCGTGACGCGTCCCCGCCGCCGCTGACCGCGACGGCCTCCCGCTCGAACGCCGCCCCGGTCCACCGCCACGCGCCGACGTACGGATACTCGCCGTCGAGGGAAACGATGACGTAGACGTAGCCCACCCACGTCGCCTGCTCTCTGTCCGTCTCGCTCGGTGTCGGCGGCCCGGCGGGGTGTGAGTGGTAGAACCCGACAACCTCGCGGCCCGCGTCCTCGACGGTCCGCATCAGGTCGAGTTGCTCCGCGGGGTCGAGTTCGTAGGCGGCCCGGGGGCTGTCGGCGACGTTCGTGGCTCGGAGCGCGCTGTCGACCTCGCTCTCCCCGTCCCCGTGGTCCCCGCCGAGGACGCCGCACACCTCCTCCGGTGCCCCGGTCCGTGCGTGGTCGATGACCGCGTCGTACGCCGCACGCGACAGGGCGAGCATCTACGCCGTGACCTCTGTGAGCGACCGGGCCACGTCCGACGGCGGGGACGCGAACGTGTCGGGGTGACACACCCCCGCGAGAAACTCCAGCGTCTCGACGAGTCGCGGCCCCGGGCGGTTCACGTAGTGGTGGCCGTCGAGGGCGTACACTCGCCCCTCGCGGACGGCGGTCAGGTCCGCCCACCCCTCGCGGTCGGTCAGGTCACCGATGTTCTCGATGGTCTGGTCGAGGCCGAACCCACAGGGGGCGGCGACGAGGACGTCCGGGTCGTACTCCCGAATCTCGCGCCACTCGCGGGGACGGGAGCGCGCGCCGGGGTCGGCGAGGCCGTACTCGCCGCCGGCCGTCTCGACCATCTCGGGAATCCAGTGGCCCGCGACCATCACGGGGTCCATCCAGTCCAACACGGCGACGCTCGGCCGTTCGCTCACGTGTGCCGTGGCCGTGCGCTCGACGGCCGCGACGCGCTCCCGGAGGTCGGCGACCAGTTCCCGCGCTCGCTCGCTCCGCCCCGTCGCGTCGCCGAGACGCTGGATGTCCGTGAACACGTCGTCGAGACTGTGCGGGTCCGTCGTCAGCACGGCGGCGTCGAGTCCGAGTTCGTCGACTGCCTCCCGGACGAGTACCTCGTCGACGGCACACACGTCACAGATGCCCTGCGAGACGACGAGGTCCGGGTCGAGCGTCGCCAGCGTCTCGCGGTCGATTGCGTACACGCCGCCGTCGTCTTCGGCTGTCGCGACCTGTTCGTTTATCTCTGAACTGCTCGCCTCCGGGTCGACTCGCGAGCGATTGACCGTCGGCTTCTCGGTCGCTTCGGGCGGGTAGTCACACTCGTGGGAGACGCCGACGGGGTCGAGTCCCAGCGCGTAGACGATTTCGGTGGCCGAGGGGAGGAGCGAGACGACGTTCATACTCGGTCTTGTGCCCGGACGGGCAAAAACCCCGCCGCGGGGCCGTCGCCTATCGGCGGTGCTTTAGGCCGTGACCGTCTACCCCGGCGTATGACGAGGACGGAATCCGGCACGTACCGCGTCTTCGAGAGCGACCGGGGGGAGAGCATCCGCCTCGTCGAACGCGGCACCGAGGACCCGATTACCGTGCGGGCCGACGGCTACGACGACGCGCTCCAATCGACAGTCGACGGCTTACGGCCGGGCTATCTCGTCGCCGCGACGCTCGACTGGGCCGAGGACGACGGCCCCGCGTTCGCCGACCTGTCGGTCGAACGGGAGACGCTGTTCGTCTTCGTGGACGGCACGCCGGACATCTTCGACCAGGCCGAGCGCACCTTCCAGCAGAGCACTCGTGACCGGGAACCAATCGCCTCGGACGTGACCTACGGGACGGACGGCGAGGCCAACGGCGTCGTCTACACGGTGGCGAAACAGCGCGGCGAACGGGACGTGTTCGACTCGTTCAGAACGGGTCGGATGACCATCGAGCCGATGCTGGACAAACTCGAAGACGGCGGTGCCGAACCGCCGTACGAGGTGTTCGTCATCCGTCCCGAGACCCATCCGTTCGTCGCGCTCTACTTTACCCTCCAGAAGGACGGCCTGCTGGCGAACACGCTCAGAGACGAGTACGACCGCCCGCGGCCGTCGGGTGCCTGACTGTCCGCCCGAAGGCACAAGCCGTTCGTTTCCGTACGTAGCGTATGGCCGCGCCGGAGGACATCGACGACCGCATCGAGAACCGCCTCCTGAGCCACGGCATCTACGTCACCGGACTGACCCACGGCGAGGAGACGCTGGTGGTCACCTACGAGACGGTCCACGCCACCGACGGCGTCCCACACCGCGACATCGGCCGGGTACTCAACCTCCTGCGTGACCTGCGCGAGGAGGGGTGGGACCCGGTCGACGTGGACGGCACCGTCACTGATTTGGACGGTGACCGACTCGGGACGTGGCACGCAGACGCCGAGTGGTTCCACGAACTCGCGACGGGTGAGGTGACCGAGACGGAGTTCTCACAGCGCGTCCTCGGCACCATCGAGGAGGCGTAAGAGGTAACTTCGCGGCCGCACCTCCCACGCTATGGACCTCCCCACCATCTGGGAGAACCGCGTCCGGTTCGAGGAGACGGACCGGCAGGGCGTCGTCTTCTACGCCAACTACGTCACCTTTCAGGACGAGACGGTCTCGCAGTTCTTCCGCGAAATCGGGTACAGCTACGCGGACATCGAAGCCGCCGGCTGGGACATCCACGTGGTGAACGTCGACATCGACTACCGCGGGCAGGCGGGGTTCGGCGACGAGTTGACCCACGGCCTGCGCGTGGCGACTGTCGGCGAGTCGAGCATGACCTCCGAGTACGTCGCCCGCCGGACGGACGACGGCGTGTTGCTCGCCGAGGGGACCGTCACCCACGTCGCCGTCGACGCCGACACCGAGGAGCCGACGCGGATTCCCGACGAGTTCCGCGCGGCCGTCGCCGCGTTCCAAGACGACCCGCCCGAGGGTGCCGAGAGCGGCGAGCGTTAACAGACGGGCTTGGGGTCGACACCCATTGCTTCGAGACGGGACACGTAGATGCCGTAGGCGGCGTCGACCACGTCGCAGGCGGTGTCGAGTGCCCGCTCCCAGTCGCCGTCGTCGGCACAGAGGGATTCGAGCGTCGCCGCGCCGTCGTCGGCGCGGTTGCTGGCCGCACTCCGCTGGTCCCGCAGGAGGCCCGCTCGCCGCTCGTCGGCCTCGTTGACGAAGAAGTTCACCGCCTGCAGGAGCGTCCGCTGGGCGACGACGGCCTGCCCGACCAGCGCGGCGACCCGTTCCACGTCGTCGGCGACGGCCACGTCGGCGGCGGGGAACGTCTCGGCGGGGGGGACTGTCTCGTCGTCGAGTTCGGCGACAACCGCCTCGGCGCGGTTCGCCGCCGCGGCGGCCACGCGCTCGAACAGGTCCCGTGCCGCCGTGTTCTCGGCCATCTCCGCCCACTCCGTCGTCGTCTCGTGGAGTGCCTGCTCCGTCGCGGCGACCACGCGCAGGACGACGGCCGTTTCGAGCGTCGCGTCGGTGGCCGCGATGAGTGCCTTGTCCGACCCGAGGCGTTCGATTGCGGTGTACTCCTCGTCGCTCACGCTGTCGAGAAACGTTTCGGCGTCCATGTCGGCTCTACCACCGGCCCGCTCATAGTTCTCCCGCCGGGTCGTTTATTCGCCGGGCGGCCGTACCGGCGTGCATGACCGACTCCGACGCCTTGACTCCGGCGGCACTCGCGGACCGCATCGACGCCGGCGAGGCCGTCCGACTGCTCGACGTGCGCAACCGCGACGAGTTCGAGGAGTGGCACATCGACGGCCCCGGCGTCACTGCGACGCAGATTCCAAACAGCAAGTGGATACAGGCGGAGGTCACTGACGGCGTGGCTGACCTCGCGGCCGGCATCGACGGCGACGGTCCCATCACCGTCGTCTGTGGCCGCGGTGAGGCGAGCGACCACGTGGCCGAACTCCTTCGGGACGTGGGTATCGACGCCCGCAACCTCGCAGAGGGAATGCGCGGGTGGGCACGGGTGTATCAGGCGACCGAAATCTCGACCGACCCGACGGTCCTACAGTACCGCCGCCCAGCGAGTGGTTGTCTCTCCTACGCAGTCGTCGCCAGCGGCGAGGCGGCCGTCGTGGACCCGCTCCGTGCGTTCACCGACCGCTACGTTTCGGATGCGGCAGAACGGGGGGCCGACATAACCACAGTCTTCGACACGCACGTCCACGCCGACCACGTCAGCGGCCTGCGGGAACTGGCCGACGAGACGGGGGCCGCCCGCCTCATGCCGCGACTGTCGGCCGAACGCGGTGCCGACTACGACGTGACGACGGTCATCGACGGCGAGGAACTGACCGTCGGGGACGCGACGCTCCGGTTCGTCCACCTCCCGGGGCACACCACGGGCATGACCGCTGTCGCCGTCGGCGACGTGTTGCTCTCCGGCGACAGCCTGTTCACCGAGAGCGTCGCTCGGCCGGACCTCCAGCGCGGTGACGGGGGCGCGGAGGCACTCGCGGCGCGACTCCACGAGTCACTGACCGACCGCCTCGCCGAGTTCCCGGACGACACGCTCGTCGCCCCCGGACACTACAGCGACGCGGCGACGGCCGCTCCGGACGGCAGCCACACCGCCACGCTGGGCGAGTTGCGCGAGCGGCTCCCCGTCTTCGAGATGGACCGTAGCGAGTTCGTCGCCCGCGTCGTCCGCGACATGCCGCCCCAGCCAGCGAACTACGAGCGCGTCGTCGCCACGAACCTCGGCCTCGAAGCCGCGGCCGACGACGAGGCCTTCGAGATGGAACTCGGCCCGAACAACTGCGCGGCGACGCCCGCGCTCGACGACTGAGGGCGTTTCAACTGGTAGCGTCTCGGCGTGAAATACTTACTCTGTAAACTGGATGGCGAGCTTTCACACCAACTGGTAGTTTTATTGGCGCGGCGGCTGTGGGTGGGGCCATGCGACTCGAAGACGACACCGTGTTCGTGACGGGTGCAGGGTCAGGAATCGGCCGCGCGGCGGCGAAACGCTGTGCCAGCGAAGGGGCGTACGTCGTCGTCACCGACGTGGACGAGGACGGCGGCGAGGAGACCGTCGCTCACATCGAGGACGCGGACGCGGGCGGTGCGGAGTTCCGGAAACTCGACGTGACCGACGGCGACGCCTTCGACGAGGTGGTACTGGACGTGGCCGAGGACCACGGCCTCGACGTGATGGTCAACAACGCCGGCGTCGGCCACCCGCCCGAGAGCATGGAGGACGTGGCCGACAGCATGTTCGAGTTCGTCCTCGACGTGAACGTCAAGGGCGTCTGGAACGGCTGTGGCGCGGCCCTCCCGGTGCTGAAAGAGCAGGGTCACGGTGCTATCGTCAACGTGGGGTCACTGGCGTCGATTCTCGGCCTCCCGAAGCAGGCGGCATACTCCCTGTCGAAGGGTGCGGTCCTGAACTTCACGCGCGCCATCGCGGCCGAGGCCGGCCCCTACGGCGTCCGGGCCAACACCGTCTGTCCGGGCTTCACCGACACGCCGCTGGCCGAGAAGTTCTTCGCCGGGCAGGACGACCCGGCGGCCGCCCGCGAGAAGATGGAAGCGGAGTACCCGCTGAAACGCCTCGGCGAACCCGAGGAGATAGCCGACGCCATCCTCTTTCTGGCCTCAGACGAGGCGTCGTGGATTACCGGCCACGGCCTCGTCGTCGACGGCGGGTTCTCCACGAGCTGAGGCTGCTCGCGGCGACAGGTTCGCCGCCGCCCCGACGGGGCAAAGATTGAGGCACCCGGCCGTCCGAGACGTGGCATGGGTTACCACCTCATCGACCCCGCCGAACTGGACCAGTGGGACGACCGGCCGGTCGACGTGCGGTCGGTCAGCGACGCGGCCGACCTGCCGTATCAGGACGCGAAACTCGGCCTCCGGGTGTACGAGGCCGACCCCGGCGAGCAACTCCCGCTGAAGTACCACTCCCACGACGAACAGGTCGAGGCGTTCTACGTCCTCGACGGCACGCTCCACGTCGAGACGCCCGCGGAGACGTTCACCGTCGAGACGGACCACGTCTTCGTGGTCGAACCCGGCAACCCACAGCGGGCACACAACCCCGAGGACGCCACCGAATCGGTCCGCGTCCTCGCTATCGGCGCGCCGTCGGTGGACGACGCCCGGCCCTACGACCCGGACGAGACGTGAGAGGACGACACGCCGCTCACTGGGAGGCCTCGAACTCCGCGCCGAAGACGAGGAAGACGGCCACGCCGGCCACGCCGACGGCCGAGGCCACGCCGAAGGCCAGCTCCGGCGAGTAGGCGTCGTAGAGCCACCCACCGAGCAACGCGCTCGGGACGACGAGCGTGTTGCGCAGGAGATAGTAGGCACCGGTCACCCGCCCGCCAGCACCCTGCTCGGCGGGGCCGACGACGAGTGCCTTGTGGGCCGGCAGGCCGGCGAAGCGAAGCCCCGAGAACGCGAACAGCAGGCCGACTACCAGCGGGTCCGCGGGGGCCGAAATCAGGAGGACGGGGAAGACGGCGTAGACGGCGAACCCGAGGGCGACGACGGGCTTGAGACCGACGCGCTCCGCGAGTTTCGCCACCGGGACCATGCTCAGGAGTGCGACGGCCATCTCCACAGCCAACAGGACGCCGAACAGCGCGTCCGGGGAGAGGTAGCCCACGACGGGCAGGGTGGCCTCGACGGCCAGAAACTCCGTGACCACGATGACGAAGAAGACGTACACCATCCCGTTGGCGAAGCGAACGAGCGTGTCGCCCACCAGCAGCGGCGGGAGTTCCGGCGGCATCGCACGGAGGTCCGCGACCACCCCGGCGACGCCGCCGGCGGACTTGCCCACGGTGTCCTCGCTGGCGTCGTAGAGGGCGTGCTGGGCGACGGTGCCGACCAGCCCCGCGACGGCGGCGACGACCAACACCACCCGGAACCCGGCGTCGAACCCGAACACGGCGATGAGACCGGCCGCCAGCAGGGGACCGAGCAGGAACGCCAGCCGCCGGACCGTCTCCGTGCTGGCGAACCCGGTTGCGAGCCGTTCGGGGGGCACGCTCTGTTTCACGACGGCGAACGTCGCCCCGAGGCCGAAGGACTTCCACGCCTGCGCCAGAAAGAGGCCGAGGAAGACGCCGACGGGGAGGACCACCGTCTCGACGTTCACCAGCGGGAGCGGGGGGAGCGTGACCGTCACAGTCCCGAACAGCGGCGCGGCGACCCAGACGAGAAAGCCCACCGTGGAGGCGAGGCCGAACAGGGTGAGCGCGTACCGCGACCCGACGCGGTCCGAGAGCGCGCCGCCGGGATAGGGGTACACGGCACTGATGAGGTTCCCCACACTCCCGTACAGCCCGATTGCCACGCCCCCTGCCCCGAGGACGCTCATGTACCGTGGGAGGTACCGTCCGGTCATCTGGAAGCCGAGGCTGAACGCGAACATCGCCAGCGAGAGGACGAACACGTCACGCTCCAACGCGAGGAACTGCCGAACCGTCGCGCGGACACTCGGGTCTCCCTCCCGTCCCGCGCCCTCGTCGGACGCCGCCCCGCTCGCGTCTGCCATGTGTCCGCTACCGGCCGACTCGTGTTAAATCGGGGTTCCGACTGCTCCGTACGTGACCGTTCCGCTCCGGAGCGGAACGGTCGGCTCGGGAGGCCGCTACCGGATTCCGCTGCGCCCGCCGCCTCCCGACCCGCCGTCCATCGTCTCGACGACGCGTTCCACCTCGTCGGGGTTGACCGCCGGAACCGGACCGGGAATCGTCCGGCTGAGTGCCGCCGCCGCGACGCCGTGGGTCAGCGCGTCCGACACCGACTCGCCCGCGACGCGCCGCCCGAGGTACGCGCCGGTGAACGCCGCGTGCTGGCCGCTCGTCTCCACTGGCTCCGTCTCGACGGCGTCCCTGTCGTGAATCGTCTCGTCGTGCCAGACCAGCGCGCCCCGGTCGCCCTGCGTGATGACGACTGTCTGGAAGTCGTACTCGGAGCCGATTTGGTGGGCGATTTCCGGGGGGCGGCCGGACACCTGCAGGACCGTCTCGGCCTGCTCCTCGTTGACGACGAGGATATCGACGGCCGGGAACATCTCCGTCAGCGTCTCGCGTGCCGCTTCGGCCGACCAGAGGTCCGGTCGGTGGTCGACGCCGAGGACGGCCGCGCCGCTCGCTGCTCGGAGCGCGGCGAGTGCCGTCTCCGCGACGGCGTCACCCAGCGCGATGCTCTCGCCGCTGACGAAGACGGCTCCGGCCTCCTGTATCGCGTCCATCGGGAGGTGACTCGGTTCGACCGACTCGATGGCGGTGCCGCGCCGGTCGTCGAGGACGAGGTTCCCGCGCGGTTCGTTCCCGCGCTCGAAGAAGGTCAGCCCCTGTCGGCTCTCGTCGGCGTCGGTCCACGTCAGGTCCGTCGTGACACCGTGCCCACGCAGTTCGGACACCGCCCGCCGCCCCAGCGGCGTGTCCGCGAGCGTCGAGGTCCACGTCGTCTCGGTCCCGAGTCGACTCGCCGTCACGGCGACGTTGCTCGCCGCCCCCGAGGCCCACACGTCGAGTTCGTCCGTCGTCTCCAACCGTCCGTCCCCCGGCGGCGATAGTCTGAGAGCCGTCTCCCCGAATGTCACCAGTTCTGTCATGTCCGCTCAATGGAAGCCGGGGGGCTTAGTTCGTGGGGATAACTCGCACGCGGTGCTGGACTGCGGTTGCCCGTCAGTCCCGCCTGCCGCCGTGCCCGGGGTAGTCCCGCTCGAACCGTGCCGCCAGTTCGTCGCGGTCCAGTTCCACGACGACCGGCCGCCCGTGCGGGCAGGCCCACGGGTTCTCACAGTCGTCGAGTGCCCGCAGGAGGTCACCAATCGACCCCTCGGTCAGCGACGTGTTCCCCGTTATCGACGGGTAGCAGGCCATGTCCGCCAGCAGGTCGTCGGCCGCCGCCTCCACCGTCTCCGCGGCCGCCGACTCGCCGGTGACGAACGCCGACAACACCTCCCGGAGCAGGGACGGGTCCGCCGCCTCGGCCACGAGGTCCGGCACCGTCCGCACCGCCACGGTCCGCTCGTCGGTCAGGTCCACGCGAAAACCCAGCCGCGCCAGCGCGTCCTCGTACTCGGCGACCAGCGCGGCCTCCCGTGCCGTCAGCGAGAGTGTCACCGGGTCGGCCAGCACCTGCGTGTCCGTCCCGCCCGCGAGTCGCTCGCGCAACCGCTCGTAGTTGACCCGCTCGTCGGCCGCGTGCTGGTCCACCAACACGAGGCCGTCCGCGGTTTCGGCGACGACGTACGTCCCGTCGAACTGCCCGAGGACTCGCATCGACGGCAGGCGGTCGAACGCCTCCCGCTCGGCACCGACCGCCTCGTCGTCACCGAGTCGTGCCTGCTCCGTGCCCGGGCGAAACCGGCGGTGATGGTCACTGTCTGCGTCCGCATCCGCACGCTGTGACACCGAGGTGTCCTCCGTACGCTGTGGCTCTGGGGCGTCGTCCGCACGCGACCCGCCGCCTGCCGACGTGTCCGCGGTGGTCGGTGTCTCCCGCGGTTCGTCGCTGTCCTCGTCCGTCGCTGGGGTCGGGTCCGCGTCCGCTCGGGTACGGATGTCTCCCGGCCCGATGGCCTCGCCCGAACGCGTGGGCGGGTCGTCCTGCGTTTCCGAACCACGTTCGTCGTTGTCCGCGACAGTTTCACTCGTTGCCCGACCCTCGTCGTCCGGCCCGTCCCGTTCCGGGCTGATTTCGGTCTGGTCGGGGGCCGACTGCCCCCGCGGGGCAGACGAGCGGAGGATACCCGCCTCGAGGAGGGCCGTCTCGACTGCACTGCGGACCTGCTTGCGGACACCCTCCTCGTCCGCGAACCGCACCTCCGTCTTGCGTGGGTGGACGTTCACGTCCACGGTCCCCGGCGGCACCGACAGGAACAGGACCGTGAAGGGGTAGCGGTCGGGTGCCAGTTGCGTCCCGTAGGCTTCGACCACGGCGTCCCTGACCGCCGTCGAGCGGACGTACCGCCCGTCGACGTAGGTGGCGACGTACTCCCCGCTCGCCCGGTTGGTCTCGGGGTGGCTGACAAGCCCCGACACGTCCGTGAGCGGGGCGTCCTCGGCTCCCCCGTCCGGCCCGTCGACGGGGACCATCGCGCTCGCCACCTCGCGGCCGTACACCGACATGACCGCGCTCTGGAGGTCGCCGTCGCCCGTCGTGGCGAACGTCTCGCGCCCGTCGTGGTCGAGGCTGACGCGGACGTCCGGGTTCGCCAACGCGTAGCCCGTGACGACAGTGTTGACGTGTGCGAACTCCGTCCCGTCCTGTTTCAGGTACTTCCGGCGGGCCGGGACGTTGAAGAAGAGGTCCGCTATCTCGACCGTGGTCCCCTCCGGACAGCCCGTGGGTTCGACCGTCGTCACCTCGCCGCCCTCGACGCGGAGACGCGTGCCCCGGGTACCGCCGTGAGGTCGGGTCTCGATGGTCAGCCGCGAGACGGCACCGATGGCGTGGAGGGCCTCGCCGCGGAAGCCCAGCGTCCCGACGCCGGATTCGAGGTCGTCGATGTCGCGTATCTTCGAGGTGGTGTGTTCCCGGACGGCGGCCCGGACCTCTGACTCGGACATGCCGACGCCGTCGTCGGTCACGCGAATCCCGTCTTTCCCGCCGGACTCGACGGCTACCTCGACGCGGGTGGCGTCGGCGTCGATGCTGTTCTCGACCAACTCCTTCACCGCGGAGGCGGGGCGTTCGACCACCTCTCCGGCCGCGATGCGCTCGACCGTCGCCGCATCGAGTTCCCGTATCGCGCCCGACTCCTCGCTCATACTGTCTCACTGCGCCGTCGCTCACTTGAGTATGCCGCCCGCGCCGTCACCGTCGCATCCCGACCCCCGCGAACGCGGCCACGATGCCACCGCAGGCAAGCACCGCGAGGCCGGGGACGTACGACCCCGTGAGGTCGTGGAGGACGCCGACGGTCACGGGTCCGAGGAAACCACCGACCTCCCCGACGGCGAACACGAGACCGACCGCCGCGCCGGTCAGCCCCGGCCCGATACCCTCCAGTTCGGGTGGAATCGCCCGCACCAGCGGCGAGAGACCGCCGACGCCCAACCCCGCGCCGACGATGCCCGCCGCGGCGAGCAGCGTCGCGCCACCCGTGACGACGCCGACGACGCCCGCGAACGCGACGAGTCCGCAGGCCGTGATGGCCAGCCGTCGGGCGTCGAAGCGGTCGGCGAGTGCTGGAATCGCGAGGATGCCGACGACGTTCGCGCCGACCAGCAACGTCGTGGTCTGGCCCGCCCGCCCCGGCGAGAGCCCGCGTGCTTCCAGTATCGTCGGGAGCCACCCCTGTAGCCCGTGGATGACCAGCAGGTAGGTCACACCGACGAGGACTACCAGCCTGAGTTCGCGGTGGGCCAGTACCGCCCGCGCGTCCGCCGTGATGGACCCCGGCGTGAAGGCCGCGTCGTCCTCGGTTTCCCGGCCGGTCAGGCCCGCGAGGCGGGCGAGTGCCAGCCAGACGACGGCGTAGCCCACGGCGACGACGCCGCTCCAGAGAAACAGCGGCCGCCACCCGCCGAGTGCCGGGCCGAGGACGGGGCGGCCGAGGCCGAACGCCGCCGCCGTCCCCGCCGAGGACCCGACGAGGTACAGCGAGGAGGGCAGTCCCGTCTCCTCGGGCGGGAAGAGGACGGCGACGAGTTTCGGCAGGCCGAACGTGATGGCCGTCGCGCCGACGCCGATGCCGACGGTGGCCGCGAGCAGGGTCGGGAACCCACCGGCGACGCTTCGAGCGATTTGGGCGACGCCGAAGACGACCAACCCGGTGGCGAGGCTCCGGGCCGGCCCGATGCGGTCCACCGCCAGCCCCGAGAACAGCGCGAGCGGGATGTAGGTCAGCGGCACCGCGCCGGCGAGCAGGCCCGCCTCCGTGCCGGTGAGTCCCACCTCCTCGATGATTGTCGAGAGGTACGCCGGAAGCGTGAACCAGACGAACAACAGACAGGTGTAGCTGAACGCTCCGGCGACGACCAACCCGTACGCGCGCCGCCGCGCCTCGCTCGTCATCGCTTCCGTCGTCCGCACACGTGGGCAAAAGCCCTTGCGACACGCCGACGCGGGTGTTGCCGAGCGAACACGTCCCCTGTCTCACCGGTAGAGTGATGGGCCTTCCGGCCGGTGGATGCGTCCATGCACGAAGCGGACTTCGACGTGGCTGGTGAGACGGCAATCGTGACCGGCGCGAGTCAGGGCATCGGGCGCGCTATCGCGGAGACGCTGGCGGCGGGCGGCGCGAACGTCGCCATCTGTTCGCGGGCACAGGAACGGGTCGACCCCGTGGCCGAGGCAATCAACGAGGCCGCCGAAGGCCAGTGTCTCGCCGTCGAGTGTAACGTCCGCGAACGCGAGGCCGTCGAGGCGTTCGTCGAGGCCACCGTCGAGGAGTTCGGCGGACTCGACATCCTCGTGAACAACGCGGGCGGGGAGTTCGTCGCCCCCTTCGAGGACATTTCTCCCAACGGCTTCGAGACCATCGTCGACCTGAACCTGATGGGGACGGTCCACGGGATGCAGGTCGCCGGTGAGGCGATGCGCGAGGACGGCGGCGGCCGCATCGTCAACATGGCGAGTGTCAACGGCCAGCACGCCGCGCCCGGGGAGAGCCACTACGGCGCGGCCAAGGCCGCCATCATCCGCCTGACGGAGACGGTGGCGACGGAGTGGGCCGAGGATGGGGTCCGTGTCAACTGTGTCGCGCCCGGCCTCATCCAGACGCCGGGCGTCGCGGAGACGCTCGGCATCTCCAGCGAGGACATGCCCCCGCGCGAGCAGGTCGACCGCCGCATCGGGTACGGCGAGGACATCGCCGACGTGGTGCAGTTTCTGGTCTCGCCCGCCGCCGCGTTCATGACCGGCGAGACGGTGACGGTCAAGGGCGTCCCCCGGCCGGGCAACTCGATGTCGAACACCTCCGAGTTGGGCCTGCAGTAATCACGCCAGTGTCCAGTCCAGTCTTACGGTCGTGTGCGCCCGTGCGGACAACCGAGGTATCTTACCGTCCGCGTCACGTCGGCTCCGACATGGACTCCGAGGAAACACACCGCAGTTGGGCCGACCGGTCGGGGGAGTACTCACCCGCCTACTACGCCGAAATCGGGGCGAACGAAGTCACCGACACGATTGCGACCGCGCTGTCGTACTACACCCACGAGGACGCCGCCATCCTCGAAGTCGGCTGTAGCTCCGGCCGCCATCTGGCCCGTCTCCGTGAGGAAGGGTTCGAGGACCTCACCGGCATCGACATCAACGACGAATCGTTCGAGGTGATGGCGGACCACTTCCCGGCACTCGCCGACACGGGCACGTTCCACACGGGAGCCGTCGAGGACATCGTTCCCGAGTTCGACGACGGCGCGTTCGACGTCGTCTACTCCGTCGAGACGCTCCAGCACATCCCGCCGGAAAACGAGTGGGTGTTCGCGGACCTCGCCCGCGTCACGAGCGACCTGCTCGTGACCGCCGAGAACGAGGGGAACGGCCCGCAACGCGGTCCGGACGAGAGGGTCAACTACGTCCACGGCGAGTTCCCGCTGTACTATCGCGAGTGGAAGCGCGTGTTCACCGACCTCGGCTTCGCGCAAGTGCTGTCCGAGCCGACCAACCGCGACACCATCCGCGTCTTTCGGACGCCCTGACCTCGACACCGATTCTACCGGTCGACTCGGGTGCCCCCGGTGTTCTCTTTTCCGAGCGGACGCCGCTGGCTCGCTTCCCGCCGTCGATGACGACAACCGTATGCCGGTGCCGTCACAACCGGGACCGTGCGTCGACTCCGTGCAGTCGCTCGCGTGGTGGCCGGACTGTTGGCGAGTGCGGGCGTCATCGAGCGGTCGCGGCTCCGCGAAACGGTCGACCTCGCGTGGCCTCGGATTCTCACCGGCTTCGCCATCATGTCCAAGCGGACGGTCGACCTCGCCGTCGTCGGCCTCGCGGTCGGTGCCGACGCCGTCGCCGGCCTCACCGTCGCCAACGCCTACTGGGTCCTCGGCAAACTCGCGTTCATCGGCCTCGCCGGGGGCACGCTCACGATGGTCTCCCAGAACTACGGCGGCGAGGAGCGCGACCGCGCCGCAGTGGTCGTCTTCACGAGCCTGCTCGCCGCGGGCGGGCTGGCGCTCGTCGTCGTCCCGGTCTTCGTTCTCGTCGCCGAACCGCTCGTGGCGACACTCAGTAGCGGCCCCTCGGTCACGGGGTTCGGCGTGACGTACCTCGTGGTCGTCGCCCCGGGGCTGGCGTTCGAGGGCCTCAACCTCGTCGCGTCCCGGACCTACGCCGGCGTCGGTGACACCGTGACGCCGATGACGGTCCGTGCGACGGGGGCCGCCCTCAACGTCGTCCTCAGCGCGACGCTCGTGTTCGGTGCCGATCTCGGCGTTCTCGGCGCTGCACTCGGGACGACCGTCTCGACGGCCATCGTCGCGAGCGTCTTCGCGTGGGGACTCACGGGCCGCACCATCGCCGGACGCGGTGCCTGCCCGGTCCCGGTCGGCCGGGCGACGATGCCGCGCGCGGACCTGACGTGGCAACTCCTCACGGTGTCGGCACCGCTGGTCGCCCGCCGGGTCGCACAGGGCGTCGTCGTGTTCCCGCTGTTGGCCGTCGCGTCGTCGTTCGGGTCGGTGACGCTCGCCGCACTCGGTGTCGCCCGGCAGGTCAGGCAGTTGCTCAACAGTTTCGGCTGGGGGTTCTCCATCGCCGCCTCGACGCTGGTCGGCCAGTCGCTGGGGGCCGGCGACGAGTCGCTCGCGGCGGTGTATGGCCGGGAAATCACCGCGCTCTCGCTGGTCGTCTACGTCCTCGGTGCGGCACTGGTCGTCGCCCTCGCGCGCCCCATCGCGGCGGTGTTCGTCGACGGGACTGCCGTCGGACCGACGGCGACGTTCGTCGCCGTGGCCGCGGTCAGTGCCGTCGCCCTCGGTGTCGACGGGTCCGTCACCGGGACCCTCCGAGGTGCGGGCGATACGCGCGTCCCGTTCGTGGCGACGCTGGCCGGCCTCTACCTCGTCACCGTCCCCGTCGCCTATCTCGGGGTCTACACTCCGCTCGGGAGCGTGGCACTGCTGGCCGCACTCGTCGCCGAGACGGCCGTCCCGATGGTCGTCAACGCCCTCCGGTTCCGAACCGGGACGTGGAAAGTCGTCAGCCGCGCCTACCGGCCCGCGTCCGAACCGCTGGAGTGACCGTCGCGAACGTCGGAGACGACGGCTCAGTCCTCCAGTCGGTCCTGCCACGCCTGCACTTTCGCCATCAACTCGACGGGCGGCGTCTCGTTCACGTCGGTGTCCCGGAGTTCTTCGAGGACATCTTCGGTCGCCGGGTCGAGTGTGGCCGTCGTGTCGCCGCCGTCGGCCGTGGCGTCCGCGCGGAACTGTCCCGAGTCGAGGTCGAAGACGACCTGCTGTGTCTCCCCGTCGCTCCCGTGAACGTCGATTGCCTCGTCCTCGCGGAGTCGGTTCAACACCTCCCGAGAGCGGTCCACTACCGGGTCCGGGACGCCCGCGAGGTTCGCGACGTGGACGCCGTAAGAACGGTCTGCCGGGCCGTCCCGGACCGTTCGGAGGAACGTCACGTCATCGTCGGAGCGTGGCTCTGACGAGCCTCCGGTCGCGCCGCTCCCGGAGACGCCGTCCGACTCGTCGGCGACCGCCACGTGGACGTTGTGGACGCCCTCCAGTCGGTCGGCCAGTGCCGTCAGTTCGTGGTAGTGGGTGGCAAAGAGCGTCTTCGCGCCGACCTGTCTGACGAGGTACTCCGTGGCGGCCCACGCGATCGAGATGCCGTCGTAGGTAGCCGTGCCGCGGCCCACCTCGTCCAGAATCACGAGCGAATCCTCGCTCGCGGAGTGGAGGATGTTCGAGAGTTCCTGCATCTCGACCATGAAGGTAGAGCGGCCCTGTGCGAGTTCGTCCAGCGCGCCGACGCGGGTGTAGATGCCGTCCACGAGGCCGACGCGCGCGGCGTCGGCGGGGACGAAACTCCCCACCTGCGCCAGCAGGGTGATGAGCGCGGCTTGGCGCATGTAGGTGGATTTCCCGCTCATGTTCGGGCCGGTGACGACGAGGAACCGACGGTCCTCGTCCATCCGCAGGTCGTTGGGGACGAACGAGGTGGTCTGTTCGACGACCGGATGCCGGCCGCCGCGCACGTCGAGTTCCCGCTCGTCGGTCAGTTCGGGACGCGTCCAGTCGTTGTGGACGGCGTGGGTGGCGAGACTGCCCAGCGCGTCGAGTTCCGCGAGCGTCCGCCCGGCGTCTTGGAGGACCTGTGCGGCGTCGGCCACCCGCGCTCGCAACTCCCGAAACAACTCGTACTCCAACTCGCCGCGCTGTTCTTCGAGGCGCAGTATCTCGCGCTCCTTCTCCTCCAGTTCGGGGACGGTGTACCGCTCTGAGTTCTTCAGTGTCTTGACCGGTTCGTACTCGTCGGGCACCTTCTCCGTCTCGCTCTTGCCGACTTGGATGTAGTAGCCGTCCGTCTTGTTCCGGTCGACCTGCAGGTGGGTGATGCCGTGGGCGCGCTTCTCCCGGCCGTCAAGCGTCTCGACCCACTCCTTCGCGGCCTCGTGGCGGTCGATAACCGCGTCCAGTTCGTCGTCGTAGCCCGTCCTGAACAGGCCGCCCTGCGTGACCGTACTGGGTGGGTCGGCGACCAGCGCGTCGTCGAGTTCGGCCGCCAGCGCGGCGGCCCGGTCGCGGTCCGTGCCCGACACCACGTCGGCGAGCGGCGACTCGGCGAGGCGGTCGGTGTTCTCGACGACGCCGGCGACGCGCGGGAGGAGTGCCAGCGTCTCCTGGACCCGCCGCAGGTCCCCGGCGTCGGCACTCCCAGAGGCGGCACGGCTGGCGAGGCGTTCGAGGTCGTACGCCTCGCCCAGCACCTCCCGGAGTTCCTCGCGGGCCATCGCCGCCTCGGCCAGCGCGGCGACACAGGACTGGCGGCGCGTCAGTTCGCCCCGGGCCCGACGGGGGCGTTGGAGCCACTCCCCGAGCAGGCGACCGCCCGCGCTCGTGACGGTGTGGTCGACCGTCGCCAGCAGGGACCCCTCGCTCTCGCCGCGCATCGTCTCGGTGAGTTCGAGGTTGCGCCCCGTCGTCGCGTCGAGTGCGACGTGGTCGGCCGCGCCGTAGGTGGTGAGGCGAGTGATGGAGGCAAGCACGCCCTGTCCCGTCTCCTCGACGTACGAGAGAACGCCCCCGGCCGCCCGAATCGCCGCCTCGTCGTCCGCGATGCCGACGCTCTCGGTGGCTTCGTCCCCGAACTGCTCGCGGACGGCGTGGCGGGCACGTCCGGGTGCGAACGCGTCGGCGGTGTGGAGCGAGAGCGTCGCGTCCGTCCGGTCCCGGATGCGGTCGAGGAGCGCGTCGTCGGTCCGCACGCCCGGCCCGGGCAACACTTCCGCCGGGTCGAACTTGTACAACTCCGTCAGCAAGTCGTCCGCCGCGTCCTCGCCGCCGTCCAGACTCGTCACGCGGAAGGTACCCGTCGTCACGTCCGTCACGGCGACGCCGTAGCCATCATCGGCCCGGACGATGGCCGCGAGGTACTGGGCGTCGGCGGCGTCAGTCTCCAGTAAGGTCCCCGGCGTGACGACGCGCGAGATGGCGCGCTCGTGGCCGGTCTCGGTCTCGTGTTGGTCGGCCACGGCGACCCGGTACCCCCGCTCGACCAGTGCGGTCAGGTACGGGGTCAGGTCGTCCACCGGGACGCCCGCCATCGGGTACGACGACCCGTGCGAGGACTTCTGTGACACCTTCAGGTCGAGTTCCTCGGCCACCGTCTCGGCGTCCTCGCCGAAGAACTCGTAGAAGTCGCCACACTGCATCGCCAGCAGGTCCGCGTCGCTCTCCTCCCGCAGGGCGAAAAACTCCCCCACGATGCCCGTCGCCTCGGTCATACTCCCCCTGCACGCGACATCGGTAAAACCGTGACGGGTCCGTCCCGTCTTCGGTCACTCCAGCGCGTCAAGCAGGGTGAACGCCCGGTCGACCAGCGTCTCGGCGTCGGCGGCCAGCAGTTTCACGATGGCCTCCTTGCCCACCTCGCCGCGGTCCGCGACGGCGACGGGGGTCGAATCGGCGCGCTCGAAGGCCCGCCGCGCACCCCACTGCTGGGTCGACCCCTCGCTCTCCTTGACCGCCGGCGGTTCCTCGCCCCGGTCGAACTCGACCACCGGCCCCGCGAGCGCGTCGAATGCCGCCGCCACCTCGTCGTCGAACCGACAGTTGACCGCGAACCGCAGGTCGGCGTCGAACTCCCGACAGGTCACCAGAAATCGGGCGACGTGACTCGACGCGCCGAACCGCACGCCCCGGTTCGGCTGGACGCCCGAGAGCGTCCGGGTAATCCTGCCTTCGACGGCGGCGGTCTCGGCGGCCCGCTCCGCGTACGGCGTCGCGCCGACGACGTTCATCCCCACTTCGGGGACGAGCGGACCCACGTCTCGGTCGACGAACGCCTCGACGATGCCCTCGACGGCTTCGGCCGTCGGCTGGCGTGCGGCGCGTTCGCGCGTCTCGACGAGGTGGTGGACGCTCCCGGGTCCCTCCCCGACGTCGAGCGGGTAGCGGACGGCCCGGGTCAGTAGGTCCACGCCCGAGGCCACTGCCGTCCCGAGGTCGTCGCCGTGGGCGAGTCGTGCCGCGATGACACCCGACAGCGTACACCCGGACCCGTGGGTCGCCGTCCCCTCGACGCGTTCGTGACGGAACGTCTCGACCGTCTCCGCGGTCACGAGTACGTCGATTACGTCCTCGGTCTCGGCCCCGATGTGGCCGCCCGTGACCAGTGCGGCGTCGGCACCCATCTCGACCAACTGCTCGCCCGCCCGCTGGGCGTCGTCTCCGGTCTCGGGGGTCACGTCCGTGAGGACGGCCGCCTCGTCGGCGTTCGGCGTCACGAGCGTCGCCTCGGCCAGCACGTCCTCGTACGCTCGCTCCGCGTCGCGTTCGAGGAGGCGGTCGCCCGAGGCCGCGACCATCACCGGGTCGACCACGAGGTTCCGGAGGTCCGGCGCGTACTCGCCGACGAGTTCGACTACCTCGTCCGTGCCGAGCATCCCGGTCTTGACCGCCCGCACGTCGAAGTCGTCGAGCACCGCATCCATCTGTGCGGATATTTCCGATGTGGGTACCTGGTGTGTACTCTCGACGCCGCGGGTGTGTTGGGCGGTGACGTTCGTGACCGCGCTGGTCCCGAACGCGCCGCAGGCCTCGAACGTCTTCAGGTCCGCCTGAATCCCCGCACCGCCGCCCGAGTCGCTCCCGGCGACGGTCAGCGCGACCGGTGGCCGGTCGGGTGCCGGTTGTCGTGTCATGGTCGCACGGACGGACGGCACGTACTAATGATTCTGGTTCCCGCGACTCACTCCCCGTCCGCCAGTACCGCCCAGAGGGGGTCCGTACCGGGGTGGGCCGTCTCCGTGTCGTCGACTGCCAGTCCGGACCCCGAAACGACCGTTCCGGCCTCGGCCGCCGGGATACCCGCGCCGTCGAGTGCCGCGAGGACCGCATCGACCTCCGCGGGGGCGACGGTCACCAAGAGCGCGCCCGCACCGAACGATGTCCACGGGTCGATGCCGACGGCCGCACACACCTCGGACACGCCCGGTCGGACCGGAATCGGGTCCGTCGTGACCTCGAAACGCGCGCCAGCGGCGGCGGCCATCTCGGCGAGGCCACCGAAGACGCCGCCCGCGCCTGCGGCGTGCATCGCCGACACCGGTCCCGTCGCGACCGTCAGCGCGTCCCGCACGACGCTGGCCTCCCGGAGTCTGTCGCTCGCGGCGTCGACCGTCGTCTCGTCGAGTGCGTCGCCCAAGCGTGGGGCCGCCAGCCTCGACAACAGGCCGGTCGCCCCGACGGCCGGCCCCTTCGTGACCACGATTCGGTCGCCGACGCGCGCGCCGTCGGGCCGTACCACGTCGGCGGTGTCGCCCACGCCGATGACCGTTCCGCTCCCGACCATCGGGTAGGCACACCCTTCGTACCGGCCGGTGTGTCCGGTGACGACCGAGACACCGAGGTCACGGGACGCCGCGTCGAACGCCGTCCAAACCGTCTCGAACTGCTCGTCCGTCGTCTCGGGCGGGAGGGTGAACTCGACGCCGAGGTGGGTCGGCGGCAGGCCCGACACCGCCGCGTCGCTCACGAGGGTGTGGAACGCGAACCGCGCCGCCCGCTCGAACCCCAGTGCCGGGAGGACGACCAGCGGGCCAGTACTCGTCACGACGGCCCGTCCGTCCACGTCGAGGACGCCGAAGTCGCCGCCGTGGTGCGGGTCCAGCGACACGTCGGTCCGGTCGGCCCCGAGGTGGGGCGCGACGTGGTCCGCGAAGAAGTCCCGGTCGACCGGTCCGAGGTCGGACATGGACGTGGTATCACCGAGTCGTACTTATCGGTGGCGGTGGTCTCTCCCGGCGATGGCCCCGTATCGGTGCGCTTATCCACCACTCGGTTATTTTATCGGGTAATGAAGCGACGAACCTACCTTCGACGGACTGGCGCGGGCGTTGCGGGCGCGGCGTTGCTGGCTGGCTGTAGTAGCACCGACGAGAGCGGGTCGCCAGACGGCTCGGACGGCAACGGCGGGACGACGACGGGGACGGCGACGGGAACTCCCGGCGAACCGAGCGGGACGCTCACCGTCGCCACGTACTCCTCGTTCACCGGCGAGGACACGGCGGGCGCGTGGCTCAAGTCGGCCTTCGAGGAGGAGTACGCCGACGTGACCGTCGAGTTCACCACGCCGGACAACGGCATCAACCAGTTCGTCCAGCGGAAACAGCAGGGCGCGCCCGTCGAGGCGGACGCCTACGTCGGCCTCAACACCGGCGAACTCGTCCGCGTGGACGAGCAACTCGACGAGCAACTGTTCGTCCCCGTCGAGGACCAACTGGAACGGGCCGACACCGTCGAGGACTCGCTCCGCATCGACCCCGACGGCCGGGCGATTCCCTACGACACGGGGTTCATCTCGCTGGTCTACGACGAGGACGAGGTGCCGGACCCCGAGACGTTCGACTCCCTGCTCGAACCCGAGTTCGAGGACGGCCTCATCGCCCAGAACGCCCAGCAGTCCGACCCCAGCCGGGCGTTCGTCCTCTGGACGGTTCACGAGTACGGTCCCGACGAGTACCTCGACTACTGGGACGGCCTCGTGGACAACGGCGTCCGCATCCTCTCGGACTGGGAACCGGCCTACAACGCCTACACCAACGAGGAAGCCCCGATGGTCGTCTCCTACTCGACCGACCAAGTGTACTACCACGGTGAGGGCGTCGACATGTCTCGCCACCAAGTCGGCTTCCTCGACGACCAGGGGTACGCCAACCCCGAGGCGATGGCCACCTTCGCCGACTCGGACAACCAGCGACTCGCCCGCGAGTTCATGAACTTCGCCCTCACCGAGGAGGCACAGGCCGAAATCGCGGTCCGGAACGTCCAGTTCCCCGCCGTCGCGGGGGTCGACCCCGGCGGCGACTTCGGCCAGTACGCGCTCCGTCCCCCGGAGCCGGTAACGTTCACCTACGACGAACTCGCAGGCAACGTCGGAACGTGGATAGACGACTGGGCGCGACAAGTCGTCAGCGGGTGACCGGGCGGACGCTCGACCGCCTCGCGCTCCCAGCGGGCGTCGTCCTGACACTCGCGGTACTTGTCGTCGTCTTCTACTACCCCGTCGGGAGCGTCCTCGCCGCCGCCGTCAGTGACGACGGTGGACTCTCGCTCGCCCCGCTCCTCGCGGTTCTCGGTGACCCGTTCTACACCGGCGTCGCACACCACGTCGTCACCGACCCGCTCTCGATTCCCGGCGGCGTCGCCGAGTGGGTCCGCGCCGGCCCCTCGCTGCCCTCGTTCGGCCTCCTCGGGTTCACCGCCTATCAGGCGGCCCTCTCGACCGGTGCCAGCGTCCTGCTCGGCCTGCCCGGCGCGTACCTCCTCTCCCGCTACGAGTTCCGCGGCCGGGCCACGCTGCGCTCGCTCACGATTCTCCCGTTCGTCCTCCCCTCCATCATGGTCGCCGTCGGCTTCATCGCCATGTTCGGGCGAACCGGCGTCTTCAACGACTTGCTCGGTCTCGTGGGTCTTGGCCCGGTCAACCTGCTGTTCACGCTCGAACTCGTCGTCCTCGCACACGCCTTCTACAACGCACCGCTGGTGATTCGACTGGTCACGGCGGCGTGGGAGGACGTGGACGCTCGACACGTCGAGACGGCGCGAGCGATGGGTGCCTCGCCCGTCCGTGCGTTCTGGGACGTGGTGCTCCCGCAGTTGCGGCCCGCGCTGTTGACCGCCGCGCTGCTGACCTTCCTGTTCACGTTCATGTCGTTCCCCATCGTCCTCGCGCTGGGTGGCCTCCAACTGGCCACCGTCGAGGTGTGGCTCTACGCCCGGGTGCAGAACCTCGCGCTGACGGAGGCGGCGACGCTCGGAGTCATCGAGACGGCGATTTCGCTCGCGCTCACCTACCTCTATCTGCGCTACGAGGCACGCCAGACGGCGACGCGAGCGGGCGGTCCCAGTCTGGAGCGGCGCGCGTTGCTGGCCGGACGGGCGACGCTCCGGGACCCCCGCCGGGTCGCGCTGCTGGGCTACGGCGTGGTCGCACTCCTCGTGTTCGTCGGGCCGCTCGCCAGTCTGCTCGCCGAGAGCGTGACCGGTCCCAACGGCGCGTTCACCACGGCCTACTACGAGTTCCTGCTGGAACAACAGGCCGCCACCGTCTCGGGGACGACCCGGCCGCTCCCCGCCGTCCGCAACTCGCTCGTGTTCGCCGCCGGGACGCTGCTCGTCGCGGTGCCGATGGGTGTCGTCGTCTCGCTGGTCGCCACACGGGGCGGCCGCGGGAGCCGTCTCGCCGAGGCCGGGTTGACCGCACCGCTGGCCGTCAGCGGCATCGTCGTCGGTCTCGGCCTGCTCCAAGTGCTCGTGTTCGGGACGGTGCTGGCCGGCCGACGCTACACCGTCACCGGACCGGTCGCCATCGTGTTGGCCCACGCCGTGGCGGCTTACCCGTTCGTCTCCCGGAACGTCACGCCCGCGCTGGCGAGCATCGACTCACAATTGGTCGCGGCCGCGCGGTCGCTCGGCGCGACGCGACTGCGGACGCTCGTGGACATCGAACTCCCGTTGATTGCGGCGGCCGTCGTCGCCGGGGCGGCGTTCACCGTCGCCATCAGCGTGGGGGAGTTCGACTCCACCGTCCTGCTCGCGGAGGGCGTCGAGAGCTACACCATGCCGGTCGCACTGGAGCGGTACATCGGCAACCGCTCGCTCGGGCCGAACCTCGGCCCCGCGACGGCGATGGGCAGCATCCTCCTGTTCGTGACAGCCGCCAGTTTCGTAGTCATCGACCGCGTCGGGGGACGGTGGCAACCGTGAACTCCGGCGTCGAACTCGACGGCGTGTCCGTCCGCTACGGCGACGTTCTCGCACTCGAAGACGTATCGCTGGCCGTCGACCCGGGCGAGTTCTTCACGCTCGTCGGCCCCTCGGGGTGTGGGAAGACGACGACCCTGCGGGCAATCGCCGGCTTCGAGACGCCGAGTTCGGGCACGGTCCGCATCGGCGGGCAGGACGTGACTGGTGTCCCACCCGAAGACCGCGACGTGGGTGTCGTCTTCCAGAGCTACGCCCTGTTCCCGCACATGAGCGTCCGCGAGAACGTCGGCTACGGCCTTCGCTTCCGGGACCCACCCGGCGGCGTCACCCCCGAGGAGCGCGTCGACGAACTGCTCGAGTTGGTGGACATGGCGGGGATGGGCGAGCGCGACCCCACGGCACTCTCGGGCGGCCAACAGCAACGCATCGCGCTTGCACGCGCGCTCGCGCCCGGTCCGGACGTACTCCTGCTGGACGAACCGCTCTCGGCGTTGGACGCCAGCCTCCGCGAACGCCTCCGGGTGACGGTGCGCGCCATCCAGCAGGAACTCGGGATTACGACGGTGTACGTCACCCACGACCAGACGGAGGCACTCGCCATCAGCGACCGCGTGGCCGTGGTGTCGGACGGGCGTATCGAACAGGTCGGAACGCCCGAGACAGTCTACCGGGACCCCGCCTCGCGGTTCGTCGCGGAGTTCGTCGGCGACAACAACCTGCTCGACGGCGAGGTGACGGGAACCGACCCGCCCCGCGTCGCCGTCGCCGACGCCACGATACCGCTCCCCGCGTCGGCCAGCGTGTCGGCCGGCGAGTCTGTCACCGCCGTCGTCCGCCCGGAACACGTCCGTCTCGACGGCGGCGAGGCGGGACTCGACGCGGCCGTCACCGGCGTCGAGTTCCTCGGCGACGCCTACCGCCTCCACTGTGAGTGGGGCGACCGGTCGTTGCTGGTGAAAGCGAGCGACCGCGTCGCCGTCGGCGAGCAGGTCCGACTCGGCATCGACCCGGCGGACGTTCGCCTCCTCCGTGAGGGTGGCGGATGACCGGGGAGCGCGGCGGGAGCGACGACCCGGCCCCGAGTCTGGGCAAGGTCGACGCGTCGTTCTTCGAGCGCGTCATCTACCCCCACCTCGGGACCGACCGGGCGGACGTGACGGTCGGCCCACAGCACGGCGTCGATTTCGGCGTCCTCGAACTCGGGGACGCCGCCCTCGTCGCCGCGACGGACCCCCTCTCCGTCCTCCTCGAACTGGGCACAGAGCGGGCGGGTCGCCTCGCCCTCGACATCGTGACGACGGACGTGGCCGTCTCCGGCGTCGCCCCCTCGCACGCGACGGTGACGCTCACGCTCCCGCCGGGGATGGACGACGGGACGGTGGCCGACATCTGGCGGGCGATGGCGACCCACGCCGCCGACCTCGGTATCGCCGTCACCGACGCACACGTCGGCCGCTACCCCGGCGTCACCGCGTCGTGGGTCGGCGGCGCGACGGTGTTCGGGGTCGGCGACCCGGCCGCCGTGGTGCGACCCGACGGCGCGACCCCCGGGGACGCACTCGTGGTCGCCACCGGCCCCGCTGCGGAGGTGGCGGGCCTGTTCTCGTGGCTGTTCCCCGACGAGCTCGGCCTGTCGGACGCCGACCTCGCGGCCGCACGGGACCGCGTCGACGACATCGCGGCGACGGCCGACGCCATGGCGGCCCACGACACCGGGGACGTGACCGCCATGCACGACGCGACGGAGGGCGGCGTCCACGGCGGGCTGGTGGAGATGGCCGACGGTGCGGGTGTCCGCTTCGAGGTCGACACGGACGCCGTCCCGCTGGCACCCGGCGTCGAGGCGGTCTGTGACGCCGTGGGTGTCGACCCGTGGCGGGTCACGAGCGCGGGGACGCTCCTCCTAACCGTCGCGCCCGCGGACGCCGAGGCGGTGGTCGCCGCCCTCGAAGCCCGCGGGACGCCCGCCGGCGTCGCCGGGACCGTCACCGAGGGGGAGGGCGTCTACGTGGACGGTGAACGCGTCACGAAACCCCCGATGGACGCCTCGTGGGCGGCGATGGCCGACCTGCGTGGCGAGGACTGACGGGCCGCCCGCCGCTCGCGGTCCGATGCGTATTTCCACCTCGGGACGCTGGCACTCTCCCATGGACGCGGCGCTTGGCCCGCCCGAGAAGATGGCCGACCGGGCCGAAGAGTTGACGCCGATGATGGCCCAGTACTTCGAGCTGTGCCAGCGGTACGACGACTCCCTCCTGCTGTTTCAGGTGGGCGACTTCTACGAGGCGTTCTGTGACGCCGCCGAGCGCGTCTCCCGCCTCTGTGAGATTACGCTCACCAAACGCGAGGACTCCACCGGGACGTACCCGATGGCTGGCGTTCCCATCGACAACGCCGAGAGCTATATCGAGACGCTACTGGACGCCGGCTACCGCGTGGCCGTCGCCGACCAAGTGCAGGACCCCAGCGAGACCACCGGCGTCGTGGACCGCGCGGTCACGCGCGTCGTCACGCCGGGGACGCTCACCGAAGACGAACTCCTGCGGACCGACGACAACAACTTCGTCGCCTGTCTCGTCCGCGACGGCGACACTTACGGGTTGGCGGTGCTGGACGTCTCGACCGGCGACTTCTACGCGACGAGTGCCGACCGCGAGGCGGCCATCGCGGACGAACTCGGCCGGTTCGACCCCGCCGAGGCCGTCGTCGGTCCCGACGCCGGGACGGACGTGTTCCACGAGGAGTGCATGGTCACGCCCTACGACGAGACGGCCTTCGCCCCCGACGCCGCACGCGAGACGGTCGCCGCGTACTTCGGCGACCCGGAGACGCTGCTGGCCGCCGACGCCGAGATACGCGCCTGCGGTGCCCTGCTCGACTACGCCGAGTACACGCGGGGGGCGGAGGGTGACGAGGACGGTGAGCGCGGGCGACTGGCGTACCTCACCCACCTGACGCGCTACGACCCGCGCGAGTACATGCTGTTGGACGCGGTGGCTCTGGAGAGTCTGGAACTGTTCGACCGCCGCGCCGTCCACGGCCGCGCCGGGGCGACGCTGGCCGACGTGGTGGACGAGACGGCCTGCGCGCTCGGGAGTCGAACCCTCAAAGACTGGCTCCGTCGTCCGCTGGTCGAACGCGACCGTATCGAGGCCCGCCACGACGCCGTCGCGGAACTCGTCGGCGACGTTCGCACGCGCGAGCGTCTGCACGAGAAACTGCGGGACGTGTACGACATCGAACGCCTCGTCTCGCGCGTCTCGCGGGGGCGGGCCAACGCCCGCGACCTCCGCTCGCTGAAGGCGACGCTCGACGTGGTGCCCGACGTTCGCGCCGCCCTCGCCGACGCCGACTGTGCGTATCTACGGACCGTCCACGGGACCCTCGACGACCTGCCCGACGTTCGGGACCTCGTCGGCCGTGCCATCCGCGAGGAACCGCCCATCGAAATCACCGAGGGCGGGGTCATCCGGGAGGGATACGACGAGCGACTGGACGACCTGCGCGAGACAGAACGCTCGGGGAAGGCGTGGGTCGACTCGCTCGAACAGCAGGAACGGGAGCGCACCGGCATCGACTCGCTGAAGGTCGGGCACAACTCCGTCCACGGCTACTACATCGAGGTGACCGACCCGAACCTCGACGCGGTGCCCGACGATTACACCCGCCGACAGACACTCAAGAACTCCGAGCGGTTCTACACCCCCGAACTGAAGGAACGCGAGGAGGAGATACTCCGGGCCGAGAACCGGGCAGACGACCTCGAATACCGCCTGTTCACCGAGGTACGCGAGACCGTCGCCGCCGAGGCCGAGCGGGTCCAGTCCCTCGCGGACACGCTCGCGCGACTCGACGCACTCGTCGCGTTCGCCACCGTCGCCGCCGAACACGACTACGCCCGGCCGGAGTTCACGGCCGACCCGAAGACGACCCACGTCGACGGCGGCCGCCACCCAGTCGTCGAGCGGACCCAAGCCTCGTTCGTCCCCAACGACACCCGCCTCGACGCCGACGCGTTCCTCGCCGTCGTCACCGGCCCGAACATGAGCGGGAAGTCCACCTACATGCGACAGGTCGCGCTGATACAGGTCCTCGCACAGGCCGGGTCGTTCGTCCCCGCCGAGGCCGCCCGCCTCTCGCTGGCCGACCGGGTGTTCACCCGCGTCGGCGCGAGCGACGACATCGCCGGGGGGAAGTCCACCTTCATGGTCGAGATGACCGAACTGGCCGACATTCTGGAACACGCCACCGACCGCTCGCTCGTCCTGCTGGACGAGGTGGGTCGCGGGACCAGTACGACCGACGGCCTCGCAATCGCCCGCGCCGTCACCGAGTACCTCCACGACGAGGTGGGCGCGCGAACCCTCTTCGCCACCCACCACCACGAACTCACCGCCACCGCGGAGGCCCTGCCGGGGGCGAGCAACTGGCACTTCGCCGCCAGCGAGCAGCCGCCGCCGGCCGACGCGGGAGACGCGACGGTAACGTTCGACCACGAGATACGCCGCGGGCCGGCCGACGCCTCCTACGGCGTCGAAGTCGCACGGGAGGCGGGCGTCCCCGACGCCGTGGTCGACCGCTCGCGGGAACTGCTGGACGCCGGGGCCGACACCGGGAAACCGACGGCATCTCCCGAGCGCGGCCGCCGAACGAACGGCCACGAACCCGCGGACGCACACGAAGTCGCCGACGAGGCTGGCACGGCCACGCAGACGCCACGGGACATCGAGTCGACGCTCCGCGAGCAGTCGCTGGCGGAGACGACGCCGCTCGAAGCCCTGCAACTGCTCTCGGAACTGAAAGACCGTCTCGACGACTAGTCCTCGGCGGGCGCGAGCGAGACGAACTCGTGCCCCTCCTCGGCCAGCAACTCGCGGGCGCGGTCGGTCACGGAGGGGGCGACCAACACGCCGCGCACCTCGGCGTCGGCGTGGAGGTCACGGCGGAGTGCCTCGACGTACCGCGTCAACTGCCCGACCGCGTCCGGGCCGACCCGCCGCCGTTTCAACTCGACGACGACCCGCCGCCCCATCTCGTCCTCGCCGAAGATGTCGACCGCACCCGCTGGCGTCTCCCGTTCGGTCGCCAGCGGCTCGAATCCCGACTCCACGAGGGCCGGGTCGGCCAGTATCCGCTCTCTGAGGTCTTCCTCGGTACCCGACAGCGCGAGGTCCTGCTCGTCGGTCACGTCGTATCGCGTGGCCCGGTCGACGCGCTCGAACCGTACCGTCAACTCCTCGGCGGGCGTCTCCCGGCGGCTGTACAGCTCGAAGGCCCCGTCGGTCACGCGGGCCTCCTGCGTACAGCCCGGGGGTTGCCAGTTGACCGGCTGGTGCCCCTCGTCGGTGTGGACCAGCGTCGTGCCGTCGGGCTTGCAGACGACCAACCGGTCGCCCGGCCCGAGCTCGCTCGACGCCCGTCCGTCGTAGTCGACGGTACAGCGGCCGAAGACCGTCACGAGGTCCCCCCGGTCGACCCCCTCGGCGACGAACGCGCGGGCCGCCGCCGGTGTCGGGGCGACGACGCCGTCGACCGCTCCGGGGTCGCTCGCCGTCTCGTCGTGGTTGCTCACTGGCGGCGGGTAGTGCCGACCGGTCAATAAGGCCGTCGGGACTGCCTCGGGCGGTCACGTCCCGTGGCGGTCAGTCACCGGCCCGAAGTGGACCGGTCGCTCCTCGGCCAGCGACGCGACGCGGAGGACCAACGACGCCCGCGCCGTCGCCGGGTCGAGTCGTTCGTCCGCGGCCAGTCCCACGAGGGTCCGCTTCGCGCCCGTGAACAGCCCCCGGAGGTACTCGCCGTCGGCCGTCGGCCGGTCCGCGTCGACGCCGACGAGCGCGCCGGGTCGCGGCCCGGTGGCGTCGACGCCGGGGAGGCCGAACCAGCAGACGAGATACGGCCGGACGTGCTCGCTCGTGACGACGAACAGTGCCTCGTGGGTCTGGAAATCGACGTACTCGGCGACGACATCCTCGAACGAGCAGTCGGTGGCGACCAGCGTGAACGACCCTGCACGCTCGACTGTCACGCCGCCCGCGAGCGTCGCCGCCAGCCGCCACTCGTGGGCACCCCACTGTGAACCGTACAGGTCGTACCGACCGTTCGAGCGCGCCGCGGCGACGAGTGCTCTGTGCCCCACGCGCGCCGCTGGTCGCGTTCTCGGACAAAAACGTGGGGCTCCTACCCCCGTATCTCGACCAGTTCCGCGTCCTCGACGGCTCGGCGCGCGCGCTCTGCGAGGTCGTCGGGTTCGGCCGCGCGCACGTCGTCGAGTCTGGCACCCGTCTCCGCCTGTGCCGGGGCGAAGCGGTCACACCCCGCGGGGATGGTCGAGTCGTCGAACGTCCCGATGTCGCGGGCGCGTTCGGTAATCTCGCTCTTGTCCATCGTCAGGAGCGGGCGGAACACGGGCAACTCGGTCACGGGGTCGGTGGTGCCGAGGTTTCGGAGGGTCTGGCTCGACTTCTGCCCGATGGCTTCCCCGGTGGCGACGCCCACCGCGTCGGTGTCGCTCGCCACCACCTCGCCGACGCGCAGGCAGAACCGGCGAAAGGCGAGCATCCGGCCCCTGTCGAGGCTGTCGGCGATGTGTTCGACCGTTTCGCCGCCCGGGACCACCCGGAAGGGCATCTCGAAGTTCGGCGCGTATCGGGCGAGCGTCCGGACCGTCTCGGTTGCCCGCGCTCGGTGGTCCGGGCCGCCGTAGTCACCCAAATCGACGTACACCGGATAGATTGGACTGCCCCGCCGCAACATCTCGTAGGCGGCGACCGGCGAGTCGATACCGCCGCTGACCAGCGCGACGACGGGGGCCTGCGTCCCCAGCGGTAACCCGCCCGGTCCCGAGACGTGCTCGAAGAAGACGAACGCCTCCTCGGCGCGTATCTCGACGTTGAACGTCAGGTCCGGGTCGGTGAGGTCGACGGCCGGTTCGAACGCGTCGGCGACGGCGTCCCAGACGGCCTGCCCGCCCACCTCCTGTACCTCTTGGCTCGTCAGCGGGAACGAATCACCGGCCCGTCGCGCCTCCACGGCGAACGTGCCGCCGTCGTAGCAGGCCCGGGCCGCGTCGGCCAGCGCGTCACAGATGGCGTCGGGGTTTGGCTGGACCGACAAGGCCGGACTTGTCGAGACGACGCCGAACGCGTCGGCGGCCACCTCGGCGGCCCGCTGTATCTGCGTGGTCGGTGCCCGGATACGCGGCCGGGTCGCGTGCTGTTCGACGCGGGCGTCGACGGCCCGGTCGGTCAGCAGTGCCTCGACGTTCTCGACCAACTGCGTCTCCATGCGGTGGCGGACGCCGTGGCTCTTGGTACTCGCGTCCCCGTACCGCACGAGTACTGTCTCCGCCCCCGGCGGGTGCATAGTGATGTGGAGTCGGGTCGGACGTATATCGGTTGCGAGGTGGCCACCACTGCGTTCCGGGCTGGCAGAGGACTGACAGGCGACCCGCGTTGTTACACGTTACCAGCCATGACGCGCCCTGCTGTTTGCTGGTTACGACGACGCTATTCGCGGAAATATGTCGAACCCCAACTAGTGTGGCACGGATGTTTTACTATTGAACTGCGTATAAAAGCGTGGACTATGCCTTCACCAGGTGCAGAGCAAATTTGGCTGTGGATCGGTACAGCACTCATGGCAGTAGGGACGTTGGCGTTCATCGGCATGGGTTGGGGCGAAGAAGACCCCGAAGCACAAGAGTACTACATCATCACGATATTCATCCCGGCCATCGCGGCGTCGGCGTATTTCTCGATGGCCATGGGATTCGGGCTCACAGAACTGTCCGTACCGTGGGCCAGTGAGGCCCTCGACATCTACTGGGCCCGCTACGCCGACTGGCTGTTCACGACGCCGCTGCTGCTGATCGACCTCGCCCTGCTCGCCGGGGCGAACCGCAATACAATCTCCACCCTCGTCGGCCTCGACGTGGGGATGATCGTGACCGGCCTCGTCGGCGCGCTGGTCACCTCCAGCCAGACGATGCGCATCGTCTGGTGGGGCATCAGCTGCGGGTTCTTCCTCGCACTGCTGTACATCCTCGTCAGCCGCCTCTCGGCGCAGGCGTCGACACAGCCGGGGTCGGTCGGAGCCCTGTTCAGTACGCTTCGGAACGTGGTGATACTGCTGTGGACGGCCTACCCCATCGTCTGGATCGTCGGTACGGAGGGGCTGGGCCTCATCCCGCTGTACTGGGAGACTGCGGTGTTCATGGTCCTCGACGTGCTCGCGAAGGTCGGGTTCGGCTTCCTGCTGCTCCGTAGCCGGAGCGTCCTCGACCAGGTGTCGTCGAGTACGGCCGACGCGACTGCGGCCGACTGACCGGACGCCGGAGCCAATTTTTTGTGTACGTACAACGTACTAATATTGACGTGGCACTCACACGTCTCCCGACACGGCCGTGTGTCCGGCGGGTGAGTGACTGATGTTCGATACCCCGCTCGTCGCCCTGACGTATCTGGAGTTTCACCTCGTGTTCGTCGTCCCGCCGCTTCTCATCCTCGCCGCGACGACCCGCTGGACCGACCGACGGTACGCGCTCCCCGGGGGACTCGGCATCCTCACCGTCGTCGCCGTCCTGTACACGACGCCGTGGGACAACCACCTCATCGCGGTCGGCGTCTGGGACTACCCCGCCGAGGCCGTCGTCGCTCGTGTTTGGCAGGCTCCGGTCGAGGAGTACCTGTTTTTCGCCCTCCAGCCGCTGTTGACGGGGCTGTGGCTCGCCCGTCTGGAGACGCAGAGTGCCCGCGAGTTCGGCATCCCGCTCGGGCACCGCATCGTGGGTGCCCTCGCCGGACTGGCGGTCGCACTGGCCGGCTGGTTGTTGCTCGCCGAACCGACGTACTACCTCGGTACCCTCCTCCTGTGGGCCGGCCCGGTGTTGGCCATCCAGTGGGGCTTCGCGTGGCCCGTCCTCTGGGACCGCCGCCGGACGCTCCTGTTGGGCGTCGGCGTCCCGACGGTGTACCTCTGGATAGCCGACCGCATCGCCATCGAACTCGGCATCTGGGTGTTCGACCCCCAGTACATGACTGGCATCGAACTGCTCGGCCTCCCGATAGAGGAAGCCCTCTTTTTCGCGCTGACCAACGCTTTCCTCGTGCAGGGACTCGTCCTGTTCTGGTGGGTCACCGACCGCTGGGCGACGGTCCGGGAGACGTGGCCGCGGCCGACAACTGGGTGACCCACTCGTGTCAGTCACCGTCCCCGGAACCGACCTCGACGCGCCCCTCCGCGGGACGCTGGTCGCCGGCGTCCTCCGGCCGTCCTGGGTGGTGACGGTGCTCGTTCTCGTCCCGTTCGCGCTCGGTGTCTCCGTCCCACCGACCGTCCAGTACGTTCCCCTCGTCGCCAGTGCCGTTCTGCTGGGGCTGCCCCACGGTGCTATCGACCACCTCGCGTACCCGCGCGTGAGAGGCGAGGCCGTGACACTCCGAGCGATGGGCGTCGTCGTCGGCATCTACGCCGCCCTCGGTGCCGCGTACGCCGTGGGCTGGCTGGTCGCCCCGGCCGCCGCGTTCGCCTTCTTCATCCTCCTGACGTGGGGCCACTGGGGACAGGGTGACCTCTACGCGCTCCGGGCGTTCTGCCGGGCCGACTACCTCGATACGCCGCTGACCCGGTGGCTCGCCGTCGTCGTCCGGGGTGGCCTGCCGATGTTGGTCCCCCTCCTCGCGTTCCCCGAGTGGTACCGCCGCGTCGCCGACGCGCTGGTCTCCCTGTTCTCGCTCGGGGCCGTCGACACGCTGGCGTGGGCGTTCCGGGCCGACACCCGCCTCGTCCTCGGCGTCGCCTACGCCGCCCTCGTCCTCGCGTCCCTCGCGCTCGCGTTCGTCCGCACCGCCGACCGGTCGGTGTGGGCCGTCGACGCCGGGGAGACGGCGTTGCTCGTCGCCTACTTCGCCGTCGTGCCACCGGTACTCGCCGTCGGCGTCTACTTCTGTGTCTGGCACGCCTACCGCCACATCGCCCGCCTCGCGCTCTTGGAGCGGGACTCCCGAACCGCGCTCCGCGAGCGTCGCCTGTGGCCCGCACTCGCACGGTTCGCCCGGGAGGCGACACCGCTGACGCTGGTCTCTATCGCCCTGCTGGGTGCGGTGTACCTGCTCGTTCCGAACCCGCCCACGACACTGCCGGGGTGGGTCGCGCTGTACCTCGTCCTCATCGCCGTGCTGACGCTCCCGCACGTCGTCGTCGTGAGCGTGATGGACCGCGAGCAGTCGGTGTGGGCGTGAGCGGCGGAAGCTAGTTAACCCAGTCCGCTAATTGGTCGGGCATGCAACTGCGCCGACTCGTCCGTTCGGAGGACGCCGTCAGCCCCGTTATCGGTGTCATCCTGATGGTCGCAATCACCGTCATCCTCGCCGCCGTCATCGCCTCGTTCGTCCTCGGCCTCGGTGGCGACACGGAGGCGGTGCCGACGGCGACGTTCGACTTCGAGAAGATAGAACTCTCCGGACAACCCGACGAGTTGCGGGTCACTCACGAAACCGGGACCGGCATCGTCAACACCGACCTCTACTTCGGGTCCCCGGACGGCGTCCAGGACGAGGACGGAAGCCCCGGCCCGGTGAATCGGCTGTCGTGGTACGAGGCGGCCGAAGACAACGGCGCGAGCGAGGGCGACAGTGTCGCCGGCGGCGACTCCGTTCTCATCGAACCGCCGAACGCCAGCCCCGAACTCGAAGACAAGACCATCGACGTCATCTGGCAGTCCGATGGCAACTCGGCGACGCTCGATACGTTCCGGGGCGAGGACGCCTGAGCGGTCGCTGGTCGGTGGAAATCTCGCAGAACGGTTCGGCGGGGACTACCTGCCGCGCCCGCGGCCGCTGTTGATGCTCGGGCGGGTGTGTTCCGTGCCTTTGCCCTTCTTGTCGAGGCCACGGTTGGACTGGCCCGCGCTGGTCAGGCCGCGGTAGGCCCGGCCGCGGTGGCTGTCGTCGCAAATCCAGTTGAGGTCGTCGTCGTTCTCGATGGCCGGGTGGTCGGGGTCGAGCATGATGACCTCGAACCACTTCTGCCGGCCGTCTTCACCGACCCAGTAGGAGTTGAGGACGCGGAGGTTGCGGTACTTGCGCGTGGACCGCTCCTCGGCGACCCGCTGGAGGTTCTTCCGGCGGGTGATGCGGGTCACGCCCTGACGTTTCGACCGGCGACCGGCGGTGAACCGCTGTTTGCGCGCGCCGCCCTTGCGGACGCTCACGCGGGCGACGACGACGCCCTGTTTCGCCTTGTAGCCCAGCGAGCGGGCCTTGTCGAGGCGGGTCGGTCGCTCGACGCGCTCTATCGCGCCCTGGTCGCGCCACTCTTGCTGTCGTTGCCACTGTAGTTCGGCGAGGTCCCCGTCGTCGGGGTCCGCCCACGCGTCCTTGATGTGGGAGTAGAAGCTTCGTGCCATGATTGTCACCACGGGCGTTGCGTGGTTCAAACTGCATATCGCAGTTCACATCCCGACCTGTGAAACAGGTGCCCGCTGGTGCCCGTCGTCCAGCGAGTTACCCTCACCTTCCCTGCTACCGGGGTTAAGGCCTTCGAACTCTCGCGGCACGCCGGGTCACGGCCGACCCGCCCTTCCGCGTCGCTATGACTGCTTTCTGGCCCCGCGCCAAAAATTCCATTATCTAATAAGATAATACAAAATCAAATAATGAAATTATATCGCAATACAGAGGCTGTGAAAACGGCATTCTCAGGCTGTGAAAACGGTTTTATATAGACATTATCAGGAATAGTAAACGGCACGATTGTATTAATAGGGGGCACTGTTCAAAACTGAATATGGAGTCTGAGAGAGGTAGTCAGGTGCCGAGCAAACACGGTGGCCGGGAAAGGATGTCAAACGAAGACGGGACGCGCGTTCGTGACTCGGACGCTGTCCGGGTAAGCGATGGCGGCGTGACCATCGACCAACTGTACAGCGAACTCCAGTCCAACCGCTCCGACGACGACGACACGAACGTCAGACTCACCCCGGACCAGTCATCAGAAGCGATTCTCGACGACGTCCTAACGGCGTTGTTCGACGAACAGAACTTCAACTTCGCGGACTCGACGGTCAAGGACAACCTCGACGAGATACTGCTCCTGCTGGTCGCACACCGCGATTCCGATACACACGGGAAGACGCTGATGAGCGACCTCGCTGTCGTTTTCGATACCCACCTCAGCCCGGGGACCGTGTATCCGCAACTACACGAACTGTCCGACGACGACTTGCTCGAAGCACAGGAACTCGTCCGGACCAAGGAGTACCAGATAAAGGACGAGGAGGCGTTCGCCGAACGTATCCGCGGAGCTATGGAGCAGCACCTCGCACTCGGGTTTTACCTACAGACGGCTCTGTCGGAGTATCTCGACTAACTGCGGTAGCCGAGTTCCCTTTCCTGTCGGTTCTCCTTTTCGGGACGCCCGACCCCTGTACACAGTAGTCTCGCCCACACTCCGTGTCCGCGCAGTCCGTTTCGTCCACGCGCTCGGGTCACTGACTCCGGGCGTCCCGTCCGCGCAGTTCTGCCAGTAATACCGCCGGGCGACTCGCCGGTGTCGCCGCTCACGGTGGACAGCGTTCTGTAAAAAGAGCCGGAATGTGACTGATAGCGTCAGCGAACCCGGGCCTCGACGTCGAGGTCCGTGTTCGTGAGCAACACCGCTATCACTTCTGCTGGTGGCGTTCCGTCCGACACCTGTTCGGCGTACCAACGCAACAGCGACTCGAACGCCTCCGACACGTCGTTCGTCTCGACGCTGTGGCTGTCTTCGCTCGTGCCCGCTCGCGCGACTGCTCGCATCGCGTACGCACCGTCGAGGTCCGCGAGCGACCCCGCCGACGCGGCAGGCTGTGCCGACCCGTCGGCCGGGGGCGTGCCCCCGTCCGTGGCCGGGCGACTCCCGTCGTCGTCGGTCACGACGACGTGACGGCCGTCGTCGAGTTGCTTGACGTACTCGTCGTCGGGGCCGAGGTCCGAGGGCGACAGGATACCCTCGGGGGCCTCCTCAGTCATGACTCCCTCCCGTGACTGCGGGACGTGACGGCCGGCTTGGCCGACCCGACGTGTCGTCGGTGTAATCGATGTCCGCTTCAAGGCTGCATCGCAACCACGCACGGCGTGGCTGCGGTGGGCGTACACCGTGCGTCGTTGCCAGCATCGTCGGAGTGTGGTCAGCTCTCATGTGTTACACCGGGAAGTAGTCACTCTGTATGACATTGGGGACGTCGACCCCGTAGACGGTCGTCGCACCCGACTGTTCGACGAAGGTCAACTCCGCCGAGGCTCCCTCCTCGAGCGAGGTTCCTTCGACGGACACGACATCGATACGGATTTCGACCCGTTCTGACGTTTCGTTCAGCACCGTCGGGGACGCGGCTCCTCCGGTTCCCGCAATGTGCGTGGTGCTGAATGACTCGCCATCGGCAGTTCCGGTAGTATGCTCGAGGTTCGCTGCCGCAGACCCGGAGCGGTACTGGATAGTCATGTCTTCGAGGTCGATGTCGTCGGACCCCGCGGACTTCTTGAGTACCAATTCGATGCGCTCCATGGAACCGTGGACGCTTTTGTCGACTCCGGTCGCGGAGACGACGTCGACTTGATTGGAGACCTGTGCTTGTGCGTCGTCGCCGGTGTCCGAGGCACGGGATTCGAGCTGTCCGCCCGTGTTGATGAGGACGCCGGCGGCGACCGCGGCGACCAGCACCAGCGCGATGAAGATTATCAGCGTGCCGATGCCGACCTGCCCACGTGTGCCGTCGGGGCCGAGGTCCGAGGGCGACAGGATACCCTCGGGGGCCTCCTCAGTCATGACCCCCCCGTGACTACGGGACGTGACGGTCCGCGTGGGGGTGACTTAGAGCGATGCCGCACTCCTGTGGCCGGATGCCGTGCCGGGCCGTCGACGACCCGCTCAACGCGTCGTCGGTACCGGTCGACACATGCTGTCGGGCCACACTGCGACCGCGTGCGACGTGGCCAGGACGGCCACACGTCGTGCGTCGTCGCCGTCGTCGGAGTGCGGTTCGTCGTCATACGCTACACTGGGAAGTATTGCCCTTGGATGACGTCGGGGACGTTGACCCCGTAGATGGTCGTCGCGCCCGACTGCTCGATGAAGGTCAGTTCGACCGAGGACCCTTCTTGCAGGTCCGTCCCTTCGACGCCCGCCACGTCGATGCCGATTTCGACGCGTTCGGACGTTTCGTTCAGCACTGTCGGGGACGCGCTCCCTGCGACCTGCGTCGTGTTGAACTCCTGATTACCAGTACTCCCGGACTGGTACTCGAGGTTCGCTGCCGCAGACCCGGACTGGTACTCGATGGTCATGTCTTCGAGGTCGATGTCGTCGGACCCCGAGGACTTCTTGACCACGACCTTCAGGTACTCCATCGAGTTGTCGCTGTCGTTGTTGACGCCGGTCGCGGAGACGACGTCGACTTGATTGGAGACCTGTGCTTGTGCGTCGTCGCCGGTGTCCGAGGCACGGGATTCGAGCTGTCCGCCCGTGTTGATGAGGACGCCGGCGGCGACCGCGGCGACCAGCACCAGCGCGATGAAGATTATCAGCGTGCCGATGCCGACCTGCCCGCGTGCGTCGTCAGAGATGAATTTGTCTATCATGTGTTACACCCCCACGTACGTGTCCGCGATGACGTCGGGGACGTTGACCCCGTAGATGGTCGCTGCACCCGACTGGTCGACGATCTTCAACTCAGCTTCCTCGCCCGCGTCGAGCGTGTTGAGGTCTGTGTTCGCCGTCAGGTCGACTGCGATCATCGCCCGCTGGGATGTCGATTCGAGGACGGTGGTAGAGCCGTGTAGCCCCGTAATCGTGACCCCGCTCGACGAGTTCGTCAGCGTCTCTGCCGACTGGTCGGCGGTGTACTGAATCGTCGCCTGCGAGACGTTCAGCGTGTCCGAACCCGGCGACTTCTTCACGATGAGCGTGATGTTCTCTGCGGCGGAGCTACCGTCGGTCTTGGCCCGAGCGGTGACGATGTCGATCTGATTGGAGACCTGTGCTTGTGCGTCGTCGCCGGTGTCCGAGGCACGGGATTCGAGCTGTCCGCCCGTGTTGATGAGGACGCCGGCGGCGACCGCGGCGACCAGCACCAGCGCGATGAAGATTATCAGCGTGCCGATGCCGACCTGCCCGCGGTCGGTGTCGTTGGGTGTTGGCAGTTTCATAGTTGATTACCGGTTGTCTGGTGGGGTGCTCCCACTCAGTCGTAACCGTCTAATGGCTTAATACGGCGAATCAAATCAGAGCCGGACTCGACAAGCGTATCGAAACTCAAAACGCGGCTTGAGTCCGCCCCGCATTGTATATTGTCAGTCCCACTTTGTTCTGGCAGCCACGGTGCGCACAGCAACACGGAACCGACCATGTTCGAGGATATCGCTCGTATGTTTGAATCAGACGACTCAGACCCCGACGACGAACCGGACGACCAGACAGAGATGGAGGACCCGGACGACGTTGGCGGGATGTCCCTCGACGGCCAACCACAGCAGCCCGCACAGGGTGGCCTCGACGTCGATATTGACGGCCTTGACGCCCGGATGGACGAACTCGAGGAGGACATCGACTCGACGGAGTCGTCGCTCCGCGCGGTCCGCAGTTCACAGGAGGAAATAAACGACTCGATATCGGAGATGCAGGACACCGTCCGTCGGCTCGCGGGCGTCTACGACCAACTCACGGCCGCGGACAACCCCTTCGCCGACGACCCGCGCGCGGACGGAAACGGGAACACGGACGGGTTCGCTCCCGCCGACGAGGACGCCGGCGCGGCGGCGATGGAGCGGTTCGCCGGCGAGAACGATGCTAACGGCAACGGCGAATCGACCGACGACATCGTCTCGTTCGAGGACTTGGACGACGAACCGACCGACGACCACGCCGCCACGGCCCCCGACTCGAACGCCGACCCGCTGGCTTCGGAGAACCCGCAAGCGGCGGACCCGACACCCCACAGTGACCCGACCGGCGACGGTGCGGCCGACCCCGAACCGACCACGGCGTCGGGCGAGGACCACGATGCGGTAAGTACGGCAGCAGCGGCGACCGAAGCCGGTCCCGACACCGCCGGTGACCGTCCCGTCCTCGCGTCCGTCCCCGACACGTACGCGGGCGATGTACTCATGATGGAGTGGCTGGCGGGGCTGATGGAACAGTCGGGCCCGGCCGGTGCACTCCGCGCGATAGAGCACTACGAGGATATCGGCTGGCTCTCACCGACGGTCACCGAACACCTCGTCGACATCCTCGGTGGCCCGTCGCTCGACGTGTTCGTCGACCCGATGCAACCGCACGAACCCACGGCGGACGAACACGCAGCCTCGTACAAGTACATTCGCGCGATTGACCGACTCTCTGAAGTCTAATGGGATTCAGTGTCAGCGGCGCGACGGCCGTCATTCTCGTCGGCGTGTTAGTCTGTGCTGCGACACTGTACCCTGCCGTCGACCGATACGAAGAGCGTCGCTCGGACGCAGTTGCCGACCGGAACGAGCGCGCGCTGACACAGCAAAACACCGCCGTCGAGACGTTGAACGCGACGTACAACGCCACGTCGGACCGTCTCAACGTCACCGTCTGGAACACCGGTACCTCCGTCCTCAGCGTCCCCGAACTGGACCTCCTCGTGGACGGGACCCACACGTCTGTTGCGGCGAACGACGTGACCGTCAGCGGTGACACGACGACCGAGGTGTGGGTACCAAACGAACGCCTCAGTATAACGGTGACAAAGTCGACCACGCCGGAACAGGTCACCGTCGTCACCGGCCCCGGCGTCGCCACGACGACGACGGTGGAGGTGGTCTAGATGGCGAGCGCGTCCGTCTCGGAACTCGTTATCTTCATCGCCGCCGTGAGCGTGGCCGCGGCCGTTTCCGGTGCGTTGGTGACCACCGTCGGCGATATCTCCGACTCAGTCGACGAACGCGGGGCCGACGTGGCGTCGGACCTCGACACGGACATCGAAATCATCAGCAACCCCGGCAGTGGTGCCGTGTACGACGACGGGGCCGACGATGTCCGTCTCCTCGTGAAGAACACGGGCCGTCGCCAGATATCGACGAGCGGGTCGACCGTCGACGTCTTGATCGACGGACAGTACATCGAACGCTCCTCGTACAGCATCACCGTCATCAACGGGAGCGAGTGGGACGACGGGTCCGTCGTTCGAATCGTCGTCGACGAACCGCTCTCGACCGGCGACCACCAAGCCACGGTCATCGTCAGAAGCGAACGAGAGACGCTCCGGTTCAGAGTATGAATCACCTCTCCATCGGCCTCGAAGCCCGTGACCGCGTCAACAACGCCATCGGTGGCGGGTTCCCGGAGGGGGCACTCGTCCTCGTCGAGGGCTCGGCCGGCGCGGGGAAGTCCGTGCTCACCTCGCGGTTCGTCTACGGCCTCTGTGAGGAGGGAACGTCCGTCGGCATGGCCTCGACACAACTATCAGCACGCGAATATATAACACAGATGAACTCGCTGTCGTACGATATCGTCGAACACCTGCTCACTGGTCAGCTACGCTACTTCAAGGCACCGACGGCGGGCGAACGGCAACTGTTGCGCCGGTTTCTCACCCCGAACGCCCTCTGGGACGCCCGTACCGTCGCAGTCGACGGGTTCGCCGAACTCTGTCGCAACGACGTACAGTTCGCCCGGACCATCGGCACCGGAAACGAGGACCGGGCGATGGAGAAAGTCGTCGACCGCCTCAAGACGGCACTGGCCGCGGACAAAGTCGTCATACTGACCGTGGAGCCGTCGGTACTCCCCGACCGGGCACTGCGCCCGCTCCAGTCGGCCGCCGACGTGTACTTGGACCTCCAGAGCGAGGCTGTCGGACAGGAAATCCGCAAGAAGGCACTGGTTCGTCGTTTCGCCGGGATGAAACGCCCGGTCGACGATACTATCGGCTTCTCCGTCCAGCAGGGACGGGGAATCGTCATCGAATCGAGGACAATCGCATGAGTTCGAGTACCCGCCTCTCCGACGAGTTGCGTCGTGTCATGGACGACCACTCACACATCCGTGAGCACATCCAGTCGTTCAACCAACGGACCGGGACGTACCCGACGTACACCGAGGAACCGGGGGACGAACACGCCACGGAGAAGCCGAACGTCCTCTTCCCGGCGGACCCGCCCATCTTCGCCCACGTCTACGGCGAGGCGGGCGAAGAGACGACGTACTACTGTCTCGAACCGACGCTGACGGGTGACGAGGCGGTACTCTACGACCGCCTCCGGGCCGAGGTGCTGGACCGCTCGGTCAACAAGCCCGCACCCACCGAGGGTGACGACTTCATCGACCACCTCGACGAACTGGTCGACGAGATTCTGACGCTCGACACCGACGAGGAGACGTTCCTCGACCGGGCGCGCACGTCGCTGCTCGGCGAGGACTTCGTGGTCGACAGGGACACGTACGAGCGACTCCAGTACGTCCTCCAGCGCGACATCGTGGGACTCGGCCCGCTCGAACCGGTGATGTCCGACCCGGAAAACGAGGACATCCACGTCATCGGCCCGCACGCCTGCTACGTCGACAACGGCACGTTCGGCATGGTCAGGACGACGGTCGACTTCGGCGATGTCGACCAGTTCAGCAACTGGATCCGGAACATGGGCGAACGGATGAACACGCCCGTCTCGGACTCCGACCCGATTATCGACTCGACGCTCCCGAACGGGTCGCGTATCAACATCATCTACTCCGACGACGTGAGCATCAAGGGGCCGTCGCTCACGATTCGACAGGGCGAGGACGTGCCACTCTCCATCTTCCAAATCACCAAGTGGGGCACGCTCTCCCCCGAACTCGCCGCGTACCTCTGGCTCTGCATGGAGAACGAACAGACCGTGTTCGTCGTCGGTGAAACCGCCTCGGGGAAGACGACGACGCTCAACTCGATGTTCTCGTTCATCCCCCGTGACCACAAAATCTACACCGCGGAGGACACCGCCGAGGTGATGCCGCCACACGAGAACTGGCAGCAACTCCTCACGCGGGAGGGGAGCGGCGGCGGGTCGGACGTGGACATGTTCGACCTCGTCGCCGCCGCCCTCCGGTCGCGCCCGGACTACATCTGTGTCGGGGAGGTCCGCGGGGCCGAGGCGCAGATGGCGTTTCAGGCCGCACAGACCGGCCACCCGGTTCTCATCACGTTCCACGCCAGCGACATCGTCTCGATGATACAGCGGTTCACCTCGAACCCCATCAACGTCCCCGAGACGTTCATGGACAACTGCGACGTGGCACTGTTCCAGAACCGTGTCAAACAGGGCGACGACGTGTTGCGCCGCGTCACCAGCGTCCAAGAGATAGAGGGCTACTCCGACCACGAGGGCGGCGTCGTCACCCGGGAAGCGTTCTCGTGGGACCCCCGTGACGACGAAATCGTGTTCAAAGGACAGAACAACAGCCACGTCCTCGAAAACCAAATCGCGACCCTCCTCGGATACGAGGACACTCGGCGCATCTACGACGAACTGGAACGGCGGGCCGAAATCATACAGAGGCTGATAGACGCCGATATCGTCGGGTACCACGAGGTCAACGATGCAATCGAGACGTTCCAGCGCGACGGCGTCCAGGAACTCCCCATCGACATCCACGGACTCACGGAGGTCGCGAATCCGTAATGGCGACCAAAAACGAGACGGAGGAACCACGAATCGACTTTCGGCAGTTCGTCCGCGCAGTCGCGGATGCTTACCGGCACATGGAGATGCCGGTGCAACGGTACGCGCTGCTCGTCCTCCTGCCGTCGGTGGTGTTTCTGCTCGTCGCTATCGTCGCCATCGTGTTGTTCGCTCCGCCGCTTTTCGTCGCTGCTCCGCTGGCATTGCTCGCGCTCCTGTTTCTCACCGCTGCCTCTGTGTATCCGAAAGTGGTCGCCGACCGAAAACGCCGGGAAGTCCGCGAGCAGTTCCACATCTTCCTGACTCACATCACGGTGCTGTCCATGACGAACATCGAGCGCGTGGAGGTGTTCCGGACGCTCGCACAGGTCGAAGAGTACGGCGCGCTCGCCGAGGAGATGGGACACGTGACGGCCCTCGTGGACACGTGGAACCAGTCTCTCGACGACGCGTGTCGGCGGCGGTCGAAGCGCGTCCCCTCCGAGATGCTGGCGGACTTCTTCGAGCGACTGGCCTACACCGTCGGGGCCGGGCAGGGTATCGACGAGTTCCTCATCGACGAACAGGAGTCGATGATAAACGAATTCGTCATCCGGTACGAATCGGCACTGGCGAAACTCGACGTGATGAAGGAACTGTACCTGTCGCTGATGCTGTCGGCGACGTTCATCCTCGTGTTCTCGACGGTCATCCCGATTCTCCTCGGCGTGAACCCGACCATCCTCATCGGCGGCGTCGTCGGCATGTTCGGCCTCGTTCAGGGGGGGTTCCTGTTCGTCATCCACACCACGTCCCCGCGTGACCCGGTATGGCAGAAGGCTCAGGATGGGCACTCCCCGGTCAGCCGAATCCGCGTGCCACTCGTCGGCGGTGTCCTCCTCGCCGCGTTCACGACTGTCGGCGTTATCCTCGTCGCGTTCGGGTACACGCCGCTCCCGAGGGACGTGTTGCCGATCCCGTTGTATCTCGCGATTCCGACGACGCCGCTTCTCATCCCCGGCATCGCGATGCGGCGCGAGGAACAGAACGTCATCGAACGCGACGACGGGTTTCCGTCGTTCATTCGCGCACTGGGTGGCGTCGAAGCCATCAAGCAGACGTCGACGGCCAACGTCCTCGAATCCCTCCGGAAGAAAGACTTCGGCGCGCTGACCCAGAACGTCGACAACCTGTACAAGCGACTCCGAACTCGCATCGACACCGAGGGGGCGTGGCGGTTGTTCGCCGCCGAAACCGGGTCGTATCTCATCCAGAAGTTCGGTGACATGTACGTCGTCGGACGCCGGATGGGTGGCGACCCGCGGCAACTCGGCCAGGTCATCTCGGCTAACCTCAACGAAGTCCTGCGCGTGCGCGAACAGCGCGAGCAGGCGACGCGGACGTTCATCGGCGTCGTCTACGGTATCACGGCGGCGGCGATGTTCTCGGCGTTCATCGGCCTCGAAATCGCCGCCCAGATGGTCACCGTCGCCGAGAGCATCAGCACGCAGGATAGCCAGTTTATCGGGTCGCTGTTCACGACGGAGAACTACAACCTCTTCGTCATCGAGATGCTCCTGCTCGGCGTCGTGCTGTTGAACGCCGTCATCTCCGCGCTGATGATTCGGGTCATCGACCGTGGCCACCTCGTGAACTCGCTCATCCACTTCGTGATGCTGACGTGGACCGGTTCGGTCGTCGCCGTCGCGACGCGGGCCGTCGCCGGTGGCCTCCTCGGGACGTGACTCACGGTTCGATTCGAGACGGCGGCTTTAGACAGTTGATACCGTATACAGCCGTATGACCGACGCACACGGCTCGCGGCCGTACCTCGACCACCCCATCGACGTTTCGCGGACGGAGACGATAATCCAGTGGGCGAAGTACCTCGGAACGACGTTCGGGACCAGCGGCGCGCTCTCGGCACTCCGCTACTACGAGCGTCTCGGCTGGATTTCCCCCGCCGCCCGCCAAGCAGTCGAGCGGCAACTGCAGGGGCTGTCACTCGACGAAATCCACTCGAAGAAGTACGCCGAACCGGCACACTTGACCGGCCCCTTGGAGTCCCTCTCCGAGACGCCGTTCGGCGCGCACGCCCAGTCCCTCGAATTCATCTCGACACTCGCCGGGGACGACTTGGAGGGCGACATGCTCCGTGCCCGACTGGCAAAACACAAGGTCGACGTCGAACCGTTCGGGTCCGACACCCCCGCTGGCGGTCCGGCGATGGCTCAGTCTGACGAATAGCCGCTACGGCCGCGCGTCACACGTTCGGTTTCACCTCACTCACTCGAAACGCTCCAGCGACTGCTCCCGAGTGAAACACGGGGAGTTTGATTTCACCGTCCCGTCGACCGCACACCCCTACGAACGTTCTGTCGGAAATCGAACTTTTAAGAGTATCCGCAGGGTTGCTTCTGCATGGACAAGAGCGGAGCAGGGAGAGAGATAGTGCGTCGCCGAGCGTTCATCTCCGGTATCGCAACCGCAACTGTCGGTGTGGCCGGCTGTCTGGGCGTGGGCGACGACACACCGACCGCCGAGACGAGCGACGGGGGGTCACCGGCGGCCGAACGGACCACAACCGGAGGCGGGGCGTCCGCCGAACCCGAACTATCGATTCCGGTACGAGGAGGCTGACGGGACGGCGCAGGAAACGACCGACGACGAGGCACAGACGACGGCCAGTGAGCCGGGCCAAGAGACGCAAACGAGCAGCTCCGGTCCCGGGTTCGGCGTGGGCGTGACGCTCGTCGCACTCGTCGCTACCACTCTGGTCGCTAGATTCGCCGGTCGCTCGGGCTGACATCCCACGCCGGCGGACGAATCCGCCGTCTGCCACCGGTTGCTCGCTTCTGCAACGGGCTGCCTTTCTGATTGTTGTCGGCGCGCCACCCGCTGCAGCATCTCCTCGGTCGGCTGTCTCCGCTGGGCACCCGCCCGACCGCTGACGGGTTTCGCTTGCTGCAGTGCTCGGCCACTTGAACGCTGGTCGGCACCGTGTAGCCACGCAGGACTGCCGATAGCGGTCAGGACGCTCCAACGGCGCGCCCAGTCCGTGACGTGGTCTCCTCACCCTCGGGAACCCGCTCTACCACGGATTCTATATAGCGATATACGATTCACAACTCGCGCACCCGACGGTGCAATACAACAAAAAATGCCAGTACGTCTGCCGGCCGACTGAAACAGTGGGTCAGGCGTCGGGTGCGACGCTCTCGAACGTGCCGTCGACGATGGCTGTCGCCACGTCGTCGGTATCGAACTCGGGGACCTGATTCGGGTACTTCCGTTGGAAGTAGCTCACGAGGTTCTCTACGTCTCGGGCGAGGAACTCGTCGGCGTTCTCGTGGTCGGTCGGTACCGCCTGTGGCCAGTCGAAGACGGTCACGCCCTCGCGCGTGACGAAGACGTTGTACTCGCTCATGTCGGCGTGGACGTACCCCGCCTCGTAGGCGGTTCGGAGTTCCGCGAGAATCAAATCGAGTATCGGCACGACCTGCTCGGGTTCGAGTTTCGTCCGCCCGAGCTCCGTCCCCTCGACGCGCTCCATGACGATGGCGTGGCGATTCTGGTCGACCGGTCGGGGCACGCTCACGTCGGGGTACAGCGATTCGAGGGCGTCGTACTCCCGTTCGGCGGCCTTCCGGGCGGTGTACTGCCACGACACGTGGTCGCGGTCGGCGGTGTAGTCCCGCTCTTTCATGACTTCCCGGAAGTTGGTGTAGCCCTCGCGGTGGTACTTCAGCGCGAAGGGCTTGTACGAGCGTACCTCGTACACGTCGCTCTCCTTGCCAACCCCCAACGGCGCGCCGAACTCCTCGATGGTCTCACGCTCGATGAGGCTGTGGAGTGCGAGCGCGTCGTAGCCCTCGAAGGTAAGCTTGAACCCCTGGTACTGGATGGTCTTTCGCTCTATCAGACCGCGGTCCTCACAGCGGTCCAGCCGGTAGTCCACGTCCTCGGCGGTGAGCCGGGAGAACTCCGGAAGCTTCCCCTTCGAGACCCACTCCGAGAACCGCATCCCTTGCTCGACGCCCGAGAGCAGATGGAAGTCCTCAGGTTCGAGGTCAACCATCAGCGGGGCGATGTTCTGGACCATTACCGCTCCGTAGCCGCCGGGCGGATAAAAGCCCGACGTGTCCGCAGTCCGGCAGCAGTAAATGGTATGACGCGATATAGAAATCGCGATGGCCCGCCGGACGCAATCGCTTTCCCCCCGGGGTTGCTACGCGGAGACATGACCAACCTCGCCGCCGAGGAGTGGCGGCTCGTCCGCGAGGAGTCGTGGTCCGGGCCGATGAACATGGCACTCGACGAAATCGCGGCCGAGACGGCCGCCGCGGGCGGCCCCCGGACCGTCCGCGTGTACCGCTGGGAGCCGAGTACGCTCTCGCTGGGGTACCACCAAGACCCCGCGACCATCGACTGGGCGTACTGTGACCGCGAGGGGGTTACTGTCACGCGCCGACAGACCGGCGGCGGCGCGATTTATCACGACAACCGGGGCGACATCTCCTACTCCGTTACCGCGCCGGCGGCAGCGGTGCCGGGCGACCTGATGGAGACGTACCGCCTGTTCTGTGAGCCGCTTCTCGACGCGCTCGACGGGATGGGCGTCGAAGCGGGGTACGCCCAAGATGAAAAGCCTGCAGTCCACCAACCGGCCTGTTACCTGCGGAAGCGGCACCCGGCACACGACGTGGTAGCCGACGACGGCCGGAAACTGAGCGGGAACGCCCAGTACCGCCAACGCGACGCGGTCATCCAGCACGGGTCGCTCACGCACACGTCCCGGCCCGAACGCCACCTCGCCGTCTTCGCCACCGAGGACGTGACGCCCGCCGAGTTCGAGGCACGCGTTACGTCCGTTCACGAGCAGTCCGGATGTGGCCGCGAGCGGGCGGTCTCGGAACTGACCGACGCGCTCGCGGCGTGGTGCGATGCCGTCGAGGGCGACTGGACTGCCGACGAACTCTCCCGGGCACGCGAGCGCGCGGAGAAGAAGTACGGTGCCGACGAGTGGGTCCGGGACCGGACGGACCCCACGTCACTCAACTGAAGCCGAACGTCTCCTGCTGGTCGTCCAGTTCGGCCCGAACCGCCTCGTGTATCTCGCCGACCGGCGGCGTGTCCCGGCTGGGGTCGAGCCAGTGGTCGCTGACCCACTTGTACCGAACAGTCCGGTCCTCGTCGACGAGGAAGGTCGACCGGCGTGCGCGGGCCGAGAACTTGAACGCGCGGTAGCGGACGCCGAACGCCTCGGCGATGGCGAGGTCCGGGTCGGTGTAGAGGGGAAACCCCAAATCGAGGTAGTCGATGAACCGCCGGTGGAGGCTGGCCCCGGACTTGCTGACGCCGACCACCTGCACGTCGCCGGAGCTGGTGAACCACTCGAAGTCCCTGAACTCACACCACTCGTTCACGCAGTCCGGGCTGAAGTCCGCGGTGTAGAAGTTGAGCAGGACGGGCCCGTCCGTGAGGAGGTCCGAGAGGGGGACCTGCTCGCTGTTACCGGTGGGGAATACGAGTTCACCGTCGAAGTCGGGGACAGTGTCGCCGACGGCGAGTCCGGCCGATTCGGTCATGGACCGACAACGACCTACAGGTCTAAGTCCCTTTGCACGGTATCGGAACCCGTCTCGCATCGAAGCGGCTTTGACTCCGTCGTCCCTGCTGTCGGTATGCTCAGAGTCGGTGCGCACACCTCCATCGCCGGCGGCGTCCACAACGCCGTCACGGAGCAACTCGATTACGAGGGGAACTGCGGACAGATATTCTCCCACTCCCCGCAAGTCTGGCAGGACCCGAACATCGACCCCGAGAACGCCACGCAGTTCCGCGAGCAGTCGGCCGACAACGACATCGGGCCGTGGGTCATCCACTCCTCGTATCTGGTCAACCTCTGTACCCCGAAAGACGACCTCCGCGCGAAGTCCATCGACAGCATGCAACGGGAGGTCGACGCCGCCGACCAGTTGGGTATCGAGTACGTCAACGTCCACCTCGGAGCCCACACCGGCGCGGGCGTCGAGGGCGGCCTAGACAACGCCGCCAGCGCGCTGAACGAACTCGACGTTCCCGACGACGTGACTGTCCTCATCGAGAGCGACGCGGGGAGCGGGACGAAACTCGGCGGCCAGTTCGAGCACTTGGCGGCCGTCCAAGACCGGACGGACCTCGACATCGAGTTCTGTCTCGACACGGCCCACGCCTTCGCGGCGGGGTACGACATCTCGGGGCCGGACGGCGTCGCCGCGACCGTCACCGAGTTCGACGACGTGGTCGGTCTAGAGGACTTGGCCTGCATCCATCTCAACGACTCCAAACACGCGTGCGGGACGAACAAAGACGAACACGCACACGTCGGCGAGGGCGAAATCGGCGAGGCCGGCATGCGGGCCCTCATCAACCACGAAGACCTGCGCGACGTGCCGTTCGTTCTGGAGACGCCCACCGAGAACGGCAAGAGTTTCGAGTGGAACGTCCAGCGCGTGCGGGAACTGCGCGAGAACTGACCGCTGCCCGAACCCGACCGCTTTTCAGCGCGTCCGGCCAAGAGCGGCCGTGCGCGAGTTCACTGCAGAGTACCTCCGAACCACGCGGGCCGGGATGTGGGACGACCGGGCCGCGCTCGCCGCCCTCGAACTCGACACCCGCGAGCGCGTCCTCGACGTGGGCTGTGGGTCGGGTGAGTTCACCCGCGTCCTCCGCGAGGAAGTGCCCGGGACCGTCGTGGGCATCGACGCCGACGCGACCCTCTTATCCCACGTCGACCCACCCGTCGTCCGCGGGGACGCGCTTTCGCTCCCCGTTCCCGACGACACCTTCGACCTCGTGGTCTGTCAGGCACTGTTGGTCAACCTCCCCGACCCCGAGGCCGCGATTGCGGAGTTCGCTCGCGTCTCCACGGAGGCGGTCGCGGCAGTCGAACCCGACAACGCGGCTGTCTCGGTCACGTCGACGGCCGACGACGAGGCCCGCCTCGCCGCCCGTGCCCGGGCACTCTATCTCGACGGCATCGCGACCGACGTGACGCTCGGCCCCGACGCCGCCGACGCCTTCGAGGCGGCGGGGCTCTCGGAAGTGTCGACGCGACGGTACGACCACGAACGGCGAACCGACCCACCCTACTCGGAGCAGGACGTCGAGGCTGCTCGGCGGAAGGCGACCGGCGAGGGTATCACGACGGACCGCGAGACGATGCTCGCCGGGGACGCCACGCCCGAGGATATCGCCGACCTCCGCCAGCAGTGGCGGGCGATGGGACGGACCGTCGTCGCACAGATGCAGGCCGAGGAGTACCACCGCCGGGAACTCGTCCCGTTCTACGTTACGGTCGGCCGCGTCTGAGCCGCCTTCGTGTCGGCATACGTATGATTGTATGCCAAGCGGCTGACTGCTTACACATACGAAATATTATACAATTACAGTCAGAAAACGTATGTTTTCGCGACCGTATTACGAGACTACCCTGCCCCAGTCTGGCGGTTTCAGATGCGGTGGGTCGTCACGAGGAAGTCCGCGAGGAACGCTTCGCCCCACTCGCGTGCCCCTTCGACGCACATCCGCGCGTAGTAGGGAATCGGTCGCGGGTCGGTCAGCGTCCCCTCGCTGACGGCCAGCAGTCGCTCGGTGGGTCGCTCGACTGCCGCCCCGTCCCCATCGTCGTAGGTGGTCACGGCGGCGGCCGGAACGTCGGTGAGGTCGTAGCGGTACTCGCGAGCACGGTACCGCTCGAACTCGTCGTCGGGCACCTCGGGAACGAGCACCGCGTTCAGCCACGCCCCGGACTCGGGTTCGGCGTTCAGGATGGCTTTCTCGCCGTTCACTCCTTCCCGTCCCTTCGAGGGCTTGTTGAACGACCGCCGGTAGCCATCGACTCGTACCGGCACCGCATCGGCCACCGACTCGGCCGAGAGTGTCTCCGTGAGTTCGCCCTCGTTCAACAGACTCCCGTAGGTGAGAACGCCCCGAGTCACAGCACGTCCCCGCGGACGGTCCGGCCGTCCTGTGCCGTCCGGTGGTCCTCGACGGTGGCAGCCGCCGTCTCGGCCTCCTCGGGGTCCAACCCGAGCATCTCCAGCGCGCCCGACAGCGGCGGGAATGCGAACTCGCTCTCGCGGAGTTTCCGGAACGCCTCGTCGCTTCGCTGGCCCTCGACCCAGAGACAGACCCCGCGCGGGTCGAGGAGTTGTGTGTAGTCCTCGCGGGCGAGCGCGCCCTCCAGCCGCTGGGTCACGTTGTCCTCGAAGGACGCGTTGCACACTTCGAGGTGAATCGGCTCGTCGGGTTCGAGCAGATGTGCCGCCAGACACTGCTCGGGTGCGGCGTGGCCGTTGGCGTTCGCCCGGAGGTGCTCGGGGAACTGGTCGGCCCAGTCGGCGTCGACGGTCTTGCCGACGCCCTCGATACCGTGGGACTCCCGGAACGCTTCCTCCCGGTCGCCGTCCCGCCCGAACAGCATGTCCTTCGTGACGTACACGTCGAGTCGCTCCACCGGGTCGAGGCCGAGTGCCACGTCGCCGTACACCCACACTTCCCGAACCGGGACCGGCATCGGGTCCTGCTCGACGGTTTCGACGAGTCGCTCCACGCGGGCCACCGCGTCCGCGCGGTCCATGTCGGTCATCACTCCCAGTAGCCGGGCGCGCGGCAAAACGGTTTCCGCTCCGTGTCGGCCGCCGACACGGCCCACAGGTAATTACCTTCGACGGCTGAACGACTGGTATGCGACTCGAACGCTACGGCGACGAGTCCGACCCGGACCTCGTGTTCGTCCTCGGGTGGGGAACCAAACCCGAGTTCGAGGGTGTCGCGTGGCTGGCGGACCGACTCCTCGACGCCGGCTACGCCCTCCACGTCTTCGAGATACCGACCGTCGTGACCGACTTCGACGCCGAGTGGCTGGCCCCCATCGCCGACCACGTCGCTGACCTCGGCGAGTACCGCCTGCTGACCCACTCGACGGGCGGCCTCATCGGCGAGTTCCTCACCGACCCCGCCCCCGTCACGAAAGTCCACCTCAGCCCGTGGTGGGGCTTTCACGACGACCTCGACAACCCCCTCGTCACTCTCGCCATGAAACTCCCCGTCTCCACGCCCCTCCTCCCGGCCGGCATCGAACGCGAGGAACTGGGCGATTTGGCCACCGAACGACAGGTCGAGGCCCTGCCGAGTCGGTCCGCCCCGACGTTCCTCCGGGAGGCCAAGCGCGGCCAGGACCGCCTCCCGCCGTTCGACGGTGGCGTCGTCTTCTACTCGCCCACCGACGGCGTCGTCAGTGCCCCCGCAATCGAAGCCCGCACACCCGAGGCCAACCGCGTCGCCTACGACGGCGGCCACGAGTTCTTCTCCTCGTCGGCCCGCGAGGAGCACACCGACACTCTGCTCGCGGCTATCGACCGCGGTGTGGACGCCCTCGAAGAGTAACGGTCAACAGTACGCGCCGACAAGTCCCCGGCAATGGACTGTGACAAGTGCGGCGCGGACGCGGTGATGCACGCCGCCTACTCGGGTCTGCACCTGTGTGCCGACCACCTCTGTCGCTCCGTAGAGGAGCGGGCCCGCCACCGAATCCGCGAGGACGCGCTCCTCCCCGACGACGCCACACCCGAGGACCCGGAGACGTGGCTCGTCGGCCTCTCGGGCGGGAAAGACAGCGTGGTCCTCACACAGATTCTCCACGACACGTTCGCGCGGGACCCGCGCGTCGAACTCGTCGCGCTCACGATTCACGAGGGTATCGAGGGGTACCGCGACGCATCGCTGGAAGCCTGTCTCGAACTCACCGACGAGTTGGACATCCGCCACGAAGTCGTCACCTACGCCGAGGAGTTCGACCTCGAAATGGACGACGTGGCCGAAGACGACCCGGAGAACATGGCTCCCTGTGCCTACTGTGGCGTGTTCCGCCGGTCGTTGCTCTCACAGTACGCAGACGAGTACGACGCCGACAAACTCCTGACCGGCCACAACCTAGACGACGAGGCCCAGACCGCGCTGATGAACTTCTTCGAGGGTGACATCGAGCAGATGGCCAAACACTTCGACGCCAGCCTCGGGGCCTTCGAGGGGGGTGGGGAGACGCCCGCCCGCGTCCGCACGGACGGTCCGTTCGTCCCCCGCGCGAAACCACTCCGGGACGTTCCCGAGAAAGAAGTCGCCCTCTACGCACAACTGCAGGACCTCCCCGCACACATCACCGAGTGCCCCCACGCAAGCGAGGCGTACCGTGGCGAGATTCAGCAACTCCTCTTCGATATGGAGGAGAACCACCCCGGGACACGCCACTCGATACTGGCGGGCTACGAGGAACTCGCCGCGCTCGCCGCCCAGCGGTACCGCGGCGACGACGGGCCGTCGGTCGGCGAGTGTGACCGCTGTGGCGCGGCGACGACCCGTGACGTGTGCCGAGCCTGCGCGCTGGTCGAGGCTGTCCACGCCGCCGAAGGATAACCGACTGCTGGCGGGATGGTTGCTACTACCGGGGTAGCGTGTCGAAGAAAACGCCGGGGTCGCGTCAGTTTGTCCGGATGACGTCGAGCCCGTTTTTCGTCTCGGTCGTCTCGTCTTGGCCGCCGTCGCCCCACGCGTCGCCGCGACCCGAGGACTGGCCTGCCTCGTTCCCGACGTTCTCGCTCGCGTCGAACTCGGCGGGCTCGGAGATACCGTCGTTCTCCACGTCCTGACCCATCGCCTGCTTCGACCGGTCGGCCTGCTTCTGGGTCGTCGGACCCAGTACCTGGGCGGACTGGACGCCCGTCATGATGGCCATGACGCGCACCTTGCCCTTGTACTCCTCTTGGATGCGCGCGCCCCAGATGACGTTGGCGTTGGCCTCCAAGCGGTCGGTGATGTTGCTCGCGATGCCCTCGGCTTCGTCGAGGGTCAGGTCCGGGCCGCCGGTGATGTGGACGAGGCCGCCCGAGGCCCCGCGGTAGTCCACGTCCAACAGCGGGTGGTTCATCGCGTCCTTGACGACCTCTTCGGTCTTGTTCTTGTCTTGGGTCTCGCCGACGAGCATGACTGCCACGCCGCCCTTGTTCATGATTGCCGACATGTCGGCGTAGTCCAAGTTGATGAGGCTCGGCTGGGTGATGGTCTCGGAGATGCCCTTGACCGTCTCGGCGATGATTTGGTCCATCACCGAGAACGCCTTGCCGATGGGCAGGTTCGGCACGTAGTCGAGTAGGCGGTTGTTGTCCAGCACGATGATGGAGTCGGCCTCGTTACGGAGCCGTTCGAGGCCTTCTTCGGCTTTCACCGTGCGGGCGCGCTCGACGTTGAACGGCGTCGAGACCATCCCGACGACGATAGCACCTTGGTCTTTGGCGATTTTCGAGACGACGGGGGCCGCACCGGTCCCGGTACCGCCGCCCATCCCGGCGGTCACGAACACGAGGTCCGCCTCACCGAGGACTTCCTTGATAGTGCCCTGAGCCATCTCGGTGGCGCGCTCGCCCATGTTGGGGTCGCCACCCGCACCGAGGCCGTTGGTGAGGCTCTTGCCGACCAGAATCTTCGTGTCGGCCTCTATCATCTCCAGGTGCTGACGGTCGGTGTTGATGGCGACGGTCTCGGCACCGTCGACGCCGATGTTGTACAGCCGGTTGACCGTGTTGTTCCCGGCACCGCCCGCACCGACGATGACGATGCGCGGGTCGCCGAACCCGTCGGCGTCCATCTCGGCCTGCTGTTTCTTCTCCTGCTCGTCGTTCTCCAGTGCCGACTTCACGAGGTCCTGCATCGTCTACACCTGCGCCCAAGTGCGTTTGCGCTTCTGCGAGGACTCTTGGGTTCCCTCGTGCTCGTTGAGCATATCTCGAACGGCCGCGCGAATTGCTTCGCTCCGGTTCGGGTACTCTCCCGATTCGACCATTCGTTCGACCTCTTCTATCTGCTGTTTCGGAATCCGTAGTGTCACACGCTCCATATTGTTATTCCCCTTTGGGGTAAGACAGCCGGGGTGTGGTACCGCGCCCCATCGTTTTACACACCGAATACCACCATACTGCGGCGGGATGCAACGCGAATTCGCGGTGTGTAAGACGCGCCGTCTTACGCAGAGTTTACATCTGACCGGTGGATTATAAAACTTTCCCCGGGCGTAAGACAGTAGGTGCTTACGCGGGTAAACATGCGGTTAACGGCGTTTACGCCCGTCTACGGCCGGTCGAGGACATCGGCGGCCGGCGTCCGCCGGCCACAGCCGGGGCAGAACGCCCAGTCAGACCGGAGTTCGTCACCACATTCGCAGAACACCCGGTGGGCCGCCTTCTCCCCACAATTCGGGCAGTAAACGTCGTCTGAACCCAGTTCGTCGCCGCACTGCTGGCACGTTTTACGCGCGTCGGCGGCCGTGTCTGACACGTCTCCGGCCTCGTCAACACCCGTCTTACGGTCGTCAGCGTCGACTGCCGCTTCGGCCGCCGAATCGCCGTCTAGCGTGATGTTTACGTTGATATCCTGTGGCTGACTCGGCGTAAACGCGCCGTTCAGGCGGTCCGAAACGATGGCGTCGACGCGTTCGGCGACGAGTTCGTCGAGGCTGTCGGCCCCGCGTCGTTCCGCGGACGCGTCGGCACGCGTCTCGATGTCGGCGTCGAGGAACTCCCGGAGTGCCTTCCGCATGACCTCACTCTTGGACGCGTCGAACTCTTCGAGTTGCTCGATGAGTTCGTCGTCCGCCCGGAAGGTAATCTTGCTCATACCGACTTGTCATACACCATGTCTTCGGGGGTATTTGAATCTTCCCGCGTGTCCGACACGTGTCTGCCGGCGCGCCGACGCTCTCGGATGATAACCGTTAAGTCCGACAGTCGACCTACGTAAAATTGCGCCCGCCCTTAGCTCAGACTGGTAGAGCAGTCGACTGTAGATCGACTTGCCCCCCGTTCAAATCGGGGAGGGCGGATTTTCTCCGAAAATCCAACTGAGCCGAGTTGAGCTTGTGAGTCACAGTCGACGAGCGTAGCGAGTCGAACCGTCTCACAGTGTTCAAATCGGGGAGGGCGGACTCGTTTTCAAGCCGGTTCATAATCGACTTGTCCCCCGTCCTCGTGAGCGAAGCGAACGAGGGCTGGGAAGGCGCGCGCAGCGAAGCGAGCACGTCTTCCGGCGTTCAAATCGGGGAGGGCGGATTTTCTCCGAAAATCCAACTGAGCCGAGTTGAGCTTGTGAGTCGCAGTCGACGAGCGTAGCGAGTCGAACCGTCTTACAGTGTTCAAATCGGGGAGGGCGGTCCTTCCCTGAAGTCGACTCGTAGTCGGGCGTATCCGACTCGCCTGTCCCGCCGATGTAGCGGCACGTTGGACACCTATACGAATCGACTCCGACAGACGACGCGTCCCGAAGTAGCACCGCTTATATGGAACGATGCGGAACTGCGGGTAACAGACACTGGGCCGACTGGAGTCACCAGATGACAGCGTCCGACGATACCCACGTAGAATACGACGCGGACAGTGGCACCTATCGGACGTCATACGACCCCGGTACCGAGTCGCCGAGTGTCCGACTCATCGAGAGCGTCGCGGCAATCAAAGACGTGAGTCCGACCGCCCTCGAACAACTCGACAAGTCCGTCGACCCGGACGCGCTCGACGCCGTGTTCGGCCCGACCCGGAACGCCCCCGGGAACCACGGGTCGGTCTCGTTCGTCTACGAAGGACTGACCGTCGTCGTCCACAGCGACGGCGAAATCGAGTTTCGCGAGCAGGTTTAGCTGTGTTCTTTCGGCGGGTCGATGGTCTCGACCCACTCCGACCGTCGGATGTCGTACCCGCCACACTCCGGGCAGACCTGATACCGCCGTTCGAGGCCGGTCCGACAGCTCTGACACTGATACGGTGTGTCGACTGTCTCGCTCGTCAGGAGTCGCTTGAACCGCGCCCACCGACCCATCTCTCTCAACACCTCGCGCCTGTCGCCCGAGGTGCCCCTGACAGTTCGCGCACTCGTTCGACCTCAGTCATGTCTCGGTAGATGGGCTCGCCGCTCTTGAAAACACTAGACCGTTCAACCGCCGGACGTGAGACGAACTAGCCGTCTCCAACTGTCCCCGTCCCGCGCCCCGCTGGAGCGTCCGTCCAGTCGACACGGCGAGGCCGGGCCAGTCTCCCCCCACCGTCCCGGCGGCCACCGAGGCGTTCAAGTGGACTTGCGCCGATGCACGCCCAGTGGCAGTAACGTTCGACCTGTTCGGGACGCTCGTGACCGTCGACGGCCCGGACGACCCCGCCGCCGCGGTGGCCGCCGAGTTGCGCGAGCGCGGCGTCGCAGTCCCCGAGGACTGGGCCGACGCCTACCGGGAACCACACATGGACGTTCCGTCCGGCGCGGAGGTCCCGCTCCCCGCACACGTCGCGGCCGCCCTCGCCAGCCGCGGTGTCGAACGGCCAGCGGACAACGCGGTTCGGCGGGCCGTCGTCGCGGCGTTCGACCCGGACGTCCGGACGCGGCCGGGTGCTCCCGCGGCCGTCGAAGCCGCCGCGGACCACGGGCCGGTCGGCCTGCTCTCGAACTGCTCCGTCCCCGACTTGGTGGGGCGGACGCTGGTCCGGGCCGACCTCGACCGCGACCGGTTCGACGCCGTCGTCACGAGTGCCGGGTGTGGGTGGCGCAAGCCCGACGCCCGAGCCTTCGAGACCGTCGCGGGCCGACTTGCCGTTCCGCTCGCCGATGTCGTCCACATTGGCGACGACCCGGCGACCGACGGCGGCGCGGACGACGCCGGCGCGACCGCACTCCTTCTCGACGACACGCCGCTCGCCGACCTCCCGGCCGCGCTCGCGGAGGGGGTCCCGTGACCGTCACCGGGGCGTCGCTGGGCGTGGGCATCGTCGGGTTCGCGCTCGTCCTCGACGCCGCGTTCGCGGAGCCGCCGGAACTGAGTCACCCCGTCGCGTGGTTCGGCCGACTCGTGGCACCGCTCGACCGGGCGTGGGGCCGGCCGCGCCTCGTCGGGGCTATCGCGGTACTCCTCCTTCCGCTCCTTGCCGCCGGGACCGTCGCCGGACTCGTGTGGGCCGTGCGCGCACGACCGCTCGGGGCGGCCGCAGTCGCCGGGTTCGCCCTCTTCTCGGTGACGAGTTTCCGGATGCTCGTCACTCGGGCGAGCGAGGTCGTCGCGGCCACCGACGACGACCTCTCGACGGCCCGCGGGGACCTCCGCGCGCTCGCGGGCCGGGACGCGACCGACCTCTCGGCCGGGCAAGTCCGAAGCGCGGCCGTCGAGAGTGCCGCCGAGAACCTCGCGGACGGCCTGGTCGCGCCGTTGCTGGCGTTCGCGCTCGGCGCGCAGGTATCCCTCGCAGTCGGGACCGGCGCGGCCGTCTGGGTCAAGGCCGTCAACACGATGGACTCGATGCTCGGTTACCGCGAAAAACCGGTCGGCTGGGGACCCGCGCGGCTGGACGACGCCGTGATGTGGGTCCCGGCCCGCGTGAGTGCCGTCCTCCTCGCGCTCGCCGCACGCGCCCCCCGCGCGCTCGGTCGCGCCGCCCGCTGGGACGACGACGTTCCTTCGCCGAACTCCGGGTGGCCGATGGGGACGCTCGCGGCGGCCGTCGACGCGCGCCTGGAGAAACCCGGGGTCTATACACTCAACCCGGACGCACCCCTCCCGTCGGTCACGGTGGCGCGGCGCGGGGTCCGGACCGTCGGCGTCGCCGGCCTGCTCGCGTACGTCCTCGCGGCCGCCGCGCTCGCGGTGCCGGGGGTGGTCGGATGAGTGGTGACGGAACCGAGGACGATACCGACGCGGCGTCTCCCGCCCCCTCGCTCGCGCTCCGCGGTGCGGTCGGTTTCCTCACGCGCCTGCCGGTCGGACGCGACGCCGACGCGTGGGCGGCCTTCCGGCGCGACCCGTGGCCGCTCGTCCCCGTCGGCTACCTCGCGGGCCTGCTCGTCGCGCTTCCGGTCGCCGTCGCACTCGCCGTGCCGGTTCCCGGGCCGACGCTCGCCCTCGTCGTGCCCGTCAGCGTCGTCGCCGTCACCGGCATCAACCACGCCGACGGCGTCGCCGACCTCGGGGACGCCGCAGTCGTCCACGCGACGGGCGAGACGCCGCGGGAGCGTCACGAGTCGCGCCGGGCCGTCATGAAGGACAGCGACCTCGGCGTCGGTGGGACGCTCGCGCTCGCCATCCTCGTCGCCGCGCTCGCGCTCGCGGGCCTGCTCCTCGCGGGTCTGCCGACCCGGACGGCCGTCGTCCTCGTCGTCGCCGCGGAGGTGGGCGCGAAACTCGGCCTCGCCACGCTGTCCGCGCTCGGGACCGCCCCGTACGACGGCCTCGGCGCGCAACTGGTCCGGCCGGCCGACGCCGCCGACCTGTTCGTTCCGGTCGTCCTCGCGCTCCCGGTCGTCCCCCTCGCGTGGCCGTCGCTCGCCGCCGGGGTCGCAGTCGCCGCCGGCCCCGTCGTCGCGCTCGCGGCCCGCCGGTGGGCGCGGACGAACCTCGGCGGCGTCAGCGGTGACGTGTTCGGGGCGACGAACGAACTCGCACGCGCCGCCGCGCTCCACGTGGGGGTGGTCGCGTGGACGCTCTCCTGATGTGTGGCGGCCGTGGCACCCGCCTCGACGCATCCGTCGAGAAACCGCTGTTCGCGGTTCGTGACCGCCCGATGGTCGATGCGGTCTGTGACGCACTCGCCGACAGTCGCGCCGAACGCGTCGCCGCCGCTGTCTCTCTACATACTCCCGACACGCGTGCCCACTTGCGCGAGCGCGCGGACTGTACGGTCGTCGAGACGCCCGGGGAGGGCTACGTTGCGGACCTCGATGTCGCGCTCGACGCCGCCGGATTCGCTCGCCCAGTCCTGACCTGTGCCGCCGACCTCCCCCTGCTCACCGCCGACGTGGTGGACGCGGTCCTCGCGGCACACGCCGACCGCGAGGCAACGTCGCTGACCGTCGCCGTCCCCGCGGCCCTGAAACGTGAGTTGGGTGTGAGCTGTGACACCACCTTCGAGCGCGAGGGGCGCGAACTCGCGCCGACGGGGCTGAACGTCCTCGGCGACGACGAGGGGGGCGTGCTGGTCCGGGCGGACGACCGACTGGCAGTCAACGTGAACCACCGGGCGGACGCGGCCGTCGCGGCCAGTATCGCCGAGCAGGGCAAGCGTTAATCCCGGCTCCGACCCTGACACGAGTCATGAACCCCGACGCCGTCGAGGCCCTGCTCGGCGAGCACCCAGCCACCGACGGAGCGACCCCGGAGGCTGACGACGCCCGCGTCCACCACGGGAGCGTCGACGACCCGGACGTGTTGGACTTCAGCGCGAACACGAACCCGCGCGTCCCCGACGGTGCGGCGGCGGTGTACCGCGAGGCCTTCGCGTCCGCCCGCTCGTACCCGGCCGACGACTACCCCGAGTACCGCATCGCGGCCGCCGACTTCGCCGACTGCGACGCCGGCGACGTGATACCCACGCCGGGCGGGTTGGCCGCCATCCGCCTCGCCGTCGCCACCGCCGTCAGTCCCGGCCAGTCGGTGGCAGTCCCCTATCCGAGTTTCGGCGAGTACGCCCGCGAGGTCAGACTTCAGGGCGGCCACCCCGCGTTCGTCCCCGCCCCCGACGTCCTCGACGTGGACCCGACCGACCACGCGATGGTCGTCGTCTGTAACCCGAACAACCCGACCGGGCAATCTTACGACGCGGACGCGCTCCGGGCGTTCGCCCGACGGTGCCGCGCCGCCGACACCGCGCTCCTCGCCGACGAGGCGTTCCTCGGGTTCACCGAAGAGCCGTCGCTCGCCGGCACCGACGGCGTGGTCGTCGCCCGGTCGCTGACGAAACTGTTCGGCCTGCCGGGTCTGCGTGCCGGGTTCGCCGTGGCGACCGGTCGCCACCGTGAGCGACTCGACGCCGCGCGGCGCACGTGGTCGCTGTCCGCTCCGGCCGCGGCCGTCGGCACGCACTCGATGCGACAGTCGGCGTTCGTCGCCCGCACTCGCGAACGCGTCGGGACCGAGCGCGCGCGGATGGCCGAGCGACTCGCCGCTCGGTTCGAGGTCCACCCCTCCGACGCGCCCTTTCTCCTGCTCGATGCGGGGACGGGCGACGCCGCGGACGCGGCACTCGCCGACGCCCGAAGCGAGGGCATCGCACTCAGGGACGCTCGGACGTTCCACGGACTGGACGCACACGTCCGCGTCGCCGTCCGCCTGCCCGAGGAGAACGACCGCTTGCTCGCGGCACTGGGGGTCTGATGTTCGCGGCACGCGTCGCCGAGGGGGTTCTCCGCCTCGCGCGCCCGGGCACGCGATGGCTCGTCACCGACCACGACGGCGGCTATCGGACCGCAGACGCCGCGTACAACGTCTCCGTTCCCGAGGGATTCGACCGGACGGATTTGGCGGCCTACGTCCGGGAGCGACGCGAGCGCGCCGGCTTCCCGGACGCCGGCCCCGCGCTCCTGACAGGTGTGTCACTCGCCCACGCCCGCGGCGCGCGCTCGGGGCCGGTCGAAGCCGTGGCGACGGTCGGCCTCTCGAACCCCGCCGCGCTTCCGATGGCTCCCGACGGTGCTCCGTCCGACACCACCGACGGCGGCCGTGTCGGGACGGTCAATCTGCTGGTCGGGACGACGCGCGCGCTCCCCGATGGCGGACTGGCGACCCTGCTGGCGACCGCCGTCGAGGCGAAGACGGCGACGCTGACGGCCACGACTGGCTTTTCGGGCACGACCAGCGACGGCGTGGTCGTCGGAACTGACCCGGACGGCGACACGGCGGCGTTCGCGGGGAGTGCGACGCCGGTCGGTGCGGCGACACGGGCCTGCGTTCGCGAGGCCGTCCGGGCGAGTCTCGCCTCGCGGTACGCCGACTGCTCGGTTCCGACCTCGGTCGCCGACGCCGACCACGGCGTCGTGACTGACCGCGAGGCGACGGTGTTCGAGGTGGGGGCGACAACTGCAACCGACCGGGAGACATAGGTTCCGCCGGAACGAGGGATGGGTATGAGCGACGACACGTCCGACGGACCGCCAACGGCCGCCCCGATTACGCCGAGCGCGCCCGAGGAGTTCGGTCTCGTGCAGGTGTGGTGGGGCGACGGGAAAGGCAAGACGACGGCGGCACTCGGGATGGGAATGCGTGCCGCCGGCCACGGCTACCGCGTCCACATGCTCCAGTTCATGAAGGGCGGCACTTCGACAGTCGAGGACGTGCGCGGCGAGTACAACGCCATCGCGGCGATGCCGGGCTTTTCCTACGAGAACGCGGGCCACTACGGTTGGCACGGCTTCCTCGACGGGAGCGACGACGACGAACACGCGGCCCGCGCACAGGGGGCACTCGCCCGTGCTCGCGAGTTGCTCGACGGCGCGCGTGCGGCCGACCTGACCGCCCCGCTCGCCGCGGACGGCGACGCCGACGAGGGCCTCCACATGCTGATTCTCGACGAGGTGCTGTACGCGGCCAACCGGGACCTGCTCGACCCGGCGGACGTGACCGCGCTGGTCGCGGACAAACCCGAGAACCTCGAACTCGTCCTGACGGGTGGCCACGACCGACCCGAGTACGTCACCGACCACGCCGACCTCGTGACGAACGTCCGCAAGGAGACACACCCAATCGACGCCGGTCAGGGCGCGCGCAAGGGCACGGAGTTCTGAGGCGGGGTGGCTCTGCGCGCCGTGGGTGGCGGGCCGGTCTCGGTTTGGCTACTCTTTCGAGCCGAAAGCGACGACTAACAAACCGTCTCCGTCGTCGACACGTGCCATGGTTTCACTGAGGGCACTCGTAGTCAACGCCGTCGTCGGCCTCGTGATTCTGTTCGTGGCGAACGTCCTCGGACTGGGCGTCCAGATATCCATCGTCACGCTCCTGGTCTGTGCGGTCTTCGGGGTTCCGGGGGCGGTCGTCGTGATACTCCTCGCGCTGTTCGATATCGCCTTCGCGGCGACGGTCGCCCCGGTACACCTCACCTAACCGCCGTCCGGCCGTGCGACGCCCCGGGTCGCCGTCGCCTTGAACGAGGCGACGACTCGCGACCCCGGTTCGAGGGCGAGCCGTCGCGTACTTTCGGCCGTCACGAGGGCCGCCAGCGTCGGGCCACCGTCGAGTTCGAGGTCGACCCGGGTGACTGCCTCGCCCGTCGTCACGTCAGTGACGGTGCCCGCGAGGTCGTTGCGGAGGCTCGTCGTTGCGGTGTCGTCCCCCTCGTCGGGCCGCCGGAGGACCACGGTGTCGGACCGCACGGCCACCTCGACGGCCGTCGCGTCCTCGGGGACGAGTGCGGTCACCGGCCCGGCGTCCGTCTCGACGGTCGCTATCTCACCGTCACGGTCGGTGACCGTCCCCGGGAGGACCGTCTCGGTGACCGAGGCTACGCCTTCGAGTCCGGCACGGTGGCGCGAGAACTGCCCGATGAGGTCCCGGGCCGCCGGCGTCAGCGTGGTGCCGCCGCCGCCCTCCCCGCCGCGCTCCCGTTCGGTGAGGTCACCGGCGGCCGCCTCGATTTCGACCAGTCGCCGCTGGAGGTGGGGATACGAACGACCGAGTACCTCGGCCGCCCGGTGCATCGACCCGTGTCGGTCGATTGCGCGGAGCATCTCCACGTCTCGCTCCGTGACGGTCACGTCGCCGACGGCGAGGCGCGTCTCGAACTCCCTGCGCATTCACTCCCCCGTTCGGCGTCGCTCGGTTTACGCGTTCTCCCCGCCCTCGCGGCACGGCCGCGCGTGAAATCACAATGCGTCTCGCAGCCGTTATTACGCGCCCGAAAGTAGTTACGCTGAGATGAAGCTCTCGCGCCGCACCGTCGTCGCCGCCCTCGGTGGTGCGACTGCCGTCGGCGTCGCGGGGGCGACGACGTGGGCCGACGGTGGCGACGAGTCGCCGACGGCCGACGCCCTCGTCGCGGGAAGTCTCCTCGAACTCGCCTCGGCGGTACCGGGTGCGACCGTCGAAGCCCACGGGAGCGCGGCAGTCCGGCGGCTGATAGTCGAGGGCATCCGCGACCCGGATGCCGTCGCACTGGCCGACCCGCGCCTGTTCGACGGGGTCAGCGAGCGCGCGACGCTGTTCGCCACGAACGCGCTCGTCCTCACGCACGCACCGGCGACGCCCGTCGCGGACGCCCTGCGCGAGGACTGGCGCGGGACGCTCGAACGCCCGGACGTGCGGGTGGGCCGGACCGACCCGACGCTCGACCCGCTCGGCTACCGGACGGTCATGGCACTCAGGCTGACCGCGCGACGCGGCGAGTTCGACGCCGAGGCCGTCCTCGCCGAGTCGACCGTCTTCCCGGAGACGGACCTGCTGAACGCCGTCGAGGGCGGTGCCGTCGACGTTGCCGTCACCTACCGGAACATGGCTGTCCAACGTGACCTCCCATACTGGGAACTCCCGGCCAGCGTCGACTTCTCGGACCCGACCCACGCCGACACGTACGCGACTGTCTCCTACGACATCGGGGACCGGACGGTGCAGGGCGCGCCGATTCGGTACGCCGCGACGGCCACGACGGACGCGGGCGAGCCGTGGGTCGACGCCCTCGTGACCGGCAGGGAGCGACTCCGAACGGCCGGGTTCTCGGTCCCCGAGTCGTACCCGACGCGGGAACACGTCGGCGACGCGTGACTCAGCCCGACCGATAGCGGTGGACGCGCTCGGGGGGGACCCGCAACCGGACCGTCTCGCCGGGCCGGGGCGGGTCGTCGCTGAACGCCTCGACGGTCACGCCGTCGACGCGCACGGTGACGCGACTGGTTGCGTCCTCGCGGACGACGCGCTCGACGGTGGCGGGGACTGTCCCGTTCGCGCGCCCGTCGGCCGCGATGTGGACTGCCTCCGGCCGGACGGCGACGTGGTCACCGCTCCCGAAGCCATCTCCGAGTATCTCCCGGAGTGCTGGTGCCTCGGCGAGTGACAGGGCGTTCGAGCCGGTGAACTCCGCGACCATCGGCGAGGCGGGGTGATCGAACACGTCCGCCACGGACCCCGACTGGACGATTTCGCCGTCCGCCATCACCGCGAGGCGGTCGGCGAGTGCGCGCGCAGTCGTCCGGTTGTGCGTGACGTAGACAGCGGTCACCTCGGTCAACACGTCCGCGAGGTCGTCGCGGAGCGACTGGCGGGTCGGCACGTCCAGTGCCGCGAGCGGTTCGTCGAGCAACAGTACGTCGGGTTTGATGGCGAGTGCCCGTGCGAGCGCGACCCGTTGCTTCTCCCCGCCCGAGAGCGTCGGCGGGTATCGCTCCGCGAGGTGGGCCACGCCCAGTTCCGCGAGCAAGTCCTCGGCCGGGCGCGTGTCGTCGTGGTACCGCTGACCGTAGTCGACGTTCTCGGTGACGGTCATGTGTGGGAACAGGGCGTAGTCTTGGAACACGAACCCGAAGTCCCGCTGTTCCGGCGGCCGGTCGCCCACGACTGTCCCGTTGCGAGTGACGTGTCCCTCGTGCCCGTGAAAGCCCGCCACGGTTTCCAGCAGGAGCGTCTTCCCGCTTCCGCTGGGACCGAGGACGACGAGGTTCTCACCGGTCTCGACCCCGAACTCGGCGTCGACGGTGAACGTGTCCGTACCGTCGGCAGTGAACGACGCCGTGATGTCGGCACGGAGCCCGGTCACGGCATCCCTCCGGAGACGGACCCGTCGTTCGTGAGCGACCGGACGACGAGAAAGAGCAGGCCGGACACTGCGAGCAACAGGAAGGCTACGGCACCGCTCTCTTCGAGGCCGCCCTGCAGATACGTGTTGTAGACGAACACCGGCGCGTGCTGGGCGGTCACGCGCCCGCCGGCGGGCGGGTAGAAGAACTGGACGCTGTAGGCGACCACCGCGACAGCTCCGAACTCGGAGACCGCTCGCGCCCACGCGAGGACGCCGCCGGTGACCATTCCGCGGGCGGCCAGCGGTGCCGTGACGCGGCGGAACGTCTCCCAGCGACTCGCGCCGTGTGCGCGGGAGGCGTACTCCAGTCGGTCGTCTATCGTCTCGAACGCCTCCCGCGTGGCGTTGATAGCGTAGGGCGCGCTGACGAACGTCATCGCCAGTACCATCCCGAGCATCGTCCCCAGAACCGAGAGCGCCGGGAAGGCCCCGCCCTGCCCGAAGCCGAACAGGATGAGAATCCCGGCAACGCTGTGGGGGACGACGAGCGGCAAATCGACCAGACTCTCGACCAGCGGTTGCCCTGCGAACCCCTCGGAGAGCAGGTGTGCGAGGGGTACGCCGAACAACAAACTCAGTAGGGCCGCCAGCAGTGGACCGTACACGCCCAGATAGATGACACGGTGGACGCTCGGGTCCAGTGCCTTCTCTGTGACTGCGGCGGGCGACTGCCGCGCGACGAACAACACGAGCGGAAGGCCGAGTGCCACGACGACGACGCTCCCCATCGCCGCTGTCACGACGGCGAAACCGCCGTCCTCGACGACGTAGGCCGTCCCGGCCGCGGCGACGAGGACGTACAGGACGTACAGGAACGGGTCGCCGACGCCCGCGAGCGGCCGCGCGTAGAGGACTAGCAGGACGGTGCTCCCGACGACGTACGCCGCGACGAACGCGACGACTTGGACGGCAGCGAACTTCCCGATGGCCGCCACGGCGGTGACATCGCTCTCGTAGGCGTAGGCGACGCCGAGCGTGCTAACGACGACGGCGTACGCGTACAGCGTCGGGCGACCCGCGAGATAGGTCGCCGCGAACGCCACAGCCTGTGCGACGACGAACGCGACGACCAGCGGTGTTCGTCCGACGCTGCCCGATACGAACCGCGAATCGGTGTCAGTCGCCATCGTCCTCGGTGGGTAGTTGACCTCTGTGGCTGGGCACCGTCAATCGCTCGGTCACAACTGGAGCGGGCCGAGCGAGTCCTGCGCGTTGGCGATTTCGAGTATGGTGTCGGGCACCGCGTCCTCCGTGTCGGACGGGACGACGATGGGGTCAACTGGGGTGAGTCCCTGCTCTTCGAGGATAGTTCGACCGGGGTCCGTTCCAAAGAATTCGACCCACTGCGCGCCCCGTTCGGGTGCTTCGGCGACGCTCGGGACGGTTAGGCCGTAGGCGATGGGCGCGCCCGTGAACGTCCCACTGCCGGTTTCGACTTCGGCCTTCGCGTAGTGTTCGGCGTACTCGTTGGTCGCCTGTGAGAGGTCTACTTCCGGCTGGAGGTCGATGTAAGGCAGTCCGGACGTGGAGCTAATCGACTGGTAGTAGAATACGTAGTCGAGTTCGCCGCTCTCCAGTTGGCCTTCGAGGTTCGTCTCGGTGCCCGTCGGGACCGTAGAGTTGTCCCGCAACTGCTGGAGCGTCGACTCGTCGTAGAGCCGTTCGCCTTGGAACTCCTCGGCACCCAACTGCTGGGTCATGACCGCGCGGTAGCCACCGGGGTCCACCGCGGGGTCGGAGTGGCCGATGGTGATGTCGTCGCGCGTCAGCACCTCCCACCAGTTGTCCGCGGAGATGTCGTCCGCACCCGGTGAGTCCTCGCGATATTGGATGGACATGGAGTTCGTGGTGAAGATGCTGTACCAATCGCCGTACTCCGGCAGGAGGTCCACGTCGCCCGACCCGTCGTCACCCCGGAGTAGACGGAAGTCAGAGACGCCCAGCACGTCCGCCGACCGCCCTTGCTGAGTGATTTTCTGTGTCGAAGCGACCGACCCCTGTGCCTCGCGGGTCACGTCCACACCGTACTCCTCCTCGAACTGCGGTTCGGCCGCGCTGAACGGCGGCGCGAGACTCCCCGCGTGGAAGATACTCATCGAATCTGCGAGGTCCGCCGTGCCGGTTCCGGTCCCCGTGCTGGCTCCATCCCCGCCACCACTGTCATCGTCACTGCCAGCCAGACAGCCGGCCAGTGCGAGCGTCCCGGCGGCCCCGACCGCCGTCAGGAATCCTCGACGCGAAGTCCCGCGTTGCTGTCCGCTCCCATCGGCTCCTGTGCGTTGTTTTCGCATTGATACAACGTCGTTATCCGAGGAACGATATAACGGTTATCACTCTCCGGGGAACTCTTTGCCGCGGGACCGAACAGACGGACAATGACGCGGACGCTGTTGGTCGCGGGCACCGCGAGCCACGTCGGCAAGAGCACCGTGGCCGCGGGCCTCTGTCGCTTGCTCGCTGACCAGGGGACGGCCGTCGCCCCGTTCAAGGCCCAGAACATGAGCAACAACGCCCGCGCGGTGGCCGACTCGGACGGGCGGACGGGCGAAATCGGTGTGTCCCAGTACGTACAGGCGCGCGCCGCCCGCGTGCCCGCGACGACGGACGCGAACCCGGTCCTCCTGAAGCCACGTGGCGACGGCGAGTCACAACTCGTGATACAGGGCGAGGCCGTCGGGCACTTCGCCGCCCGCGAGTACTACGACGCCCACTGGGACCGGGCACTCGCCGCCGCCCGCGAGTCACACGCACGCCTCGCCGAGACGGCCGACGTGGTCGTCGCGGAGGGTGCCGGGTCCATCGCCGAACCGAACCTCCGGGACCGCGACCTCGCCAACGTCGAGACAGCCCGCTTCGCCGACGCCGAGATTCTGCTCGTCGCCGACATCGAGCGCGGGGGCGTGTTCGCCTCGCTCGTCGGGACGCTCGAACTGATGCCCGCGGACCTTCGGGAACAGGTCGTGGGCGCGCTCGTTACGAAGTTCCGGGGCGACCGCTCCCTGCTCGAACCGGGCGTCGAGGAGTTCGAGGACCGCACGGGTGTGCCGGTGCTTGGCGTCCTCCCGTACGACGACCCCGGCCTGCCCGAGGAGGACAGCGTGTCACTCCCGGCGGTCGGTGAGCGTGCGGTCCACGGCGACGACGATGGCGTCCCCGCCGACCGAAGCGTGACCGTCGCTGTCCCGCGCTTCCCGCGTGCCTCGAACGTGACCGACCTCGAACCGCTGGTTCGCGAACCCGGTGTTCGGGTGGCGTACGTGCCACTCGACACCGACCTCGCGGACGCCGACGCCGTGGTCCTCCCGGGGAGCAAGAACACCGTCGACGACCTGCTCGCGCTCCGCGACGCGGGCTTTCCGACCGCACTCGACGCCTTCGACGGTCCCGTGGTCGGCCTGTGCGGGGGCTACCAGATGCTCGGGGAGCGCGTCACGGACGCCGCTATCGAGGGGACCGGCGACCGCGAGACGGTTCCCGGACTCGGCGTACTGCCGGTCGAGACGAAGTTCGAGGCGGACAAGCGGGTCGAACCGGTCGAGCGTGACCTGCGCGGGACCGGGCCGCTCGCGGGTGCGTCTGGGTCGGTGGCGGGCTACGAGATTCACATGGGTCGGTCCCGACTCGTCGGCGAGGCGGCGCGACCGTTCCCGGGTGCGGACGGGCTGGCCCCCGACGGGGCGGCGACGGAACGCGCTTTCGGCACGTACCTCCACGGCCTCTTCGAGAACCGCGTCGCCCGCGACGCGTTCCTCGATTCGGTGTTCGCTGCCGCCGGCGTCGAGCGGCCGACCCGGGACCAGGACCGCCCGTCACCCTACGACCGGGCCGCGGACCTCCTGCGGGACCACGCCGACCTCGCCCCCCTCTCGCTGTAGCATCCGAACCTTTTAATCGGAAACCGCGCCCACCCAGTCACGAATGGTCGAGGCGTTCGCGGTGGCGAGCGGGAAGGGGGGTACCGGCAAGACGACCAGCACGCTCGCGCTGGGGATGGCGTTGGCCGAGGAGTACGACGTGACGGTGGTCGACGCGGACACGGGGATGGCGAACCTCCTCTTTCACGCCGGCCTCGAAACCGTCGAGACGACGCTACACGACGTGTTGGTCGCCGACGGCGCGCCGGTCGAGGCGGCCGTCTACGAGCGGTTCGGGATGTCCGTGGTGCCCTGCGGGACGAGTCTCGCGGGCTTCGAGTCGGCCGAACCCGAACGCCTGCGCGAGGTGGTCGCGCGCCTCGCGGCCGACACGGAGGTAATTCTGCTCGACTCCCCGGCGACGCTCGGGTCGAAGGCCGCCGTCCTCCCCGTCGTCCTCGCGGACCGGGTCGTCGTCGTCCTCCAGCCGACGATTCCCGCACTCTCGGACGGGCTGAAGGTACAGGAGTACGCTCACTCCTACGGCACCGACACGGCGGGCACCATCTTCAACAAGGTGACCGACCCCGACGACGTGGACCGGATCGCCGAGAAGGCCGAACGCTACTTCGAGGGGCCGACGCTGGCGACGGTGCCCGACGCCGAGGCGGCGCGCGCGGCGCGTCGGGCCGGCGAACCGCTGCTCGCACACGCCCCGGCCTCCGACGCCGCGGCGGCCTACCGGCGTGCGGCCCGACAACTGGACGTGCAGTTGGGCGAGGCGGGAGCGGTCGCCGACCGGTTCCGGAGCGCGGTCATCCCGGAGCGACGATGAGGCTGCCCGGCGGTGACCTCGTGCGCTCGCGCGTGGTCCGTGACCCGGCGACGGTACTCACCGACGCCCTGGACTGTCGGCTGACCGGGTACGCCGTCCTCGAACCACAGGACGCGCTGTTGCTGGACGGCGACGGCCGTGGCGTCCTCGTCTTCGAGGACGGCGTGCCGACGCTGGCCTACCACACCGGGACCGAACGGGGCGGCCCGGCGGCACTGGCGGACCTCGCCGTCCCCGGACCGTCCCGCGCCGAACTCGTCGCGCTGTCCGCCGACGCCGTGACCGACCTCCGCGAGACGGCCGCACTCGAAGTCCCGCCCGGGATGCCGGCCGAGCGACTCGCCGGCGACGCCGCGCTGGCCGACCGGACGCGGCGGTACGCACCCGAGACGGAACGACCGACTGCCGCCGACGCCGACAGCGGGACCGACGGGGACGCGCACAGTCCCGTCGAGGCGTTCTTAGAGAACGAGGAGCAGATAGCGGCCATCCGCGAGCAGGCCCGCAGCGAGGCACAGGCCCGTGCCGAGGAGTGGGGCTTCGACACCCTCGAGGATGTGAGTGATACACACGGGTAAACAGTTTTGCCGTTGCAAAACGTGTGTAGAGGTATGGCGACACGCCAACCCTCGGCGGCCTACCACACGTGTGGCTGTGGCAAGGAGTTCGACTCGACGGCGGAACTCCTCGAACACGCCCGAGACGAACACGGGCTCTTGGTACACTGAGCGGCCGTCGGCCGCTCGCTGGCGTCGTCAGTCACTCGTAACCGGCACCCACCAGACGCGACTGCGCCCGCCGACTTTCTTGCTCGTGATGTTCGTCTCGTCCTGTAACTCGTGGAGTTTGTTCAGTGCCGTCCGCCGGGAACAGCCGAGTCGGTCGGCTACCTCCGTCGCGGTGAGCGGTTCGGCGTGGTCCGCACGCGATTTGAACACTTCCACGACGTTCGACTTCGTGAACTCCGTTTCGCGGCCGGGGTCTGCCATCTCGTGTAGGCTGTCTGAACCCTGCTACTTATCTCCTACGTGTGAACTCCGACTCACACCAACTCGAACAGTTCTTCCTGCACGTTGACCTCGATGCGACAGTCGGTGGTCGGTTCGGCGACACAGAGGAGGGCGTAGCCATCCTCGACCTGCATCGGGTCGAGACCCGTCGCGCCCGGTTGGTCGACATCACCTTCCACTACGCGGCCGACACACGACGTACACGCGCCCTGCTGACAGGAGCGGTCGAGGGTGACCGTCTCCGCGCGCTCGTCGCTCGCGGCCAGCACCGACTCGTCTTCGGCGACGGTCACCGTCTCGCTCGTCTCGTCGGCGACCAGTTCCACCTCGTGCATCGTCAGAGTTGTTCGTTCAGTTTGTACACTTCGAGGGCCTCCAGCCGGGGGTCCGAGGCCGCGCTGGAGTTCGACCCGACGGCGACGCCGCCGACGCCCTCGTTGGTCGCGGTGCCGGTCCCCGAATCGAGGATGTAGGCGACCTCCTCCTCGACGTCCTCGACGGGACGGCCCAGTTCCTCGGCGGTCTCTTCGAGTGCTTCCCGTACCTCCTCGTCCGTGGCCGTGAACTCGCCGCCGCCCTCGATGTCGGTCAGGTCAGTCATCGGCGACACCTCCCGTGACGATGTTCGACGCGTCGAGGTCGAGTTTGTGTGCGTAGGTTTCGGCGTGGCGTTCGATGCGGGCGTCGTAGTCGGTCGCCTCACAGTCCGCGGCGGCGTCCTGCACGACCGACATGAACCGGTCGGGGTCGTAACTCTCCAAGTCGAGCGTCTCCTTGAACTGGCCGCGCCAGAGTTCGGCCCCGCGCTGAATGAGGCCGTCGAAGTCCGCACCGAGGGGGTCGTCCATCGCGGCCGAGACGAAGTACGACGTGTCGATGACGTGGGGGAGACAGGTGAGTGCCTCCTCCCAGATTGCCTCGTCGACGCCCTGGTACTCGGGGACGCCCGCACGCTCTTTCTCCAGTAGTTCACCCAGCAGGTAGAGGCCGTGGGTAACGTGGCGGCCTTCGTCGGTGCTGACGAACTGGAACCCCTTGTTCAGCAACGGGAGCGGGGCCTCCTGCATCATGTTGTTCTTCAGGAAGTACCCGCCCCGGGCGGCGATGCCCTCGACCATCATGTGGTAGGTCGTGGCGGCGCGGGCGATGTCCGTCGGGTCGCCGCCGTTGGCTGCCTGTGCCATGAACGCCCCTTGCCGCTCGCCGAGGTCGCTCATGCCACAGGCCGCGGTCCGCGGGAGCGGTTGGCCGCCGCGGCGGATGTCCAGATGCGTGTCCGGGAATACGTCGGCCATCACCGTGTTGATGTACATGTCGAAAAACTGCGTGTGCTTGGCCTCGGTCATCGTGAAGACCGTCGCGTACATCTCCTTCTCGATGGAGTCGTCGAGGTACGGCGACCCCATCTGTTCGATGACGCGACGGCCGTCCTCGGCGACGGCGTGTTCGAGGTCCACGAACGCGGCGATGAGACGCGCCCACTGCTCTTTCTCCTCGGGAGCCATGCTCTCCCACGCTTCGATGTCGCGTTCGACCCCCACCTTCTCGAACAGTTTGTCGGCGTCCCACGTCCCGAGTTCGATGCCTTTCCGGTAGAGTTCGTACCACTGGTTGTCGATGTCGATTCGCCCCGTTTCCACCTGTACCGCCTCTTCGTCTGCCATCATGTACCACGACTGACGGGGATACCCGTCAGTTGTCGCCCACCATTTCGTGGGCGTTTAAGTAGGGTCGAGGGTGGGCCGACGCTAACCGCCGGACGCTCGCGGGGCGCGACTCAGGACCGCCGGTCGGTCGCCGACCCGTCGCGCCGGTGGCTGAGTTTCTCGCCGACGACGCTCGGGACGGATGTCCCGCAGTAGGTGCAGGACCACGACCGGCCGGTGGGGTTCGGTTCCCGGTCGAGTTCGGTGACTGATTCGAGCAGTGCCCCACAGCCTCCACACCGATGGCTGGGCGAACTCACGGTACGCCGAGATACGAACCGGGGCGACAAAATACCAGTGCCCACAGCCGTGGCTCGGAGGAACTGTGTGACCCGAAGGAGCGTGTGACACTGGAGGGCTGGTCGCCCTCTACTCAGTAGCACGGACGCCGGGCATATGTATCCACGCCACGCGGAGTGAAAGTGAAACTGCCGGACGGCACCGCCCCGAAACTGCCCGTCTGACGCGTGTCCGCTCTCTCACCCCCACTCGCCGACCGAGAATGGACGAACGTTGGCGAATAGTGCGAGAATACCATCTCCTGTAACCCCAGACGCTGCATTACAGCATACACTAGAACAATATTAGCACTATAGTGGACGACTATGCAGAAGTTTTTAGTATCTCTCGACAGATGAGTACGTTGATGAGCGTAAACGAAACGCCCGTCGATTCGGTATCGGCCACCGACCCAGCGGCACCGTCGTTCCTCCGGTCCGCGAACTACATGCCGTGTCGCAACTGTCGTGAGGGAACGTTGGTCTACGACGCCGAACTCGAAGGCTCGCGCTGCCGGGCTTGTGGAGAACCCGCCTGAGATGATGTCGGGTGCCCACTCGTCGACCGGTCTCTCCGAGGTGACGCGACCACAGCCGTCGGACGCCGTCCGGTGCTGGCGGTGCATGGAACTGGTGGACGAGGCCCGCCGAATCGACCACCCGGACCCAGCCCTCGACACCACCGTTCCGGTCTGTGCCGACGGGTGTTGGCTACCGGAGCACATCCTGTACCGCTGTCACGACTGTGGCGACACCCACGACTACGAGGCGGTGCACCTCGTGTGGCTCCCGGACCGCCAGGCACTCGCCCCCGAGTGTCTCGACTGCAACAGTACCACGTCGAAGTGACATGCAGTTTCGCGCTACCCCGTCCCGCCGTCCTCCGCCCGCACGCGTGAGTACCACGACGACTCGCCGCGACTGACTCTCAACTCGGAGGGGGTGGCACCGCACCCGACCTGTTTCTCCCGCTCCGAGACGGATTCCCAGCACCGACTGAGGCGTCACGGCGGCGACTGCGAGGGCGTCGTTCCGCCGGCGACAGCGACGGGACCCGGCGTTCTCCGAGACGGCGACGAGGAGCGAAGTTGCTCCGTGGTCCGGTGTCGCTCGGACACTAACTGTGTAGCGACCTCTTTTATGACCTGTCCACAGGTGAAATTAACCAATGCAACGACAGCTCTCTCAACGGATAGAACGATGCACACGCGCGCGAGCCAACAGTGCCCGCTATCGGGGTGACCGATGACCGCTCGGAACCCGGCGGCCGGCGTGCGGGCACTCGTGTTGGCCACCGTACTGGTGCTGTCGGCGTTGGCGGCCCCGGTTGGCGTCGTCGGCATGGCCGCGGCTGGCAACGCGGGCAACGTCTCGACTGTCAGTTCGTGTACGACGATTTCCTCCTCGGGCGTCTACGAACTGTCCGGGGACATCGTCAGTAGCGGCTCCGGGTCGTGTCTCAACGTCACGGCGAGCGACGTGGTGCTGGACGGGCAAGGCCACACGGTGCAGGGGCCGGGCGACAGCCAGACGGGACCGGTCGGCATCAACGTCACCGCGGACCGCAACGTGACGGTTCGGAACCTCAACGCCACCGAGTGGACCCAGAACGTCTACGTCGGAACGCTCACCGGTGGGACGATTACGAACGTTACCGCGCCACGGGCGACCTCCGAGCGGTACACCGACGCGCAGGAAGCGGGTATCGAGGTGAACGGGTCCGAGGACGTTCGCCTGTCGGACATTCACGCTTCGGATAGCGAACGGTTCGGCGTTCTCGTCACCGAGTCCTCGAACGTGACCGTCGTCGACTCGACGCTCGTCGCCAACGACCTGCGGAACCTCTACGTCCAGAACGTCTCCGGGGGAACGGTTCGGGGCGTCAACGCCTCGGCCGCCACGGCGGAGGACTCGTTCGGCATGTATCTGAACACCTCCAGTGACCTCACCGTCGCGGACAGTACCGCGCTGTCCAACGGGGACACCGGCGTCCTCTTCGAGTCGGTCGAGGACAGCGTGGTACGAAACGTCACGGCGAGCGAGAACGGCGACTACGGGTTCGAGGTGGACCAACGCCGGGGGTACACGCGAAAAGACGACGAGTCCGACAACAATCTCCTCGTGAACAACACGGTGGTCGACAACGGCTGGCACGGCATCTTCGTCACGGACTCCTCGAACAACACCGTGCGGAACAACACCGTCACCGGCCACTCGCGGGTCGGCATCGGCGTCCAGACTGCGGACACCGCCAGCGGCATCGGCTACTCCGCGCCGACGACGGTGGACAACGTGACCGTCGCGGACAACACCCTCGACAACAACGACCAGGGGATTCTGGTCGACGGGGACAGCCGCGCGCAGTACGACGACGTCGTCGGTGCGGTCTACGACATCACGCTCCGGGACAACGCCGTCACGAACAGCGAGGAGTCCGGCGTCGTCCTCTCGTCGTCGACGAACGTGACCCTGCGGGACAACGAGGTGGCCGGGAGCGAGGAGAACCTCGTCATCGAGGAGTACGAGCGAGTCGGGCCGTCCCACTCGCTCGACCACTACCGTCACGACATCGACACCTCGAACACCGTCGACGGGCGGCCGGTCCACTACTACCGGAACGTCAGTGACCGGACGGTCGGCGCGGCCACGAACGCCGGGTTCGTCGGCATCGTCGACGCGTCCAACGTGACGGTCCGGGACCTCGCGCTCTCGAACAACGGCCACGGCGTCCTCGCGGTCAACACGACCGGAACCACGGTCCGGAACCTCACGACCGACACCCAGCGACGTGGTGTCGAGTTCATGCAGACTGACAACTCCTCGGTCGTCGAGTCCGACATCGCGAACAACGGCAGACAGAGTGTCGCCCTGTACTACGCCGACGACAACACGGTTCGTGACAACTCCCTCCGGCAGACCACGGGCGGGGACAGCGAAATTCTTCTGGACGCCGGGTCCTCGAACAACCTCGTCCACAACAACACCGTCAGCTTCGCGCCGGGCGAGCGCGGCGACACTGGTATCCTCGTCCGTGATTTGGGTGGGTCCAGAACGAACGACAACTGGGTGACGGACAACGAACTCGTCGGTGTTCGACTCGAAATCCAGAGCGTCTACCGAACGGTCGTTCGCGGGAACGACGTCCGGGACACCGACACCTCCGGCATCGACGACGGGGGAATCGACACCCGCCTCCTGAACAACACCGTCCACAACACGACGAACGCGGGCATCGAGTCCGGTGCCGGTGCGGTCGTCCGGAACAACAGCGTCACCGAGGTCAGAGACAGTGCTGACGGCATTGGGGTGTCCGGCGACGACGGCCTCGTGACGGACAACTCCCTCCGGGACATCTCCGGGATTGCCTTCGACGTCACCGGGTCGAACGTGACGGTCGCCAACAACACCGTCGACACGGCGACGAGCGGCGTCGTGACGGCGACGTTCGCGGGCGACGTGACCGTCGAGAACAACACCTTCCGGACAATCACCGGCACCAGCGACGACGAGGCTGGCGTCTACGACGAGACCGAGGAGGGCAGCGGGACGGCCGTCCGCGACAACCGCTTCGTGAACAACACGTACGCGCTCCGACTCCGGGGCTACGGGACGGTGACGAACAACTCCGTCGAGTCCAGCGACGTCGGTATCTGGGTCGACTCGGAGGCCGTGGGAAGCTACGACGTCACCGACAACGCGGTCACGAACAGCGAGTCGTGGGCCTACTACAACGTCGACGAGTACGGGTCGAGCGGGTGGGACGGGAGCGTGACGAACCTCTCGCTGTCGAGTGCCAGCCTCTCCTTCACCGACCGTGAGGCCGGACTGGTCGAGACGGCACAACCGGCCTGTGACCCGGCTGGCCGCCAGAAAACGGGCGTGTTCCTCAACACGACGAACACCTCCCAGCAGGCGTGGCTGAACCTCACCGTCGACTACGCCGACGCCGTCGGGAGCGGCGTCGACGAGTCCTCGCTGCAACTCTACCGATACAACGGAACCGACTGGGTACCAGTGTCGACGACGGTGGACCAGCAGGCCGAGACGGTCCATGCGAACCTCACGACGTTCGGCACCGTCGGCCTGTTCGCGGACGGCACGCCGACGTGTCCGAGTACTGCCTCGCTTCAGGTCACTGTCGACAGCACGAACTCCCCCGTCACCGAGGGAGAGACGCTGACCGTCGACGCCACCGTCGAGAACACGGGCGACAGTCAGGGCACTCAGACGGTCACCCTGTCGGCCGGCGGCGCGACGCGTGACTCGACGGAGGTGAGCCTCGCGGGGCAGTCCTCGACGACGGTAACGCTGGAGTGGAGCACCGCAGCAGGCGACGCGGGGACGTACACCCCGACGGTGGCAAGCGACGACGATACGGCGTCCACGAGCGTGGAGGTACTCGCCGCCAGTTCGCAGACGGCGAACTTCTCCGTGGGGGTCGACAGCACGAACAGCCCTGTCACCGAGGGCGAGACGCTGACAGTCGACGCGACGGTGACCAACGACGGGAGTGCCACCGGGACACAGACGGTTACCCTCTCGGCCGGCGGTACGACGCACGACTCGACGGCGGTAACTCTCGCCAGTCAGTCCTCGACGACCGTGACGCTGGAGTGGGCGACTGCGGCCGGTGACGCCGGGTCCTACACGGCGACGGTGGCCAGCGAGAACGACACCGACACAGCCAGCGTGTTCGTCGACACGCCGGGGACCGCCCCCTCGGCGACGTTCACGGCGGACCCGGCGAGGGCGTACGTTGGCGAGTCGGTGTCTTTGAACGCCTCGAACGCGACGGATTCGGACGGCTCAATCGCGGAGTACGCCTGGGACTACGACGGTGACGGTGTGTACGACGAGACGCGGACCGTCCCCACGTCGGTCATCGCCTACTCCACTGCCGGGAACCGTACCGTCGGGCTCCGGGTCACTGACGACGATGGCAACACCGACACGACGACCCGGACGGTCGAAATCGTCTCGGGCGCGCCGACTGCGGCCGTCAGTGCGTCGCCGAGAGCGGTACTACTCGAGGAGTCGGTGTCGCTGAACGCCTCGAACACGACGGACCCGACCGATGACATCGTGGAGTACGCGTGGGACTTCGACGGTGACGGGGTGTACGACGAGACGCGAACCATTCCCACGTCGGTCATCGCCTACTCCACTGTCGGGAACCGTACCGTCCGCGTAAAGGTGACCGACGAGCACGGGGCGACCGACACGGCGAACGTGACGGTGACCGTCTCGGACGGGGCCCCGAACGCGACATTCACGGCGGACCCGGCGACGGCGTCCGTCGGAGAGTCGGTGTCGCTGAACGCATCGAACACGACGGACCCGGACGGCTCTATCGTGGAGTACGGATGGGACTACGACGGTGACGAGGTAGTCGACGAGACGCGGACCATCCCCACGTCGGTCATCGCCTACTCAACTGCCGGGAACCGGACCGTCGGGCTCAAAGTGACTGACGACGATGGCAACATCGATACCGTCACTCAGTCTGTGACTATCACTCCGGGCGGGCCGGACGCGGCCCTCAACGCGTCGCCGAAGGCGGTACTGGTCGGAGAGTCGGTGTCGCTGAACGCGTCGAACGCGACGGACCCGACGGGGGACATCGAGACGTACGAGTGGGACTTCGACGGTGACGGGGTGTACGACGAGACGCGGAGCATCCCCACGTCGGTCATCGCCTACTCCACGGCCGGCGAGCGGACGGTCAGGGTCCGAGTCACCGACGAGCACGGAGCGACCGACACGGCGAACGTCACAGTCTCGGTCGACGAAGCCGACTTCGATGACGGCGGTGGTGGCGGCGGTGGCGGCGGTGGCGGCGGTGGGTCCGCGTCACCGTCCTCCGGGAGCAGTGGCGGCGACGGCGGGTCCGAATCGACCATGGCCGTGGACACGTCTACGCTGACCGACGGTAGTACCGATGTCGAGATTCGGAACAGCCGTCCGGGTGCCACGGCGTCGGTCGACTTCGACGACGCCGCCGGCGACGCAACCCTCACCGGACTGGACATCACGGCCGAATCCGACCGCGAGAGTCTCGGTTTGACCGTCCGGTCGACCGCCGACACGCCCGGGCAGACGCCGGCACTCGACACCGCCGACTCCCTCGGGTACGTCGAAGTCGAACACGACGCCCCGAACGACGCCTACGGTGCGAGCACGTTCCGGTTCGAGGTGTCGCAGTCGGCACTCCCGGACGGGGCGACGCTGGACGACGTGTCGCTGTACCGCTACCACGAGGGGTCGTGGGATACGCTCGATACCACCCGTGACGGGACGGCGTTCGAGGCGTCGGCGCCGGGCTTTTCGGTGTTCGCCGTCGGCGTCTCCTCGCCTGACGATGGGGTCGGGTCGGCCGTGACCGAGACGCCGGGCGAACCGACGACCGAACAGGAGCCGGCGACGGAGACGACAGCCGAACCCGCCGACGAACCGACCGTGACGACGGACACGGCGACGGCCGCCGACGGCCCGGGCTTCGGGTTCGTCACCGCGCTACTCGCGCTCGTCGTCCTCGTCGGGTCCCTCGCTGCGATGCGTCGCTGACGGTCCGGCGGCTGTCTCACTCGCCGTCGAACAGGGTTTGCAGGACGTGTTGCTCGGTCTTGCGGAGGTGGGCGTGGAGCGTCGGCGCGGCCAAGTCCAGCGACTCGGCGACTTCTTCGGCGGTACTCGCGCGCGGCCACGCGAAGTAGCCCGCGCGGTACGCCGCTTCGACGGCCTCGCGCTGTCGGTCGGTGAGGCCGTCGAGGACGCCGTCGGGACGACGAACGGTCGTGACCTCACGGTCACGTTCCCGGTGTGCGACGAGATCTGCGGCGGGATACTGCGTTCGGACGTGGTCGACGACCTGTCGAATCTCGGCGTCGACCGGTGCCGCCACGACGAGCGTGGCGTCGCCGGCCGTGGCGACCGCCGTCCGGACGGTTGCCCCCGCGTCGACGACGATGTCGAGGACAGACGCCCCGGCGACGAGTTCGAGACGGCCGCTGTCACCCCTGTCGTGGATGACCCTCACTGTCTCGATTCGGGGGTCTGCGGCCACGGCTGTCGCCGCCTCGTCGGGGGCCACCCCGTCGACGGTCACGTACAGGAGCCACCGCTCTCCCGAGGCCACGTAGCCGTCCAGTTCGATTGTACAGTCCAGCTCGGCCGCCGCTCGGACGAGCGCGAAGTCGGCCTCGGTGACCCGGAACTCCAGTTCGATGACCGTATCGGCGAACAGTAGCTTGCGGCTCCGTGCGGCCCGAATCACCGACCCGACGGTCCTCCCGAGCACGTCGAACCCGGCCTGCTCCCGCGGGCTGAACGCGTCCTCGCGCGTCGCGTAGACGACCAGCACACCGTAGACGGTGTCCCGGTGTGAGAGGGGGACGGCGGCGACGGAGGCGAACCCGCGCTCGCTCGCGGCCGCCCGCCACGGCTCGAACGCCTCGTCCTCGATATCCGTGACCTGAACCTCGCCGGTCCGCATCGCGCGCCCGACTGGCCCGGCACCCGTCTCGCTCCGGTGGGCGGTAATCGTCACCGCGTCGAGGTAGCCGTCCCCCTCGCCAGCGCGCTCCCGGGGACGGACGGTGTCGCTGTCGAACGCACGCTCGCCGACCCACGCGAACTTGTAGAACTCCGAGGCGGTGAGGCGGTCACAGATGGTCCGTTCGACCCCCTCGCGGCTCGCCGTCTGTGTCAGTGCCCGAACCGTCTCCAAGAGGAGTTCGTTGATGCGGTCGAGTGTCGCCAAGTCGTCGCGCTGGCGTTCGAGTTCGCGCTCGCGTTCCAGTCGCTCGGTGATGTCCCGCGCGAAGCCACAGCGGAACTGGTCGCCCGTGTCCGGGTCCACGAACGTGGTCCCGTTGAACTCGTGTGGAATCCGCTCCCCGTCTTTGGTGAGGATGTCGACTTCGACACAGCGGTCGTCGATGGACTCGATGGCCTCCATCAGCCCGGGGACGAACTCGTGTTGGTCCTCCGGGATGAGTGTCATCGGGTGCATCGCGGCGAGTTCCTCGTCGCTGTACCCCGTCACCTCCAGCAGCGTGTCGTTCCAGAACTGCAACAACCCGTCCTCGCCGATGACGTACACTACGTCGTCGACGGCGTCGAGAACGGGCCGCAGGAGTGCGGCGGAGTCGGCTCGGTAGCTCTGCTCGTGTTCGTCCGCGGTAGCGGAACGGTTGTCGGCACCGGGCGTGTCGGCCGCCGTCCAGACGACGGCACCGGTCTCAGTCACAGTCAGTCTGACGCGACACGTCTCGCCGTCGTCCGTGTCACCGAACCGCACCTGCCCCTCCCACTGCCCGCGCTCCCGAACTGCCGGAAACACCGACCCAGCGAGCCGTTCGGCCGCCGCCGCGTCGACTGCGGTCCGCCAGCACTCGCCCGTGAGCGCGTCGGGAGTCGTGCCCGCGAGTGTCGCGAGTCGGTCGGCGACGTAGACGAACTCGTCGCCGACGTGTACGCCGAGACAGTCCGGTATCGTCTCCGCGAGGGCACGCCACCCGGGTGGCTCGGCACCGTCGGTCATGGGTACAATTATTCCAACTCAGTGATAAAGCGGCCGGTCAGACAGGAATGTTGCCGCGGGGCCGCCAGTCACTCTTCGCGCGCGTTGACCGCGAGCACGGGCATCTCGGCGTGTCTGAGGACGCGCTCGGCCGTGCTCCCGAGGAGGTAACGGCTGAGGCCAGTTCGACCGGTCGTCCCCATCGCGACCAGGTCCACGTCGTTCTCGTCGGCGTACTCCACGATGCTACTCGCCGGGAACCCCTCGTGTACGGCCGTCACCGTGTCGAGTCCGGCCTCCTGTGCCCGTGTCGCGATTGCGTCCGTCGCCTTCTCCCCTTGGGCTTCGAGACTGTTCACCACGTCGGCTGGCACGGTGTACTCGGGGTCCGTGGCCAACGCGCCGACGTCGACGATGTTCAGCGCGTGGACGCGTGCCCCCGTCGCCTCGGCGACGGCGAGCGCGTGGTCGACGGCCGCAGTCGCCGGGTCGCTCCCGTCGGTCGGGACGAGGATGTCGTCGTAGTCGCCCCCGACGACGCTCCGGTCGGTCGCTCGGACCGTGAGGACTGGCGCGGCCGCGTGACGGACGACGTGTTCGGTGACGCTCCCCGCGACGTACCGGCGGACGCCCGTACGGCCGTGGGTCCCCATGGCCAGCATGTCGGCGTCACACTCGCTCGCGTAGTCGAGGATGGTTTCGCCCGGTTTCCCGCGACGGATTGCCGTCCGGAGCGTGCCGTCCGCGCCGATGACCGCTTCGACGTCCTCGATTGCCGCCTCGCCCTCCGCTTCGAGTCGCTCGACGAACTCCTCGTCGACGCCGCCCGCATCGAACAGTCCGGCCGCCGCCTGCACGTCGACGACGTTGAGCACGTGTACCGTCGCATCGAACGCCCGTGCGAGAGAGCGACCGTGTTCGGCGGCCCGAACCGCGTGGTCGCTCCCGTCAGTCGGGACGAGAATCGTATCGTACATCTCGTTTGACATAGCGACGGCCTCGGATATAAACGGTCGCTCGATTCTCCCGGACCGGGAACGTGGCCGCCGGGGGCACCACGCCACGCCAGACGGCGGCGGTTCGGTGGCGGCGGTTGCTCAGTGACACCTCCCGCCTCCGGGCCACACCGATTTATGCCTCCGGCGAGGGCACTCTCTACCGATGACGCCGACGCCACGCGTTTGGGACAGCGTCGCACGGAGCGTGACGCAGGGATGAACGTTCTCCTCACCAACGACGACGGTATCGACGCGCCCGGCCTCCGGGCGTTGGCCGACGCGCTCTCGGCTCTCGGAGACGTGACTGTCGTCGCCCCCGCCACGAACCAGAGTGCCGTCGGTCGGGGGCTCTCGTACGGCCGGATGGGGCCGGACGAGGACAACGGCGGCGGCACTGGCCTCGGTGAGAGCGCGGACGACCCTTTCACCGTGACTATCCCCCACGAGTCACACGAACTCGGCTACGCCGTCCACGGGACACCCTGTGACTGTGTCATCCTCGGCGTGGGGACGTTCGAACCCGACGTGGTAGTCGCGGGGTGTAACGCGGGGGCGAACCTCGGCGTCCACGTCCTCCCCCGGTCGGGTACCGCGAGCGCTGCGACGGAGGCGGCCTCACTCGGCGTCCCCGGCGTCGCCGTCTCGATGGACGTACTCGGGTCCGGCCGGTCGAACCTCGGCCCCGCGGACTACGAACGCGCCAGTGCCATCGGCCGGGACGTCGTCGCCGAAGCCCTCGCGGGCGAGGTGTTCGAGGCCGCCGACTACCTGAACGTGAACGTGCCCGGGCCACAGCGAGAACTCTCGGGGCTCTCGATTACCCGCCCGACCGAACAGTACGACATGCACGCCGACATGGCCGACGGGCGGTTCAGCATCCACAATCCCCTCTGGGCGGAGATGGCCCACGGCGACATCCCCGACGAGGACGACACCGACCGCCGGGCGATACTCGACGACTACGTGAGCGTCTCGCCGCTCACCCTCCCACGAACCGGTATCGACGACGAGGTACTCGACCACCTGCGCGCCCGCTTCGACGGCATCGTCGACTGAGGCGACGGTCCGCCGGGGACGGCTCCGCCCGCTCTCAGCCGGGGGTCCGCTACCGTGTGACCGGCGTGCCGTCGGCGCGACCAGCGCGTGTTTGCAGTATTGGGAAATCCACAGCATACTTTTGAGCCTGCCGCGCCAACACCCACGTATGGGAGAAACGTTCGTAATCGTCGGCGGCGACGCGGCGGGAATGAGTGCCGCGAGCAAGGTAAAGCGCGAGAACCCGGAGATGGAGGTCGTCGTCTTCGAGAAGGGCGAGTGGGTGTCCTACGCGGCCTGCGGGATGCCCTACTACGTCAAGGGCGACGTCGCGGAGTTGGACGACCTCGTGACGGTCACGCCCGAGGAGTTCCGCGACGAACGGGACATCGACCTGCGGACGGGCCACGAAGTCCTCGAAATCGACCCGGAGACAGAGCGGGTGACCGTGGCGGCCGAGGACGGCGAACGGTTCGCGCAGGCCTACGACTACCTCCTCGTCGCCACGGGGGCGACGGCAATCGAACCGCCCTTCGACGGACTGGACACGGACGGCGTATTCACCATCCACGACATGGACGAGGCGGACGCCATCGAGCGGTACGTCACCGAGGAGTCGCCGGACGTGGCGGCCGTGGTCGGCGGTGGCTACGTCGGCATCGAGATGGCCGAGGCACTGGCGGCACACGACGTACAGGTCCACCTCTACGAGATGCTGCCCCACGTCCTCCAACCGTTCGGGGAGCCAGTCGCCGAGGCCGTCGAGGCACACCTCCGCGACAACGGCGTCGAACTCCACCTCGACACCGCTGTCGACGGGTTCGGCGGCGACGGACCCGTCGAACGCGTCCACCTCGAAGACGAGACGCGTCCCGCCGACATCGCAATCGTCGGCGTGGGGGTGACACCGAACGTCGACCTCGCGGCCGACGCCGGTCTCGAACTCGGGCCGACCGGTGCCGTCGCTACCGACGAGTACGGGCGGACGAACTACGAGAACGTCTTCGCGGCGGGGGACTGCGCGGAGTCCCGCCACGTCGTGACCGGAGGCCCCGACCACGTTCCCCTCGCGCTGACCGCGAACCGCGCCGGCCGTGCCATCGGGCAGACGGTCACCGGGTCGCCGACGCCGGTCGGCGACATCGCCGGGACAGCCATCGTGAAGGCGTTCGACCTCGGGGCGGCCAGAACCGGCATCCTCGACGAGGACAGGGCGCGTGGGGCCGGGTTCGACCCCGTTTCGGTCACCATCTCGGCCAGCTCGCGGGCACACTACTACCCCAACGGCGCGGAACTCACGGTGACGCTGTCGGCCGACCGGGAGACGGGCCGCCTCTTGGGGGGAAGCCTCGTCGGTGCCGAGGGGGTCAAGCGCGTCGACACGATTGCGACGGCACTCCACGGCGGGATGACCGTCTCCGAACTCCAGAACGTTGACTTGGCCTACGCGCCGCCGTTCAGTCCCGTCTGGGACCCGGTACTGACGGCGGCGAAGGTGCTCGCGGGGCAACTCGAATGAGTGCGACTGCCGACACGCCCGCGGCGTACGTCCGGGCACACCGCGACGAGTTGTTCGAACTCGTCCTCGACCTGCTGGCGGTCGATACGTCGAACCCACCGGGCGAGACAAGCGCGCTCGTCACGCGAATCGAGGAGTACCTCCGTCCGCTCCCGGTCGATGTCGAACGGGTGACCGTCGACCCGGCGAAACCCAACCTCCTCGTGACGCTCCCCGGCACGGCCGACCGGACGCTCCTCTACAACGGGCACCTCGACACGGTGCCGTACGACGGTGACGCGTGGTCGGTCGACCCGCTGGGCGAACGGGTCGACGACCGTATCTACGGCCGCGGTGCGACCGACATGAAGGGCGCGCTCGCGGCGATGCTGTTCGCGATTCGCGCGTTCGTCGAGACCGACACCGAACCGCCGGTCGACCTCCTGTTCGCGTTCGTCAGCGACGAGGAAGTCGGCGGCGACGCCGGCCTCCCCGCGCTCCTCGACGCGGACCGACTCGACGCCGACGCCTGCGTCATCGGCGAACCGACGTGTCGGGACGGCCGCCACTCCGTGACGGTGGCCGACCGGGGAAGCATCTGGCTCACGGTGGCGGCCACGGGTGAGGCGGCTCACGGTTCGCGGCCGGTCCTCGGCGAGAACGCCATCGACCGTCTCTACGGGGCCGTTCAGACGCTCCGTGACCGCTTCGGAACGAAGGAACTCGACATCGACGCGTCGATGCAGCCCGTCCTCGAGGAGTCCGTCGAGTACTACGCCCCGGCGATGGGTGCGGGGACCGCCTACGAACTGTTCACGTCGCCGTCAATCAACCTCGGGACCATCGAGGGCGGCGACGCCATCAACAGCGTCCCCCAGTCGGCCAGCGCGGAAATCGACATCCGGCTGACGGCGGGGGTCGACACCCCGACCGTCCTCTCGGAGATTCGGGCGTGTGTCGACGGCTGTCCGGGCATCACCATAGCGGACGTGTCATGGAGCGTCGGGACCGTCGAACCGGTCGACAGCCCCCTCGTGGACGCCGTCGCGTCGGTCGCCGAAGACGTGACGGGGACGCGGGTGTATCGCCGGAGTGCGACCGGCGGCGGCGACGCCAAGAAACTCCGGCACGCCGGGATTCCGACCGTCGAGTTCGCACTCGGAACCGATACCGCCCACGCCGTCGACGAGTACACGACCACCGACGCGCTCGTCGGCAACGCGACGGTGTACGTCACGCTGCCGACCGCGTGGAGCGACGCGACCGACTGACGCGCCGAGAACTCACCGCTCTCGCCGATGCGGAAACGTTTAACAGCTAGTAGTGCAAAGAAATGGGTATGGAAAACAATATCGGCGCGACCGACCGGACAGTTCGGCTGGCACTCGGCGGCGTCCTCGCCGCATTCGGTGTCGCCGTCTTCGCGGGGGCACTCGACTTCGGTCCTATCGCCGGTGGGGCCGCGGTGGCCGTCGGCGCGATTCTTTTCGTGACCGGGGCGACCAGCATGTGTCCTATCTACCGGGTCCTCGGCGTCGACACCTGTAGAACGCAGTAAGATTGGGTTCTTTCGGCGACGGCCCGGAACCGGCGTGTCCCCTCCGGGACCCGCCGGGACTGTCGCCCCGCGGTACGACCGCCCACTGTTTCCATTATATTGGAATTGCCGCACAATATTAATACGCCTCGGCCCGGAGTATCTCCTGTGACCATGACTGACATCGATATCGAGCCGACCGAAACGGTCGACGCACGGGGAGCGGCGTGTCCGGGGCCGTTGATGGACCTCATCGGGAAGATACGGGGCGTCGAGTCCGGGGCCGTGGTGGAACTGTTGAGTGACAACGAGCAGTCGCTCACCGACGTTTCAGAGTGGACCGAGGAGTCCGGGAACGACCTGCTCGAAGTCGTGGAGGCGGACGACCACTACGCGTTCTACGTGGAGAAGGCATGACGGACCACATCGTTATCGTCGGCGGCGGCACCGGCGGGACGGTACTCGCCAACGACCTCGCCGACAGACTCGGTGCGGACATCGACGCGGGGGACGTCCAGGTGACGCTGGTCAACGACGACCCGGACCACGTGTACAAGCCCGTGTGGCTGTACGTCCCGTTCGACCAGCGCGAACCCGCGGACGGCCGTCGCCGACTCGACGAACTCGTCGACGACCGCATCGACCTCCGCATCGACCGGGTGACCGACATCGACACCGACGCCCAGCGGATTCGGTACCGCGACGCCGCCCGGTCCGTCGAGTACGACTACCTCGTCCTCGCAACCGGGTCGACGCTCGCGCCCGAGGAAATCCCCGGCCTCCCGGAAGGCGGGCACGACTACTACAGCGAGTCCGGTGCCGAACGTCTCCGCGAGGCGTTGCTGTCGTTCACCGAGGGCCACCTCGTGCTGAGCGTCGTCGGGACGCCCCACATGTGCCCGGCCGCGCCGCTGGAGTTCGTGTTCATGGCCGACGACTGGCTCCGCGAGCGCGGCCTCCGCGAGGCTATCGACATCACCTACACGTACCCGATTCAACGGGTTCACGGCAACCCCCACATCGCCGAGTGGGCCCGCCCGCTGATGGACGAGCGCGACATCGCCGTGGAGACGTTCTTCAACGCGGAGTCGGTCGACCCCGACGGCCAAACGATGACCTCGATGGAGGGGACCGACATCGAGTACGACCTGCTCGTGGCGATTCCCCCACACCGCGGCGTCGACCTGATAGCGGAGGCGGGACTGGGCGACGACGGTTGGGTTGACGTGGACAAACACACCCTAGAGGCCACCGCTGCCGAGAACGTCTACGCGCTCGGCGACACGGCCGATACGGGCGTCCCGAACGCCGGGAGCGTCGCCCACTATCAGGCAGGCGTCGTCGGGCAACGGCTCGCGAGCCACGTCCGGGGTCGCCCGCCGACCGCTATCTACGACGGCAAGACCCTCTGTTTCATCGAGACCGGGATGGACGCCGCCTCGTTCGTGGAGTTCGATTACGAGAAGCCGCCCTCGCCGGTGCCGCCGTCGCGGACGCTCCACTGGTCGAAACTGGCGTACAACGAGTCCTACTGGCTCACCGCACGGGGGCTGCTCTGAGCATGGCCTCCGAACCCGCACCGGAGGACACCGACCTCGAAGCGGCCATCGCGGAGAACCCCGAGGCGGTCGCCGCGTTCGTCCGCCGGTTGGACGCCGTCAACGAACTGCTGGACGCCCTCGCGCTCGGCGAGAGCGCGCTCACGGACGAGATGGCGCGTGACCTCGCGGACACGACGGCGACGCTCGCCGAATCGGCCGACGCGCTCGCGACCGACGAGACCGCCGCGTTGGCCGAAACCGTCGGGCAGAACGGTGACGAACTCGGTGACGCCCTCGACACGCTGCTCACGCTCCAGCGTGCCGGGACGCTCGACGACGTCGTCAAGCTCGCGGAGGTGCTGTCGCTGCTGACGGCTGCACTCGACGACGAGATGGTCCGCTCGCTGGCGGAGACGGGGGGCGCGCTCGGCGAAGTCGCCGACACCGCCGCCGACGAGGACACCCGCGACGGACTGGAGACGGTGCTGCAGGGCGTCGGTGCCGCCGAACGCGAGGAGTCGACACGGGTCGGACTGGTCGGCCTGTTCAAATCGGCGCGTGACCCGGACGTGCAGCACGGACTCGGCTACCTGCTCGCGGTCGCGAAGGCTATCGGTCGGTCGAAGACGGACGCCTGACCGGTTTCGACTCCCGCGTCACCCCGTCAGACGAGCAGTTGGATGTCGGCTTCGGCCATGTCCTGAATCGCGGTGGCCGCGCCGACGCCGGTGGTGACGCCGTCGTAGAAGTCGTCCTCGTCGTAGTCCATCAGCTCGATGGTCATCTGACACGCCTGAAACTCAACGCCCATGTCCAGCGACGTTTCGATGAGTTCCTCGATGGTGGCAGTGTCGTTCTCGTCGATGCGCTTTTCCATCATCGTCGTGGTCAGGCGGTCCATCCCCGGCAGCGCGCCGACGAGGTTCGGCACCGACATGCTGGGGTTCCCGACGGAACTCAGCTTCAGTTCCTTCGAGCGTTCCTCGTGGAGGATGTCCAGTCCCCAGAACGTGTGGAACACCGTCACCTCGTAGCCGAAAGCGGCGGCGGTGCTGGCGAGGATGAGCGGCGGGTACGCCATGTCGAGCGTCCCCTTCGTCGCGATGATGCTCATTTTCTCAGTCCCGTCGTCGGCCGTCGCCTCGGCGAGGTCCGTCTCCAACTCCTCGATGCGGGCGGCGAGTTCTGCGCGCGAAGGACCGTCGTCGGCCGACGCGTCGGGTGTGTCCGTACTCATCGTTACTCCGTCACGCGGACGTAGTGTTTGTACACGCCGTCGCCCTCCGCTTGGTCGAGCAGTTCGACGCCGTCCGTGCCGGCGGCCCAGCCGTCGATGTCGCTCATGCTCCCCGAGTCTGTGGCGACTACCTCGAGCACCTCGCCTGCGGCCAGTTCGTCCACGGCCGTCTTCGTCTTGACGACCGGCATGGGACACGATGCACCTTTCACGTCGAGCGTCTCCGTGATGTCGAATTCTGCACTCATTGTTTTGTCTGCCCCGTGGTCTGTATTGGAGCTATCGCACAATACCAACTCCTCGGTTAAAAGAATGTTGGTTCTTGTACTCACTGCAAACATCCGATACTGGCTAGGTGCGCGAACATGCACGATATGGTATCTATAAGGCGCGCTGTAACGTTTTTGCCCTCACACTGGTGGATAGTGTATTGTGCAAATAGTGGATTTCTATGCAAACTCTTTTGTACATCAACCCTATAGATGGAGGTGTACCACATGAACGCTGAAGACTTCCCGACGCCGGATGTCGAAGTCGAATCGGTCGCACCCGAGACGCTGAAAGACCGCATCGACGCGGGCGAGGCCGTGACGCTCCTCGACGCGCGGATGAGTTCGGACTACGAGGAGTGGCGTATCGACGGCGAGAACGTCGACTCGGTCAACGTCCCGTACTTCGAGTTCCTCGAGGACGACATCGACGACGAGGTGCTCGACGCGATTCCGAGCGACCGCGAGGTGACCGTCCTGTGTGCGAAGGGCGGCGCGAGCGAGTACGTCGCCGGGACGCTCGCCGAGCGCGGGTACGACGTGAACCACCTCGAAGACGGGATGAACGGCTGGGCCAGTATCTACGACGCCGTCGAGGTCACCGACTACGACGGTGCCGGCACGCTGCTCCAGTACCAGCGCCCTTCCAGTGGCTGTCTGGGCTACCTGCTCTACGACGACGGGGAGGCAGCTATCATCGACCCACTACGTGCCTTCACCGAGCGCTACCTCGACGACGCCGCGGACCTCGGTGTCGACCTGACGTACGCGCTGGACACGCACATTCACGCCGACCACATCTCGGGCGTCCGCGAACTCGACGCGGCGGGCGTCGAGGGCGTCATTCCCGAACCTGCGGTCGACCGCGGCGTCACCTACGCCGACGAACTGACGACGCCCGCCGACGGCGACACGTTCACCGTCGGGGACGCGACCATCGAAGCCGTCCACACGCCCGGCCACACGACGGGGATGACCTCCTACCTCGTCGACGACAGCCTGCTGGCTACCGGTGACGGTCTGTTCGTCGAGAGCGTCGCCCGTCCGGACCTCGAAGAGGGCGACGAGGGCGCGCCCGACGCTGCGCGCATGCTCTACGAGACGCTCCAAGAGCGCGTTCTCACGCTCCCCGACGAGACGCTCGTCGGCGGTGCGCACTTCAGCGACGCCGCGGTGCCCGCCGACGACGGCACGTACGTCGCACCCATCGGCGACCTCGTCGCGGAGATGGACGCGCTCACCATGGACGAAGACGAGTTCGTCGACCTCATCCTCTCGGACATGCCGCCCCGGCCGGCCAACTACGAGGACATCATCGCGACGAACCTCGGACAGAACGCTGTCGACGACGAGGAGGCGTTCACGCTGGAACTCGGTCCGAACAACTGCGCCGCGAGCCAAGAGTCGCTCGCGGGTGACTGAACACGCCAACCGTGACTGATCCAGTACCACTGCAGTTGGGCGTCGAGCTGTTCCCGAACGGGGTCAGTCGCTACGCCGTCGGGGGCCTGCTGGTCGGACTCGGCGCGACGGTCATCTACCTCGGAACGGGCATCAGTGCCGGTGCGAGTACGTTCCTCGAATCGACGCTGTCGTACGTCTCCGAGCAATCGCGCTTCCAGCAGTACGTCGCCTCGCGGGACTGGCGCGTCGTGTTCACGCTCGGCATCGTCCTCGGCGGCCTCGCGTTCGCGGCGACGGTCCAGTCCGGCCTCCTCACGAGTTCGCTCTATACGGCCGGAACGACCGGTGAACTGTACGAGATTGGGAGCCTGACGCTCTGGCAGACCACCGTGCAACCGTGGCGGCTGTTCGTCGGCGGCGTCTTCGTCGGAATCGGCACCCGCGTCGGCAAAGGCTGCACGTCCGGCCACGGCGTCTGTGGCGTCGGCTCGGCGTCGAAGACGTCCATCGTCGGCGTCGTCACCTTCCTGCTCGTCGCCATCCTGACCGCACAACTCGTCGCGGCGATGGGGGTGACGCCCTGATGAGCGACCGCCACCCGCTGTTCATGCCGCTGGTGCTCGTCGGCGGCGTAATATTCGGATTCGGGCTCGGGTTCAGCCACATGGCCCGCCCCGAGGTGGTGCTGAACTTCCTCCAGTTCGAGGATTTCGGACTGGTGTTCGTGATGTTCGGCGGTGCCGCAGTCACGGGCGTCGCCTTCTTCCTCGCCCCGCGACTGTTCGACCGCGCGCCGCTGACCGGCACGGGGTTCGAGCGTCGACTGAAGTCGTTCGACCGGAACGTACTGGTGGGCGGTGCCCTCTTCGGCGTCGGGTGGGGCCTCTCGGGCATCTGTCCCGGTGCGGCCTACGCTAGCCTCGGCGTCGGGAACGTCACGATTCTCTGGGCACTCGCCGGGATGTTCCTCGGCGCGTACGCCCAGGGGTTGTGGCGGAGTCGCGCAGCCGACGCCGACACCGCGGTGACGGGTGCGGACTAGCGCACAGCACTCTCACACAACTGATGGAACCCTCACTTCTCGCGTTGTTCCTCGTCGCCGGACTCGCCAGTCTGTTCATGGCGTGGGTCATCGGTGCCGGGTCGAGCGGCGCGACGCCGTTCGCGCCCGCGGTCGGTGCCAACGCCATCTCGACGATGCGCGCCGCATTCGTCGTCGGTCTCTTCGGCCTCGCCGGTGCCGTCACGCAGGGTGGAAACGTGTCCGAAGCGGTCGGGCGCGGCCTCGTCGGCGGCGTCAGTCTCCCGGCCACGGGCGTCATCGTCGCGCTGGGTATCGGCGCGACGCTCATGGCGGTCGGTATCTACACCGGCTACCCCATCGCCACGGCGTTCACCGTCACGGGGGCCGTCATCGGCGTCGGCCTCGCGCTCGGCGGGACGCCAGTCTGGGCGAAGTACCAGCAAATCGGAACTGTCTGGGTGCTCACGCCGTTCGTCGGCGGCGGTATCGCCTACGGTATCGCCAGCGTCCTCCCCCGCGAGGACGTGCCGGAGTGGGCGAGCGTCCCGGTTCTCGCGGGCGTGGTCGGCCTCGTGTTGGCCAACGTCCGGTTCGCCTCTCTCGGCCCCGGCGGTGCCCCCGGGTCGCTCGCCCGGTTCGGTGCCCGTTCGGTCGGATTCGGTGGGTGGGTCGCTCCGCTCGCGCTCTCGCTCGGCCTCGCCGTCGTCGTCGCGGCCGTCGTCCACGCCGACGTTCGCCACGACGAGTCGGGCGCGCTCACGCGCGTCCTGCTGACCCTCGGGTCGCTCGTCGCGTTCTCGGCCGGTGGCAGTCAGGTCGGCCTCGCAGTCGGCCCGCTCTTGCCCCTGCTCGACGACGCGGGGATGCTCTCGCCGGTCGTCGTCCTCGCGGGCGGCGGGGTCGGCATCCTCGTCGGGTCCTGGACCGGCGCGCCCCGGATGATAAAGTCACTCGCACAGGACTACTCCTCGCTGGGGCCGCGCCGCTCCATCGCCGCACTCGTCCCGTCGTTCCTCATCGCGCAGGTGGCGGTGCTGTTCGGTGTCCCCGTCTCGTTCAACGAAATCGTCGTCAGTGCCATCATCGGGAGCGGCGCGGCCGTCGGTGGCGGCGGCGCGGTGAGCGCGCGGAAAATCTTCGTCACCGTCGGCGCGTGGGCGGGGTCGTTCGTTCTCGCGTTCGCCGCGGGGTACGGGTCGATGACCGCCCTCGCGATGGCCTAACTCAGGCCGTCCGAGGCGGCGGCACGAGGAAGACGTTCCCGGCCGCCCGTGCGACGATCTCCTCGGAGACGCTCCCGAGCAACAGTCGTCGGAGGCGGCTCTGCCCGCGCGACCCGAGCAGTACGGTCGAAGGCGTCACCTCGTCCTCGACGGCGAGAATCTCGTCGGCGGGGTCGCCCTGCCCGACCCGGGTTTCGGTCTCGATATCCCACTGTTCGAGCGTGTCTGCGAGGTCCGCCAGTTCCTCGCGCGTGTCCGCGGCTGGCGGCTCCTTCGGCGACTCGACGTGGACGAGCGTCGCCTCCTCGGTGGCGTGTCGGAGGTACGAGAACGCGTCGAAGGCTCGCTCGGCGTTCTCCGAGAAGTCGGTCGCGTAGAGTATCCGCTGGAAGAGGTGTTCACGGAGTACCTCGGGGTCGTCGTCGGCGCGTTCGACCCGGTTGACCACCAGCGGGACGACGGTGGTCCGCGCGAGGTTCCGGGCCGTCGACCCGATGACCCGGTTTTCGAGCGGGCTCTGCCCGCGCGACCCGACCAGCGTCAGGTCGGCGCGGACGGCCTCTGCGATGCCGTTGATGCGGCGGTGGGGCGTCCCGCGGACGACGTGGGTCTCCACCTCGAACCCGGCATCCTCGATGACGCGCCGGTACCGGTCGAGGCCGCGTTGGCGGCGTTCCTCGAAGTTCATGCCGGGCATCCCCGCGTGGACGTTCGACGGGATGACGGTCACGAGGTGGAACGTCTCGACGCCGATGCGTCCGAGACAGTTCAGGCAGGTCTCGTTCTCGATCGCCGCCTCACTGGCCGCCGAGAGGTCTGTCGCGTACACTACTCTCATACCTCGGCGTTCGACCGCGACGTATAATATTGTTTCGACTGCACAAGACAGTCTGCCCGAGACACGGGCCACGATACCGGTCGAGTGTCGTCGCCGTGGTGGGGTCGTCGCTGTCGTGTTCGTCGTCCGTCCCCGCCAGACAAGACGCGAGAGCGGCCGCGTGCGAGCGAACGAGACGGATGTATTCGCGCAGGAAGGGAGGACCGCTCGCGCCCTATATTTCCGAAACATACGGGAATATCTCGGTTGGTTAGTCGTGTAATCCGTTGCAGTAATATTGTATGGTGTATCCAAAACCGTTAAGGCCACCCTCGGATTACGACTACGCGAGTAGAACAGTATGATGCACACACTGCTGTACAAGAACGAAGGTGAGTTGGGATGATAGACGTGACGACACTCTCGCCCGCGGCACAGGCTGGTGTCCTCGTCGGGGCCGTCCTCGTCGAGGCCATCATCCTCTACGTGGGCTACGGTATCGTCGAACAGGCCGTCGGAGAGAGACTGATAGACCGCATCAAGAGTACATAATATGGACGTGTTCGGAATCAGCCTGGCGTTGCTGTTGTTGTTCGTCGGGTTCGGCCTCCTCATCGGCGTCCTGTTCGGGTTCTTCGGCATGGGGGGGTCCTTCCTCGTCACACCGGCACTGATTGTGATGGGGTACCCGTCACGCGTCGCAGTCGGGAGCGGTCTCGCGTTCGTGTTCGGGACTTCCGTCATCGCGACGCTGAAACACCGTGACCTCGGACAGGTCGACTACAAACTCGGCGTACTGATGATAGCTGGGACGACAGCTGGCATCGAAGTCGGGAAGGAAATCGTCCTGCACCTAGAGGAGTTGGGACTGGCAGGGAGCATCATCAGCGTCACGTACGTCTTCCTGCTCGGAGCCATCGGCCTCTTCGTCACCTACGAGGCACTGAAGGGTGACGACGACGGCGGCATCGACCACGACGCGGCGGACGCGGCCGTCGACGACGCCGACATTCCCGACATCGCGAAGACGATTCAGTCCTACCGGGTGCCCCCGATGATGTCGCTCCGCGGCGGCGTGCAGGTGTCGCTGTGGATGATTCTCGGCGTGGCGTTCGCCACCGGCCTCCTCTCCGGGTTCCTCGGCGTCGGTGGCGGGTTCATCCGCATGCCCGCGTTGTTCTACCTCATCGGCGTGCCCGTACCCATCGCCGTCGGGACGGACCTGTTCGAAATCGTCTTCTCGGGCGGTATCGGGTCGTTCCTCTACGCGATGGACGGCGGTGTCGACCTCTCCATCGTCCTCCCGCTGCTGGCCGGGAGCGCGCTCGGTGCGCGGGTCGGCTCGGCGGCCACCAGCATCGTCGACGAGGAGGACATCAAGGTGTACTTCGGCCTGATGCTGCTCGGTGGCTCCGTCGCCGTCGCCGTCCGGGAAGCCGGTAACGTCTACGGCATCGGCGTGTTCGACACGGTTAGCCTCCTGCTGATACTCGGCTCCGCGCTCCTGGTCAGCGGTGCCGTCGTCTACAGCAGCATCACGGCACTCCGCGAGCAGTCCCAATCCACGGCACCCACCGCCGACTGATTCTCCACAGGATTGTGTGATCCGTACACAAGTCTTTTAACCGCGCGGCGACAACGTTGGAGTAATGCCAGACTCGATGTCGGAACAACTCCAACGAGACATGCAGTGTGAGGGTCTGTTGGAGTGTTTCCACGGTCTCAAGCAGCTCGACAGGGACGTGTTCCAAGCACTCGTCGACACAGGGGAACCCCTCACCGTCGACGAAATCGCCGACGCCGTCGACCGGGAACGCTCGACGGCGTACCGAGCCGTCCAGCGGCTCCTCCAGTCGGGGTTCATCCAGAAAGAGCAGGTCAACTACGACCAGGGTGGCTACTACCACGTCTACCGCCCCTCCGACCCCTCGAAAATCGCCGACGACATGCAGCGGCTCCTCAACGACTGGTACGCCAAGATGGGCCAACTCATCCAGGAGTTCGAGACGAAGTACGACGAGGGCGACGCGTCGGCCCCCTCCGTCGAGGGCTGACGTTCACCCGGCTCTTTTTGCCTCACTCCCACGGACAGCGTCGCGTGCCGTCGGGCAGTTTAGTATTGTACAAAATACCCAAAACTCTTAACTTCTCCCGGCGCGTACGAGTGAGTGATGACAACCGACACCGCTTCCGAGGCCAGTAGTGCCACGCCGGACGAACCGATTCACGTCGACGGGCAGGCGGCCCTCGACGACGCCGTAGACGCACACGATGTCGTGCTCGCGGACTTCTACGCCGACTGGTGTGGGCCGTGTCAGATGCTCGAACCCATCGTGGAGGCAATCGCGGCGGAAACCGACGCCGCCGTCGCGAAGGTGGACGTCGACGTCAACCAGCAACTCGCCAGTGCCTACGGCGTCCGGGGCGTCCCGACGCTCGTCCTGTTCGCCGACGGCGAGCAAGTCGAGGAACTGGTCGGGGTTCAACCCGAAGAACAACTGCGTTCCATCGTCGAACACTACACCGGCTGACGGCTCCCACGACTGCAACCGTCGATAGTCGCACTCTCCGTCCGTCACCGGTCGACGGCACAGACCGGTACCCTTTCTGAACGCGTCGAAACACGTTCGACTGTATGACCGACGACCGTCCGGACGCTGTGGGGGACAGCGACGAGTATCGCACGTCGCCACGTGGCGTCAAACACGACAACACGGAACTGCTCGCGCCGTTGGGTGTGCTGTTCGCGTACGCACTCCCCGCTATCTGGACCGTTGCCCCACCGGCGCGCGGGCCGACGGGGCTCGTCCCAGCGATTGGAGCCGTCCTCGTTCTCACCGTCGCGACGCTCGTTCCGGTTAGTATCAGGTATCGACTCGGGTGGTTCCCGCAGTCGGGTAAGTGGGAGCCGGACGATGGCGGCCCACCGCTCGATTTGAGCGGGGTCCCCTTCGACGGCGACCGCGACATCGAGTCGCTTCGGTTGGAGTACAGCGAACTCTGTGAGGAGGCGCGCTATCGTGACCGACTCCTCCTCCGAACGGGCTATTTCGCGCTGGCAGTGGTGGGTGTCCTCGGTGGGGTCTTCACCGCAGTTCCGCCAGCGGCCCAGTCGTTCGTCGCCATGCTGGCGTCGCTCGTCATGTTCGCGTTCGCCGTCGCCGTCAACTCGTACAAGGATTCCCGCGACGCAAATTGGGACCGTATCGCCCGCATCGAGGGGTCCGTCCCCGAATTCCAAGGCGTGCTGACGACGTTTCACTCGATGCGACACACGGACCGTCGCATGCTGAACCGAGTCAGTCTGTCGAGCTACCTGTACGTCCTCACCCTCTTCGTGACGCTTCTCGCTGTCGTGGTGTATCTCGCGACGGTCCTCGGTTGGCGGCTCACGCTGTAGCCGCCGTCCGGCGGAAAACCAGTCCCGATGCCGCTCAGTCGTCGTCGGCCGGCGGTGACGCCTTCGCGTCGCGCCACGGCACCTCGTCGAGTTCGTTCCCCACGTAGGCAGGGTTGAACTCGTCGCTGGTCAGCGTCTTGTACGCGTAGTGTTGGGTGATGCTCTTCATCACTTCGCTGGCACCGCCGAGGAAGCGTCCGGCCCGCACGTCCCGCTGGGTCCGCTCTATCGGGTAGTTGTCCGTCGTGGCGATGCCGCCCATAATCTGGATGCAGTCGTCGGCCATCTCGTGGGCGAGGTCGTTCCCGTACCACTTCGCCATCGCGCTCTCCATGCGGCCGGCCGAGAGGCCGTCCTCGTCCAGCACGCGGGCGGCGCGGGTGTTGAGCATGTAGGCGGCGTCGAGTTTCGTCGCCATCTCCGCGACTTCGTGATTGACGGCCTGATAGTCCGAAATCGGTCGGTCGTTCACCTCGCGGTTCTCCGTGTAGTCGGCCGCGACTTCCAGTGCTTTCTGACTCGCACCGAGACAGTAGCGGGCGACGGTGAGGTGTTCGAGGTTGAGTTCCTGGTTCATGTACGGCCACGCGCCACCCGCCTCGCCGACGAGGTTCGCGTCGGGGACGTGGACGTTCTCGAAGGCCATCCACGCCGCGCCCGTGCCGCGGAAGCCGTGCCAGTCGGACATGTCGTCGCGGATGTCGATGCCGTCGGTGTCGGCGTCGACGACGAACAGCGAGATACCCTCGCGGTCACCGTCGTCCCCGCTCGTCCGGGCGGGCAGGAAGTAGAAGTCGCCGTACTGGGCGAAGTCGATGAAGCGTTTCTCCCCGTTCAGTATCCACTCGTCGCCCGCCTGCTCGGCCGTCGTGCCGATGCTCGGGAGGTCCGTCCCGCTGGAGGGTTCGGTGTAGGCCTGCGAGACGACCACCTCGCCGTCGAGTATCGGCCGCAGGTACGCCTCGTGGATGTGTTCGTCCCCGTGCTGGTACATCGTCTGCCCGATGTGCTGGCTCAGCGACACCTGACAGGCGTGGACGATGGTCCCGGCGTAGCCGATGGCCTGCTCGGCCAACACCGTCTCCACGAACGACCCGCCGGGACCGCCGTGGGACTCGGGCACCGCGATACCGGTCAGGTCCGCCTCGCCCATCCGCCGGACGTACTCCGCCCAGTCTGCCTGTGACTCCTCGTTGTCGTCCAGCGCGCCGAAGTGGTCCGACCCGAGGCCGTCGACGAACACCTCCGTCTCCAGCGTCTCGATAGTGTCCGCGAGGTACTGCCGCTCCTCTGGTGTCAGGCTGGTGTCTTTTCCGATCATCGTTTCCGCTCACATCTCCACGTCTATCGGAATAAACCCAGCGCGTTCTTTGACCTCAGATACGGTGAAATTATAGCTCTCACCCCCTCAAATGGTGAAATAGTGTTCCGGGGCGGGGAACGAGATAGCGACGTCTGTGCCCCGCTGTCACACACGAAGTCGCCGTTCTCTCTCGGTTTCGGACGACGCACTGGCACCGGCCCGACCACTCTCCGTTCGCTTCTGCCGAACGCCGCCCGTACGTTTTTGCGTTTCCGGGGCCTCGGAGCGAGATATGTTCCGCAAGGCCGAACGAGTCCGTGTTCCGTGCCGGTCGCTATCCAGTGAACGGAACGTGACACGAATCGACGCCCTCGGCGTGGAGGGACGGGCGTGATCGAATCGAGTCGGAACTCGCTGTCGGTCCTCGAAGCGATTCACGACACCGACGAGGGTGGCGTAACGGTCGTCGCCGAGGAGACGGGCTTGGCCAAGAGCACCGTTCACGACCACGTCGAGACGTTAATCGAACTCGGGTACGTCGTGCGGACGGACGAGGGCCTTCGACTCTCCTACCGGTTCCTCGGGTTCGGTCTCGACCTCCGTCGCCGGACGCGAGCGAGTGCCGAGGCAGCGGCGAAGGTGACCCAACTCGCGAACCGAACCGGCGAGCGCGCCCACTACATCGTCGAAGAGGGCGGTGATGCCGTCTTTCTGTTCTCCGAGACCGGCGAGAACGCCGTCGAGACGGACGTTTCGCCCGGGTACCGCGAGCCGCTGTACGCGACGGCGAGCGGTACGGCGATTCTCGCGCACCTCCCCGAGGACCGAATCGACGCCATCGTCGCGGCCATCGACTTCGAGTCGGTCGACCGGGAGAGCGTCGCCGACGAGGCGGCTCTCAGACAGGAACTCGACCGGGTGCGTTCGGCGGACGTGGCCTACAACGAGGGCGAGTATATCCGGAACCTCTGGTCGGTCGCTGCCCCGGTCTTCGACGGCGACGGCCGACTGCTCGGCAGCATGAGTGTCTCGGCACCGGTCCATCGGCTACAACACGAGGGCGTGCGAGACGACCTCAGGGCGACGCTGCTGGAGACGGTCAACGAACTCGAACTCGACATCGCGTACGCCTGATGCTCGAACCGGTCGGCACGGCGACCGGCACCGCACCCGTTATGTCACTCCACCCGCTTTTCACGGTGTGACCGACTGGCCACCGGCAGACCTCGAAGACGCGACGGCCGTCGCCGAGTACCGCGACGAACTGGTCGCCGCGGTCCGGGACCACGCCGGGCAGATAGCCTACCACCTCGCACGGCTGACGGGCGGTGACTACGGACAGCAGACCGTCGAAACCGACCGCGGCGAGTGGACAGTCAAGTTCGAGGGCGGCGACCTCTCCTATCTCCGATTCGCTCCCAAACGCGGCGAGGACGTGTACGTCGTCTCGACCAAACACCCACCGGACCCGGAACCGCTCGCCGACGCGCTGGCCGACTACGACGCGTTCGTGCGCGGGTTCAACGACTACGTGGCCTCGCTCGACGGCGTCCTCGACGGGGTGTCGACGGAGTTCCCCGACGCCGCCTCGACGGACGGCGTGGTCGCCGAACGGGACCGCGTGCTGGGTCGCATCCGGGAGGTGTGCGACCGCATCGCCGCCGAACTCCACCGCTACGAGGGCGGCGACTACGGCACCTACACCACCCGCGTCGACGGGACCCGCTGGGAGTTGAACTGGGACCGCGACGGCGTGTCCTACCTCCGCATCGGCGGCTCCGACGGCCTGTATCTCCTCTCGCAGTACGACGAGCCGTCGGCGGCCGACATCCGCGAGTACGCCCCGCGATTCCGGGCGTTCGTCCGCGCGTACAACGAGCACGTCGCCGAACTGGAGGCGGACCTCGGCACCGTCGAACTGTGACCGGTCGGGTGGGCACGCCCGCCGTACTCACGACGCCGCGGCCCGTGGCAGGCGCAGCGTCAGGAGGACGACGGCGAGCAGCACGACTGCCAACAGCAGGTACCCCTCGTCGAAGTAGCCGCGGTCCGCGACGGCACCGAACAGCACCGGGCCGAGCGCGCCCAGCGTGGCGGCGACGGTGCGGACGACGCCGAGACCGGTCCCTCGGATGTCGTCGGGAATCGCGTCCGAGAGGAACGACTGGGTAATCGCCCCGGACCCCAGCATCGTACTCACGAGGGCAGTAATCGCGAACAGCGGCACGAACCCGCTGACGAACGGCAACAGGACGAGTCCGGCGACCGGACCCACGAGGACGAGGACCAAGGCGTTGCGCATCCCGATGCGGTCGTAGGCCGCACCGGCAATCGGCTTGACGACGACGCCGAAGGCGAAGAAGACGCTGAACAGCAGTCCCGCCGTCGAAGAGGCCAACCCCTTCTGCTCGACCAGATAGGTCGGGTAGAACCCGGTGAACGACTGCCAGACGAGGATGTACAGAAAGAGGATGAAGGCCACGAAGGTCATGTTCGCGCGACGCAGCTCTCCGATGACGTACCGGGCACTCCCGGCCGAGAGCGTGTCCATCGCGCTCTCGGTCGGCGTCTGTGCCGGAAGCACGACCCACAGGAGCCCACCCACGAGGACCAACAACGGGACGAGGAAACCGATGCCCGCCTGCCACGCCACGGCGACGGCGAGGACGCCAGCGACCGGCGGGAAGACGGTCTGACCGAGGTCACCCGTCGCCATCGTCACGCCGAGCGCGCTCCCGATGCGCCCGGGATACGTCTCCGAAAGAATCGTTATCCGCGCGATGGGGTAGAGCGACTGGCCCAGTCCGACGAGTCCCGTGGCGAGAAACAGTGCCAACGGCGTGGGCGCGACCGTGACGACGACGAGCGCGGCGGCGACGACGACCGCTCCCGCCGTCATGACCACGCGTTCGCTGTAGCGGTCCGCGAGGATACCCCCCGGCAGTTGGCCGAGCGCGGACCCGAGCCACAACACCGTCACCAACAGCCCCGCGACGGTGAGGCTCAGACCGAACGACTCCCGAAGATACGGCAACAACACCGGGTAGACCATCCGCGCACCCAGCAACACGCCCCACCCGCTCGCGATGACGACGAGTGACTTGCCCTTTCCGCCGCCCCACAGCTCGGTTAATTCATCCTTGATAGATCTATAAATATTCATTCAGGACGCGGTATCGAGTCCTCGCATAGGACCCCGATAACTGTTTCTCACTTCGTCCGGGCGCGACGTGTGTGCCGACCAGCCCTCGGCCACGCGCTCACCTGTCCATCCGCCGCATCGCAAAAACGTACTGACACATCTGCGTCGGGAACTCGCTCGCTCCGCACTCACTGGCGACGGCAGTCGCTCCGGATACAGTCTACTCGGCAGTCTCGATGCCGGTAATCTCGAACCGCGCGCCGCCGTCGTGTTCGGTGGCGAGCGTGATTCGCCAACCGTGTGCGGTGGCCACCTGTTCGACGATACTCAGTCCGAATCCCGTCCCGTCTTCCGCGCCCGAGAAACCGGCCTCGAACACGTCGTCGCGATACGCCTCGGGTACGCCGGGGCCGTCGTCCTCGACGTAGAATCCGTCGGGCAGTTCACCGACAGTCACGGTGACGGTTTCGCCGCCGTGTTTTATCGCGTTTCGCATGAGGTTCTCCAGCAGTTGTTTGAGACGGCCCCGGTCGGCGTGGAGTCGAACGTCGGTGTCGACCCGGAGGGTCGCCTCGGCTGTTTCGACGGTTTGCCAACACTCCTCGACGAGTGACCCGAGGGTCACGGCCTCGATATCGTCGACTTGTCGCCCGTTCTGTGCGAGCGTCAGCAGGTCGTCGATGAGTGTCTCCATTCGGTCGTGTGCGGTTTCGATGTCGTCGAGGTGTTCGCTCTCACACTCGTCTCGGACGAACTGCAAGCGTGCTTGGGCCACGTTCAGTGGGTTCCGGAGGTCGTGGCTGACGACGGACGCGAACTGTTCAAGTTGTTTCTCGCGCTGTTTGCGTTCGGAGATGCCGCGGCTGATGACGACGAACCTCGGTTCGCCGTCGATGTCGTGACGCCTGATGTGTGCCTCCACCGGAAACGTCCCTCCATCTTTCTGCCGGTACCGACTCTCGATTTTGACTTGGGAGTGCTCCGCCATGCCGTCCCAGAGGTCCTGTGCCGTCTCTTCGTCGATGTTTTCGTCGAGGTCCCAGACGCTCATCTCGGTGAGTTCCGCTTCGTCGTACCCGGTCTGCTCGCAGAGTCGTGCGTTCGGGTCGATGATGTTCCCGTCGTCGTCGTGGATGTTGACCATGTCGGGCGACTCCTCGAACAGGGATTCCAACCGCGCGGTCGTTTCACGAAGCGTCTGCTCGCGCTGTTTACGCTCGGAGATGTCACGGCTGTTGACGACGACTCCACCGATGTCTGGATTGTCCCGGTAGTCGGTCCCGCGGATTTCGAGCCAGCACCACTGGTCGTCGGCCGTTCGGAACCGTAACTCGTGGCTGACTCGGTCTTCCGGCCCCGCTAGAAGGGACTCGAAGGCGTCGATGGTCCCCGGCCTGTCGTCCGGATGGACCAACTCGAACCCGTTCTCGCCGAGCAACTCGCCCGGTTCGTACCCGAGGACTTGCGTCACCGACGGACTCTGGTACTGAATCGTTCCGGCCTCGTCCAGCACCGTGATGACGTCCGTCGACCCCTCCAAGTACGCCTGATACTGTTCGAGTTCCCGCTCTCGCTCCGTTCGGTCGGCGACGTCTTGGAACAGCGAGACGACAGTCACGATGTCGCCGTCGTCGTCGGTGATGACGCGATTGTGCCACTCACAGACGATTCGTTCGCCGTCCTTCCGAACGTTCTCGTCGATGCTCCGGAAACCGCCGGCCGCCTCTGCGAGTTCGTCGGTGACCTTGTCGCTGTCGTCGTAACTGTTCTCGGACACGAGCGTCTCCCACGTCTCTCCGCGAAGTTCCGCTTCGGTGTAGCCGAGAATTTCCTCGCCAGCCTCGTTCAACCGGACGATTTCGAAGTCTTCGTCGTACTCCAAGACGCCGAGCGGTGACTGCTCGACGAACAGCGAGAGCCGTTCCTGACTGGCTTCGAGTGCCGTCTTCGCCCGGTACTGCTCGACGGCGTTTTCGATTCGATTGGCGAGGACGGTGTACTGTTCGGTCCCGGTCCCTTTCTGGAGGTAATCGGTGACGCCGGTCGAAATCGCTTCGCTGGCGATTTCCTCGGACCCCTTTCCGGTGTACAGGATAAACGGCAAATCGGGGTACTCCGCACGGACGATCGAGAGGAACTCGATGCCGTTCTGTTCGGGCATGTTGTAGTCGGAGACGATACAGTCACAGTCTCTCTCCGAGAGCCGTTCGAGTCCCTCGTCGACGCTGGTGGCTGTGAGTACCTCGAACCGCTCGTCCTCGCGTTCGAGACAGGTCGCAGTCAGGTCCACGACACTCGGCTCGTCGTCGACGTGCAGTACTGTAATCGACCCCTGAGGTGTGGACACCTCGGCGGCGTTTCGACTCATGGGCCGACGGCCTCCGTGTCAGGGGCAGCCACTGAGCGTGCGTGACTCGTCGTACAGCGTGTCGCGAGGACATCGTCCGCGAAACGACGGCTGGAACGTGTGGTCATCATCGGTGGGGTGGGGTTTCGGAACGCCGCCTCGAGCACAGAACGTGGGTCTCTCGAACCGTCTGCCTACGAGTGTGGTCCTGTCTCCGGGTACTTGCTCCGATACCGGAAACGGCACATAGAGGAAACAACACGTCCGCTTAGAAAAATTTATCGCGGATTCAGAGTCCGGCAGTCACGACCACGCCGGGGTATCGGTCGCTCTCGACCGTGTGGGGCGGTGAGTCACGCTCGACAGACAGGCTCCACCACGACGGGCAGGTCCCGCTACCCGGAGCGGTCAGTCCGCGATGTCGGCCGCGGCGAGCATCCGCGACACCGTCTCGTCGTCGTAGCCGAGTTCTTCGAGTACGGCCCGGGTGTGTTCGCCGAGTTCCGGCGGGCGACCCGAGATGTCCGGTCGCCCCTCGCTCGTCGTGAACGGGACGCCGGCCGTCTCGACGGGCGTGTCCGTCAGAACGTTGTGTGACTCCACCAGCAGTTCACGCGCGGCGAGGTGCGGGTCGTCCTCGACCAGTTCCTCGACGCTCTGGACCGGCCCGGCGGGGATACCGACCGTCGCCAGTTGTTCACAGAGCTCCTCACGGTCGTAGTCGGCGAACTCGTCTTCGAGTATCTCCTTGAGGGTCTCGCGGTGCGCCCAGCGAGCGTCGTTCGTCTCGAACCGCTCGTCGGTCACCAACTCCTCCCGGTCGAGGGCGTCACACAGGTCCGCGAACATCCCGTCGGTGAAGACACACATGTAGATGTTCCCGTCGCCGGCGACGTTGAACACCTCGTTGGGCGCGAGGCCGGCGAATCCCTGCCCCGACCGCTCGGGGTTCTCCCCGCTACCGGAGTAGTGGGAAATCCAGTATCCCATCCACGTGACCGCCACCTCGAAGAGGTTCACGTCGATACGCTGGCCTTCGCCGGTGGCCTCGCGGTGCAACAGTGCCGACGCGAGGCTGAACGCCGCCGTCGTCCCGGTCCCCCAGTCGATGACGCTGGCGCCGATGCGGACCGGCGGGCGGTCGGGGTAGCCGATCGTCGACATCAGGCCGCTCATCGCTTGGATGATGGGGTCGTACGCCGGCCGGTCGCTGTAGGGGCCGTCCTGTCCGAACCCGGTCAGCGACAGGTAGACCACGTCCTCGTTGTCGGCGGCGACGGATTCGTAGTCCAACCCGAACCGCTCCATGACGCCCGGCCGGAAACTCTCGACCACCACGTCCGCCTCGGCGGCGAGGTCACTGGCCGCACGCTTGCCCGCGTCGCTCTTCAGGTCGAGACAGACGCTCCGTTTGTCCGCGAGGTTGACCGACGCGAACATCGCGCCGTCGAGTACGTTGCGAAACCTGTCTCCTTCGACCGGTTCGACCTTGACGACGTTCGCGCCTAATGCCCCGAGGAACTGCGTCGCGACGGGGCCAGCTATCGACTGGGTCAGGTCGAGTACGTCGATGTCCTCGAACGGTTGCATGCAGTCCACAAACAGCAGGACCGTCAAAACGTTATCCCACCGACCGGCAACGACCGTCAGTCGTCCTCGCGGGTCTCGATGACGCCGGCCGAAGCGAGGTCGGTTATCTCCGCCTCGTCGTAGCCCAGTTCCGCGAGCACCTCGCGGTTGTGCTCACCGAGCACCGGCGTGTGGCGGGGCGACTGCGGCGGCGTCTCGGACAGCGACAGCGGCGTGTCGGTCAGCGTCACCTCGTCCAGTCGCGGGTGTGGGACCGTCCGGAACACCTCGCGCTCTCGGACGTGGTCGAGACTCGCCGCTTCGTCGATGGTCCGGTGTCTCGCGGCCGGGACGCCGGCGGCGACGAGCGTCTCGACGGCCTCGTCGGCGGGTTTGTCGGCCAACCACTCCTCCAAGAGTGCCGTCAGTTCCCCGGCGTCGTCCATCCGCCCCGCGTCGGTCTGGTACTTCTCCTCCGTCAGCAGGTCCTCCCGGCCGATGACATCGCAGTACCCCTCCCAGATACGCTCGGAGTACAGCAACAACGCGACACAGACCCAGCCGTCGGCCGCCTCGGCCGCCCCGTAGAGCATCTCGGGGTTGAACATGGCGTTGCGGCCGCCCCGCCCGGGCACTTCGCCGCAGTTGTGGTAGTACTCGAACGCCCCGTCCATGTTGTGCATGACCGACTCCAGGAGCGACACGTCGACCTTCTGGCCGCCAGCGTCGTGGACGTCGCGGTGGCGCAACGCCGCGAGCGCGCTGATGGCGGCGTGACACCCAGCGTAGTAGTCGGCGACCGACGACTGGGCGCGGATGGGGGGCTTCCCGTCGTCGTAGCCCATCACGCTCGACAGTCCGGAGACGTGCTGGATGATGGCGTCCATCGCCGGTTTGTTCGCCATCGGCCCCGTCTCGCCGTAGCCGGTGATGTGGACGTAGACGATGCCCTCGTTGATGTCTCGGAGGGTGTCGTAATCGACGCCGAGACGGCTGGCGACGCCCGGCGGCCAGTTCTGGACGAACACGTCCGCGGTTTCCACGAGGTCGTACAGCGTCGCCATTCCCTCCGGGGCCTTCATGTCGAGACACAGCGACCGCTTGTTGCGGTTGAACTGCTCGAACCCGGGGTTGAACCCTTCGCCGTCCCTCTCGCGGCGGTCGGTCCGGTAGACCTCTCCACCCGGACGCTCTATTTTGACCACGTCGGCCCCGAGGTCGCCGAGGTACGTCGCACAGATTGGGCCCGCGATGACCTGTCCACAGTCGATGACACGCACGTCTGAGAGTGGCATACCCTACCCTCCGAGTCTCGTTTGATAAGACTGCCCCCGATACGGCCAGCCGAAGCCGACCTCCCCGCGACTGCGCGCCCTGACGACCTGTTCCGTGTGAGTCCCGGTGTCCGTCGGTCACCACCGTCCGTCTCGCCGGACATCGGACACATCCATCCGAACCGCCGAGTCGGCGGCGCGCGCTGGGGTCGTCCCGTCACGCCCCGCCGACCGTCTCGACCACGAACGTCAACTCCGACCGCCCGCGTTCGGTCGTGACGGTCACGTCCAGCGCGACGGCGAGGGTGTGGGCGTTGCCCGCCCGCCGTTGGACGACGACGCCCCGGTCTGCCACACACCCACCGAACTGCCGGTTCGGGCCACTCGGGCAGTGTTCCCGCCGCCACGCCCGTGCGGCGGACCGGTTGTACGCCACGCTGTAGGCGACGCCGCTTTCGACGCGCGAGACGGCGAGTCTCTCTAGCCGGGGGTCGAGTTCGCCGTGGACTGCCGTGACCACCGCCCGCCGGTTGCCCCAGTCGTCCGTCCCGACAGTCGTCGCGGCGTCGTGGACGGTCCGGTCGAGGAACCGCGCGGCGTCCTCCCCGGGCGCGTCGTAGTCGCCGCTGGCGGCCACGTCTTCGTGATAGCCCAGTTGGAGGTAGGTGAGGACCACCGGCACGAGGGCTACCGCGAGAACTGCGGCGGCGAGTAACACGAGTTGGCCCCGCTCACGACGGGTCACGCGTACCACACCCACACCGTCACGTCGCCGTTGCTCGTCGTGACCGTCGCCCGTCCCGTGGGAACGCCACCCGGCTTTCGGAAGCCGACTGCCCCGTGTGTCGTCTCGACGCGGTAGGCGAGGTTGTCCGGGAGAATCCGGCCGACGCGCCGGTCGAGCGCGTCACGCTCGCGGGCGAACGCCGCCCGTGACTGGAGCACCTCGTCGAGCCGCGTGGCACCGCTGTGCCGCGGCGGTTCCCCTGCGAGTACCGTCGCGGCATCGTCGGCGTACAGGTCGAGTTGTGGCTCGCGCGTGTCCGGTTGCGGGACGCCGAGGGCGAACCCGGCGGCGACGGCGAGCAGGAACACGACGCCGACGCCGGCCTCGACCAGCGACAGCGAGAGTTGGCCGCGGCGGTCAGTCATCGACCGTCACCACCAGCGTCGCCTTGGTCGTCCGCGCGGGCGTGTACGTCACCTGCACGTCGCCCGTCGAGAGACTGCGGTTGGCCGTGAAGCGGAGCGTCGTAGTCTCGAACCGCGACACGTCGACCGTCGCTCGGCCGCGGATGCCCGACACGTTCCGGAGGACGACCCGCCCGTTCGCTCGCACCGTCCGGATGGCCGTCCGCCGCGGCGGGTCGAAATCGAGGGTGACCTCGTCCGTCCGCCGGGGGAGCGTCGTCTCGTCGCTCGCGTCGAACGTCGGGTCGTACGCTCGGGGCTGTGTCTCGCGGACGCCGACGATGCGGCGGACGGTGTGGCCGTCCGCCGCCGTCCCGGCGTCGACCACCGTCCGGTCGGCGAGCCGAATACGAACATCGCGGTCACCGACGACGGGGTACTGGGTCCGCAACCGACGCTCCGTGAGTGCCCCGACGGCCGTGGCGTTCAGCGTGTTCGCCCGCGTGGTCAGCGACGACTCGGGACCCACGAGACGCTCAGAGAGTGCAACGGCGACGCGACGCTCGGCGGCGTCGCGCTCGGCACTCCCGAACGCCCCCTCTGCGAACGCGATACCGAGGCCGGCCGTCGTCGTCAGGAGGAGCAACGCCACACCGAGCGCGGGAAGGCTCGTCTGTGCCCGCATTACCGACCCTCCGTTTCGAGTCGAACGGCCAGCCCGTCCTCGACTCGCTCGACGCGAACGTACGCGGGGCCGCCGCTCTGCCACTCGCCATCGACGGTGACGACGGACTGCGGGAGTGCCAGCGGCGTTCGAGCCGAGATACGGTCGCTCGGGTGGTCGAGGACCAACGCTCGCCCGTCGACCCGGACTCTGTACCCGGCCCGCCGGATGGTGCCCGGGAGGGAGACGCGCATCCGCACGTCCGCCCGTGTCGCGTTCGGGGGGACGGCTTGCTGGACGCGCTCGGTAGCCTTCGCCAACGTTCGCTCGGCGAGTTCCTCGCCGCTCGCCGCACGGAAGTCCGGCACGACGCCGCCGAACATCGTCAGCGACACCAGCGAGACGAACAGCGTGACGAGGCCGATGGCGAGCGTCTTCTCGACGACGGTGCTGACGGCGCGGTTATTCATGCCCCACCTCCAAGCGCACGTCGTGGACGACGAGATAGCCCGTCCGGTTCCCGGGGAACCGTGCGACGACGCTCTCGATACCGTCCCCGTCGAAGTCCCACCGCCCAGCCGTCGCGTTCCGGTCGCGGAACCAGCGGAGCAACGGCTCCGGTTTCGTCGTCTCGATGGCGATACCGTGGGTCCCGGCACCGAGTCGCGTCCGTTCGTGGCTGACGTTCGACCGAAGCGTGACGGCCGTCTCGCCGGCCCCACTGACGGCGACGCCGCTGACGTTCAATCGCGTGACGCTCAGGACCACGACGTCGCCGTCCTGTTCGGCAGTCACGGGTGGCGCGTCGTACAGCCACGCGTTCTCACCCGCCCCGCGGAGAACAGCGTCGGTAACGTAGGTGACCTGCTGGTCTCCCGACTCGTAGACGAGGCCGCCGGCGTCTATCCGTATTCGAGTTGCACGTGCGTCCAGTACTCGCACCTCCCGCTCGACCGTTCGCAACCTCCCGGCGGTGAAGTGGACCCGGCCGCTGTTCCGCCCAGTCGTCTCCATCGGGTCGAGCGCGCCGTCGAGTTCGTCCGCGACCCGGGTCGCGTCGGCCGTCGCGGCGTTCGTCTCCACGAGCGCGCCGATACTCGCCGTCAGACCGGCCAGTGCGAGGACAGTTACGCCCATGAGGAGCGCGACGCCGACGACGTGTGACTGTGCGCGCGTCGCCGTCATACCATCCCGACCCCCGCGAAGACGACGTAGCCGACGGTGACGAGCAGGGCCGAGTGGAGGAGTGCCTCGTACCGGCCACGGCTCGCGGTACCCGCGAACCAGCCACAGGACAGCATCGTCGCCTGCGTGACGACGTAGAACCGCCAGCGGTCCGCCGCCGGTGTCACACCCTCCGGGTTGAGTGCGAGGCCGGAGCCCGACCCGGCGACCGCCGAGAGTTGCGTGAAGCCATCGAGGACGTAGCCACTCACCGTGACCATGATGCCGATGACCAGCAGTGCCGTCGTCCACCCGACGGCGACGTACACGAGCAGCGCGGAGCGGAGTTGCTTCCGGGCGTGGTAGAGCCGTCCAACTTCTGTCTGTAGCGTCTCGAAGACGGCCTCCGTGTCGCTTCCCGCGTCGAGCGCGCCGGTGACCAGCCCGATGGTCTGGGCCGCCATCGGCGTGCCGACTCGGTCGACGAACGACTCTAGAGCGGCGGCCTGTACGTCGTCGGTGTCGCCGTCGCCCGCGCCGCTGGTGGTCAGCCCGAGCGTGAACGCGAGGTCGTCCACGTCGGTCTGGAGCGGCCCGAGGTCCACGTCGCGGGCGACACGCTCGACCGCCTCGGGGAACGGCCGACCGAGGCTGACGTGCCCGGACACCGCGTGAACGAAGTCTTTGATTTCCCGGTCTTTCGCGTCGTCCAACCGGGCGCGCCGGACGGCGACCGCACCGACGGGCAACCCGACGGTGACGTAGCCGAACAGCATCGCGTTCAGGAGCGCGTACTCCCACGCCCACAACACCGCGGCGACGACGCAGGCGAACGGCAGTGTGACCACGGCCGCGCTCGTCGGATTGTGCGGCACCGACCGGAGCGTCGCGCGGACGCCGTCGGGCCGTTCGTACCGCTGGACCGAGTGGTCCGCGGGGCGGAGCGTCCCGACGATGAACGCGGCCCCCGCACCGACCGCCAGGACGAACCCCGCACTCCCGTACACGAGGAGACTCCGGAGCGGAACCGGGCCGACTGGCGTGGCGACGCTGCCGGACAGACCCGGTGTGAGGACACTCATGACGGTCAGGATGAGGACGAACAGCGCGGGCAGGACGAGGAGGACGACGAACAACTCCGAGACGAGTTCGAGGAACCCGCTGGTCCGCTCGCGGGCGCGTGCCTGCCGGTTCGAGAGCATCCGCCCCTCCAACCGGAGGTAGTTCGCCAGCGCGTCTCCGCCTTGATTCGCGTGTTCGCGGAACTTCAGGAGGAAGGGCGCGAGCAGGTCACGCGACGGCGTGTCCCGAGCGACAGTCTCCAGTCCGCGTTCGAGACTCCCGGTGAGTTCGGCCTTGTTGAGCGCGGTCCGAAGTGAGGCGGCCGTCTCGCCGTAGGCATCTTGCTCCGCGACTGTCGCCAGTATCGCGCCCGCGTCGCCGCTGCCCGACGAGAGGACGCGGAGATACCGGACCGCACCGGGGAGCGTCCGCTCGATGTCCGAGCGGCGGGCACTCCCGACCCACCGGAGATAGACGCCACCGAACCGGACTGCCAACCGCTTGCCGAGCAGTCCCCCGACGGCTCCGAACCCGAGCGCGACGTACGCCCGCGGAACCGTCGGCAGGGAGAGACGGTTCAGCACCGGCACCCCCGTCCCAAGAAACGACAGAACCGCATCGGCGACGGCCGTCGGCAGTGCCAACAGCGTCCCGGCACCCGCCACTGCGACGACGGCGAAGACGAGCCACGAGACGCCGTACACCCGGGAGATGTAGAGGTCGAAGCCGGTTCGGAGGTCCGCGGCCCGGTAGCGTTGCCGGTCGCGTTCGTGCCGCGGCCGGTCGGCGTGGCGGGAGAACAGCGCGTACAACCCCCGGTCGAGTGCCGCGAACGACCGGCCGACCCGCTCGCCCGAGCGTTCAGTCGTCGCCACTGGTGGACCCTCCGTCTGATTCGGGCGTCTGGTCGGGCCTAGCTTCGAGTCCCTCGTCGCCACCGGTCGTACCGACGGCCCGACTCGCGCGCTCGACTGTGGCGGCTTCGTCGGTCTGTAAGTCGGCGAGGAACCCGAACAGTTCCTCGAAGTCGTCCATGCCCTCCCGTTCGAGGTACTTGACGTACCGACGCTTCCGGTGGAACTCGGCTTCGACCGCCTCGACCGGTTTGTCGGCGCGCTCGGCGATGCGGTGGAACACGCGTGTTCGCAGGGACCGCTCGTCGTCGCCCATCTGTGGATGGTCGTAGGCGAAACGATAGGTGCCGTCGTGGTCACGCGCTGCCACCCGGTTCCAGTGGACCGTCGTCCCGTCCTTGCGGATGGACCCACAGCCCTCGTCCGAGCGGTCGAGGTCACGGAACGCGTGTTCGTCGAGCAGTTCGACCACCCGGCCGACGTAGCGGTCGCCGTCGACCTGTCGCGGGAACACGACGAGGTCTATCTCCTGCATCAGGTACGGTGGGAGTCCCTGCTCGACGACCCTGTTGACCAGCGTCTGTACGTCCTCGGCGTGCGTCGTCCCGATGATGCCGTGGCCGGTGTTCAGGCTCTCCGCGAACGTCTCGAAGGAGGCCGGTGTGTTGATCTCCGCGATGACCTCCACGTCCGGGTTGAGGTAGTTCGCTTCGGTCATCAGGTCCGACATCGAGACGCGCTTGTACTCGTTCTCGTGGTCACGGGTGGTGAGCGAGACGCCCGTCTCGTGGGGAAGTTGCACCTCACGGGACCCCTCGTCGATGCTGATGGGCCGGTCGTCGTACCGGACGAACGGCATGTGGGCGTTCATCAGCGTCGTCTTGCCGACGCCCGTCGGTCCCGAAAAGAGGACGACGCCGTGGTGTTCGTACAGGAGCCACAGCAACGCGACCAACTCCGTCGAGATGCTGTCGCTGTCGAGCAAGTCCACCGGCGTCAGCACGTCCGGTGCCTGTTTGCGGATGGAGATGTGCGGGCCGTCCTCGCTGATGGTCGGCAGGGCGACGGCACACCGAATCGTCTCCGTGACGCCTTCCGGTCGGAGGTTCACCTTCGCGCTCGGCGTGCTGGCGTTCAACTCCGTGCCGTCCGCCGCCGCCAGTTGCGTGACGACGTTGACGAACGTCTCCTCGTCCTCGAAGGTGAGGTTGGTCGGAATCCGCTCGTTGTGGCCCACGTCGGCGCGGGGAACGACCTTCACGCGCTCGCCGACACGGTTGGCCTCCACGTCTTCGAGCGTCGGGTCCCGAATCGGCACCGTGAGTTTCCCGTGGCCCACGTAATCGCGGAGGACGTAGTACACCAAATCCGAGAGCCGGTCGTCGGTGAATCGCCGGTCCACCGGTGGGACGGCGAGGTCGTACGCCGCCAGCGCGGACCGCACCCGATAGGCGAGCGAGTCCAGCCACGCCCGCGTGTTGTGTGCGGTCAATTGCCGGGAGAGCAACTCACGGGCGCGTTCCTCGACGAAGGCCGCGGCGTCCTCGACGACGCCGTCGACGCTCGTCTCCCAGACACGCTCCTTGCAGTCCGCGATGAGTTCCTCGTCGCCGGGGAGCAGGTCCGGCTCTTGGACGGCGTACTTCGTCGTGAACGGGTCCGCCCCGAGGACGTTCTCTCGGTAGATGACCACGGGAATATCGAAGCCGTGGAACGGGACCGTGTGGCGTTCGATGCGTTCGCTAGCGAAGCGTTTCAGATGCTCGGGGTCCGAGGGCAGTGCCGTCACCGCCGGGGCGTAGTCCTCGGTGTGGACGACCAACCGGTCCCGCGCGGTGTCGGCCACGTCGATGCGCTCGTCGAGCGCGTACGGCGTCAACTCACCGAGACAGCGCAGGTCGGCGAGCGCGTGGTAGTCGACGCGTCGCCGCTGTGTGGGGGTACACTCGACCAACCGGTCCACGACGCGCCGTGCCTTCGGCGAGAACCCGTCGGTCATCCGCTCGACCGCCCCCTCCCGAGTCACTGGCCGGTCGGGGCCGGTGTCGGCGAAGTGTTCCTGGACCCGGTCGAGTGCCGTCGCACCCGCGACGGTGAGCGACGGCTCGCGAACCTCGTACGCGAACGCGTCGGGCGTCTCCCGGACCGTCGCGACGACGCCCGGGTGGAGTTCGTCCTGTGCGCACACGTCGGGGGCGTACCACGCATCGGCGTCGTCCGGTGGAACCGGGGCCGGAACGCTCGCCTGTTCGCTGAGCATACTCCTCGCTCGTCGTGTTATCTGATTTAAAATTATGGAACAGCGAACAGTGTGCTCGGAGTGGTCGTCGCAGTCGACGTGGTTGCGGTGGGATGCGAGCGGACGGCGACTCTTATTTGTCCTCGCTCCCGTTCGTGACGACGAGTTTCCCGACTGTCGTGCGGTTCTCCATCGCTTCGAAGGCAGCACCGGTTTCGGCGAGCGGATACGTGTCGGCGATTTCGGGGGTCAACTCGCCGTCGGCGACGAGTTCGACGAGGATTTCGAGGTCTCGCTGTGTGCCCATCGTGCTCCCGAGAATCTCTTTGTGCCCGAGGAACAGGTCCCCGACGTCGAACTCGGACCGCTTCCCGGCCGTCCGACCACAGACGACCATCCGACCACCGCGACGGAGCACGTCCAACCCGAGTTCGGTGTAGTCGCCACCGAGGTGGTTCAGCACTGCGTCCGGCGTCCCGACAGCCTCGACGTCGCCTCTGAGGGCGTCGGGGTCGGTCCCGCGGACGGCGTGGTCGAGGCCCAAATCCACCGTCCGGTCGAGTTTCGTCCGTGACGAGGAGGTCCCGACGGTGTCGGCACCGAACACGCGGGCGAGTTGGACGCTCGCGACACCGACGCCGCCGGTCACACCCGGCACGAAAACGAGGTCCGTCGGGCCGACGTTCGCTTTCTGTAGCATCCGATACGCGGTCAGGTAGGCGGTGGGGAGGGCGGCGGCAGTCGTCGTGTCGACCGAGTCGGGGAGAGCGACGAGACGGTCCGCATCGACACACGCCTGCTCCGCTAGGCCACCGTGGAAGAGGGAGAACGACTCACAGCGGTTCTCCGGTCCCTCGCGACAGAACCGACAGCGACCGCAGGTTTCGCCCGGAAAGAGGACGACCCTGTCACCCTCTTCGACGCTGGTCACGCCGTCACCGGCGGCACGGACGACCCCAGCCACGTCGAGTCCGCTCACGAACGGGAGGGCGTCGGTGTCGACGGACACCGAGTCACCCTGCAGAATCCAGAGGTCGTGTCGGTTGATGGAACACGCCTCGACGTCCACCACGGCCTCACCGGGACCGGGTTGGGGATTCTCTCGCTCGATAACCGTGACGCCGTCTGGGCCGGTCAGTTCGGTGAACGCAGCAACGCGCATCGTCCATCAATCGACCTGGTGGCGGATATAACTTCGCTCGGGTCGTCTCCTGGGGCCTCTCTCGGTGTTGTGGAGCGGACTGGCTGCGTCACCGCGCTCGAAAGCGAAGGCTGGGGCCGGGACTGTCGCCTGTTCGCCGAGCATACTCTCCGCTCGTCGTGTTATTTGATTTAAAATTATGGAACAGCGAACAGTGTGCTCGGAGTGGTCGCCGTCGACGACGGTGCGTGTGCGGTACGGCGGCGGCCATCCGTCGCGGCCGCCCCGTCGCGCGGAGTCCTGCGGGCGACGCCATCGATCGGTGGACTGGAAGTACCGGAGTGACCACTCCGTCTTCCGACGCCGGCCGAACCGACGGCGATATTGGTGGTCAGTTCGGAGATACAACAACCGACGCCGGGGACCGACCTCGGTGCGACGGACTAGAACGTGGACTCGGGACGACGATGACGAACTGGAACGTGGACTCGGGACGGCGGCGGGTCGTGGCGGCCCTCGGAGCGGTGCTTACCGGCGCGGGCTGTGTGGACAGGGAGTCGACCGATAGAACGACACCGGCGTTCGAGACGAACAGCCCGGCCTTCGCATCCGGCGAGGACTACCCGGTGCGGTTCACCTGCGATGGCGAGGGCGTCTCCCCGCCGGTCAGTGTCGAGCGCGTTCCCGGCCCCGTCGAGACACTCGCGGTCACTGCCCGCACCGTCGGCGGCCCGTTCGCCAATCCCCTCTTCTGGACCCTCTGGAACGTCCCGACAACGACGGAGACGATACCAGCGGGATTGCCGCGTGAGCCGACCGTCGCCACCCTCGACGGCGCGCGGCAGGGAGCCAGTCCGGGTGGCGACCCCGGCTACGACCCACCCTGTCCGCGGCCGGGCGAACGCTCGGAAATTTGGGTGGAGACCTACGCACTTGACCGCCGGCTGTCGCTCGAGGGCGGGGTAGCACACGACGACGCACTCGACACTATCCAGCGCCAGGCGGTGACCAGTAACCGCATCACTATCGGGTACACGCGGCCGGGGAGATGAGGGACGTTGCTGTCCGCCGACCCACTCGCGGAACTGACCGCCACAGTCGGCACTCCGACGCCGACCACACCATACACGAGGGTAACGACACGCCTTCGAGTTCGGTTTCGAACCGGCGAGATCTTCAGCATCCGCGGCGGGCACGAGGAGGTACGGCTACTACCGAACTCGGCTGGATGCCCGGGTGACGCGGCGGCTCAGTCGAGCGTGTACTTCCGGTAGCGCTGGCGGGCGTATCGGTAGGAGATGTACGGCACGCCGAGGGTCAGGAGCAGGTAGACGGCCAGCAGGACCACCACGACGCCTGTCGGGCCGAAGTTCTCGGTCACGCCGAGGAACGTAAAGACGAGTCCAACCGCCGCGCCTCCGACGACGACGGACGTGTAGCCGAGGAGTACGAGCGTCGAGGGTGCGACCGTCTCGGCACCCCATATCTTCCGTTTCTCGTAGATGGGGTACGCACAGCCGAGGCCGAGCGCGAACAGGCCCGCGGTGACGCAGAAGCCGCTGCCCGCGACGGCGAACGCGAGGGCACACAGGGGGGACGCACCGAGCGCGGTGCTCCCGAGCGGCGCGAGGACGGCGACGGGGACGCCGACAGCCAACCCGGCGGCCAGTCGGCCTCGGAGGAAGGTCCGCGGTTCGGTCTCGGTGAGGAGGACCAGCGGGAGCACCGGGCGGTCGTCGCCAAGCGGGTTCAGGCCAAACGTCGCCCCGGCGAGGTACACCCCGACGACGACGCCAGCACCCCCGAGGAGGAGTGCGTGGTCGCTGCCCGACCCCTGCGTGAAACCGCCGAGGAAGGGGCCGGCGAAGAAGACGAGCATCAGCAGGTGTGCGAGGTTCTGCGGGTGGCGGACGGTGCGGACGAGGTGGCCCCACGCGATAATCCCGGTCGTCGTCCACGCGAACGGCCGTGGCGGGGCGAAGCCGCTTGCAGGGGCGGGCGTGTCCGCCCGCTCCTGTGCCGGTTCGTCACCGCTCGGTCCGTCGGTGAACCAGAGTGCGGTCGCCTGTCGCTCTGCGACGGCGAGACCGACTGGGGTGAGCGCGATGAGGGAGAGGAGGACGGCGAGCGCGCCCGGGGTCACGGGGGCCGCGAGTGGCGTTCCGAGGAAGGCGAGCGTGGCGTACTCCGTCAGCGGCGCGACGGCGAGGACGCCGACCAGTCCCAACAGTGACACGTCGCTCGACGCGACGTACTGGACGCCGACCTGTGAGAGGACGACGAACGCGACCAACAGGACGATACCACCGACTTTCAGCACTCGGCGGAACCGCGGGAGGTGCCGGAGCAGGCGGAGGACGCCGATGCCGACAGCGTAGCCCCACACCGCGGCCGAACAGACCAGCGGGACGAGGACGAGCGTACCGCCGACCAGCAGCAGCGGCGTGCCGAGGCCCGCGGCGAAGGCCCCGGCGACGGCGAGGATGGGCAGGCCGAACCAGAGCAACAGCCGCGCGATCTCCGCGGCGATGAGACCGAGGACGACGGCCCGCGGGTGGACCGCAGTCAGCAGGAAGTCATCGCCGTCGACGCCGCCGATGCGTTCGACCGTCCGTAACGCCCCCAGCAGGACTAACCCGACCGGCAGGAGCGTCGTCACGGGACCGAAGTACGGAATCGAACCGACGCTCCCGACGCGCCCCCCGAGTGCCTGCACCGACGGGAGGGCAAGCAGGAGGTTCCCGCCGAGAAAGAGCGCGGCGATGCCCAACCCGGCAATACGGCGGGCGTCACGGAAGTACCGGCGAACGCTGCGGACGAACTCGGCGCGAGCGATGCGGCCGCCGTGGCGGCAGTCACGGCGCAGGCTCATTCGTCGGCTCCGGACTCGACGCTGTCGGTGACGGCGAGGAAGGCGTCTTCGAGCGTGCTCGCAGACTCGGTTTCGGCGCGGGTCTTCACCTTGTCGGGCGTCCCCTCGGCGACGAGTTCGCCGCCGAAGAGCACGCCGACGGTGTCGGCTACCTCCTCCACGACGGGGAGGATGTGCGTCGAGAGGAAGACGGTCGTGCCGGCGTCGGCGAACTCGGCGATGGACTCACGGATGCGTCGGGCGGCCCGCGGGTCCAGCCCGCTGGTCGGCTCATCTAGAAAGAGCACGTCGGGGTCATGGAGGACACTCTGGATGAATGCCGTCTTCTGGCGCATTCCCTTGGAGTACGTGCTGACGCGCCGCCCGGCGTCGTCGGCCAACTCGAAGCGGTCGAGGTACGTGTCGACGCGCTCCGTGGCCGTCCCGTCAGGGATGTCCCGAAGGTCGGCGACGTACTCGAGTTGTTCGCGGGCAGTAAACTCCTCGTACAGCGGCGGTTCCTCGGGGAGGTAGCCGACGTGGGGGACCAGCGCGCGCCGGTCGTCGACGGGGACGCCACAGATGCGGGCTGCACCGGCGGTAGGCGTCGAGAGACCCGTCAGGAGCCGCATCGTGGTGGTCTTCCCGGCCCCGTTCGGCCCGAGGAAACCGTACACCGTTCCCGTCGGAATGGACAAGGAGACGCCGGAAAGTGCCGTTTCCGAGCGGTAGGTCTTTCGCAACTCGCGCGCTTCGATAGCGGCGGCCACGTCTGTGGAGGGCATCGTCGGTAGTTGCGGGAGACGACCCTATACGTTTGTGGTCGGCATACCGGGACACGGACGCCGGAAACGACGGCCAGAACTCGCGTCAGCGCGGCGTCTTCGTGCCGTCGGCCTCGTCGGCGGCCCCGCCGGTCAGCAGGTCTGTGTCGGCCGTCTCGTCGGTGGCGAACGAGGGCGTCCCGGCGGACGACTCGGCCGCCGCCGTCTCCTTCTCGCGCTGTTGTTCGAGCAGTTCCTCAGCGATTTCGTCCCGGAGGATGAACCCGGGCGCGAGACCGAAGCACATGATTTCGAACAGGCGTACGGGCTGTTACATTATAAATGGCCGCCCGGACGTGGCCTTCGGCGGTGGCCGTCACGCACTGGTTGTGACGGGGTACGCCGCGGGGCTGAACTCCGCTGCCGTCGCCGCACCATATCCGCACCGAACCTGCCCTCGTGTAAGTCACCAGACGACGAGGACGCCCTGAACGACGGCGACCGTCACGACCAGCCGGCCGACGCTACCCACGAAGGTTGCGAAGGCGAAGCGACGGGTGTCGTCGCCGAACACGGAGAACGCGTAGATGGAGACGGTATCGGGGAAGAAGGGGACAGAGAGGGCGACAGCGAGGCCGGCGTAGCCGTACTGGTTCGTCAGCTGGGCGGTGGTGTTGCGTGCCCACGCCTCGACATCGAATCCGAGCCGCTCGAACCCGCGCATCACCGGCCCGGATTTTTTGACCCCTTGGCCGAGCTGGAAGGCGATGACGCTCCCAGCGGCTTTGCCGAGGCCGCTGACGAGCATGATGAGGCCAACGTTGAGAGCGTACGCGGGGAGGATGTCGATTGGCGCGGCGAGCACCGTCTCGCTCGGGAGCGGGAGAACGATAGCAATGAGAAACGAGTAGATTGCCACGATGGCGAGTCCGACCCAGCCGGTCGCCGTCTCGACGGCCTGCCGGAGGACGTCCATCGAGACGATCCATTCTTGCAGCGAGTCGAGACTGACCGTGAGGACGAACCCACCGAGAGTCTGCGCCAACACACGCACTACTTGGTAGGGGTGTGTGGAATTACCTGTGGACTCGGACTACAATGACAACAGTAGCCATTGGGTAGTCTATGCAGACGGGTCGACGGTTCGACCACCCGGGTCGGTCACAGGCACGCGGGACCGCGCCAGTCCCGCCGCTCGACGGTACTCACCTCGGGGACCCGACGCCGCCGTCGTCCGTGGGGGATTCCTCGGCATCGCCGGGTGTTTCCTCGCCGTCCATCGGCGACTCTTCGGCACCGCCGGGGGTACCCTCGCCGTCCGGTGAGCCACAGCCAGCGACCGCGAGGGCACCGGCGGCGGCGAGTCCTGCAAGCGCGCGTCGTCTGCTGATTCGGTCTTGCATCGCGTCCGACCGTACCACGGACGGCAGGTTGACATCCTCCTCCGGCTAAAGCCGGAGGAATCCCGAGCGTTGGGATATTAGGGTTTGCAGTCTCCCTGTTCTCTCGGTGTGAACCGTCCGCTCTCGCGGTCGAACAGGTAGACTCCGGGCTGTGCCAACCAGCCGTTACTCATATCCCCGGTTGGGGGACTCTGAGTTATCTTTCGTCGGATGTTCACCGCTCCGTTCACGTCTGCGTTCATCGTCGTCTCGCACGACGAACAAACGTACAGACCACGCTCCACACGGTTGCTATCTCGAATCTGCCCGCAACACGAACACGTCTTAGAGGTGTTCTCCTCGTCAACGCGGTCAACGAGGATACCGTGTTCCTCGGCTTTGTATTCAAGCAGACGGGCGAATCGGTCGAACTCCCAGCCGTGCAACTTCTTGTTCCCCGACGCTCCCCAGTCCCGTGACCCGCCGTCGTCGTCCTCTCGAATCTCACTGAGGTCGCCAACTGCTATCTTCTCCACGCCTTCTTCGACACACCGCTCAATGATGTGTTTCGAGAGCGTGTGGAGGAAGTGGTCTTTGCGCCGGGAGAGTTTCCGACGAGCCTTTCGCGCACGCTTGCTTGGGCCGTTCTCGCCTTCGGTCTGGTACTCCTCGCGGGTGAAGTAGTGCTTGTCCTCTTTCAGCACATTCCCCGGATACAACTCCGAGGGACCGTCCCCGTAGTCGATGGCGAGGTAGTTACTAATGCCGAGGTCGATACCCGCCGTCTTCTCGCCGGGGGCGTCCTCGACGGGAATTTCCTTCTTGCAGACGAGGTGCAGTTCCCAGCGGTTGCCGTTCCAGACGGCACGCACCTGTTGGATGTTCTCCACCTGTACGTCGGGGCGGGTTTCGTACTCCGCGAGGATGTAGTCAGATCGATTCTCTTTCAGGTTGAAGCCTTTTGAGAGCCGGAGTTGGCCGTGCTTGTCGTCGTGTTTGATGCCCTTCTGTTTCCACGTCACGGTCGAGCGTGGATGGTCATCGCCACGTTTCCGGTAGCCCGGTGGGTTGTTGCCGTCGTCGGAGTTGTACCAGCCCGTGAACGCCTCAGCAAGTTCTTCGAGAACTCGCTGACTTGACTGAGAATGGAGGTCACTGTAGCGTTCGTGGTCTTTCAACTCCGATTTCAGTTCGGCTTCGTCGGGTATTTCGCCATCGTCATCCCACCGTTGTTGGATATAGTAGCGACCGACGTTCCACAGTTTCGATGCGGCAAACCCGCACTGGTCGAGGTCGTCACGAACCTGACTGTGGTTCGTGATGCGTGCGACGTAGGTGCGGGTCGTCTCCAGCATCGTACTGTGTTCATAACTAGTTATGAAACAAAGTGTATTAAAGTATGTGTTTGACGTGGAATATCCGGCCTGTCGGAGTCGGTGGAAAGAATCACTGAGTGACGGCGCGTATCCACGCCGTGAACGGCGCGGTATTGCGCCTGTTCAGCCTATAAATCGGCGCGACCGTTGCACCGACGGGTACTGTTTCGAACTGTTCCGGAGACATCCCGCAAGCGACCGGTGTGGACGGTGCAACGAGACATTAGTCACCGCCCGGTGATGCCGACAGTACACGTCCCGATGGCCACTCCGCTACAGCACGCACGTTCGAGTCCCCTCGTCGTCGCAGTCGCCGTGGTCCTGTCGCTCGCGGTCACCGTCGGCAGCGTCCCGGTAGGTGCTACCGCCCTCGCGTCTCTCGCCGTCACCGGCCCGGGCGTCGTCGACGGCGGCGACTCGCCTGCCGTCGCGTCGTGGCAATCCGCGACCGTCACCGTCTCTCTCGCGGACGCGGACGAACCGCGGGACCTGTGCCTCCACCTCAACACGAGCGAACGACAGCGACCGCTCGGGTGCCGTTCGCTCGCTGACACCGCCGGCGGTACGGCGACAGTGTCCGTCGAGCAGTGGCCGGTGAACCAGTCGGGGACGGTGACGCTCGTCGCCGTCACGGCGGGTGCGAACGGGACGCTCGACCGTACCGAGCGGCCCCTCCTCGTCCTCGCACCCGGGGACGACTACGACGACGACGGCCGTCCCAACCGGGCGGAACGTACAGGCGAGACCGACCCGATGCTGGCGGACACGGACGGCGATGGTCTCGAAGACGGCCCGGAAGTCGATGCCTACGGGACGGACCCCACCGCGAGAGACACGGACGGGGACGACCTCGCGGACGACCTCGAAGTCCGGGAGTACGGGACGGACCCAACCGCGAGAGACACGGACGGGGACGGCCTCCCGGACGGGGACGAAGTCACGATGTACGAGACGGACCCGACGCGGGCGGATACGGACGGGGACGGCCTCGAAGACGGGACAGAGGTCGACCGGACGGGGACTGACCCGGCGCGGGCAGACACGGACGGGGACGGCCTCGAAGACGGCCCGGAGGTCAACGCCTACGAGACGGACCCGACGCGGGCGGACACGGACGGTGACGGCGTCGACGACGGTGCCGAAGTGAACCAGCACGGGACGGACCCGACGCGGGCGGACACGGACGGGGACGGCTTCGACGACGGGGCGGAGGTACACCAGTACGGCACCGACCCGACGCGGGCCAACACCGCGCCGGAAGAGGGGGGAGGGTGGCTTATTCTCCCCGTCGTCCCGGTCCAGGGACCGGTCGGTCCTCTCCTTCTGGGGACCGTGCTGTCGGGTGTCGTGGCGGTGTTGACCGTGGTCGCCGTCCGGGCGTGGCGGGAACGGGCGGCGAGGGACACCGCCGACGCGGACCCGCACCGTCCGGGACGGACGCGCTCCGACGCACCCCACTCCGACGCCGAACGGGTCCGCCGTCTCCTCGACGCGAACGACGGCCGACTGCCCCAGTCCGAAATCGTCGCCCGGACAGACTGGTCGAAGTCGAAGGTGAGCCGCGTCCTCTCCTCGATGGCCGAGGACGGCGACGTGCGCAAGATACGCGTCGGCCGGGAGAACCTCGTTGCCCGTCCCGGAGACGAACCCGAACACGCAAAGCGCGTGTTCGGGGAGTGAATTGCACCGACGGACAGCGTTACGGGACTCGCGGCCGAGGGGCGGGTATGGACGCGGAGGTATCGATCGGGGTCGACGTCGGCGGCACCTTCACCGACGTGGTGTTGCTCGTCGGTGACGACCGGACGACGGCCAAGGTTCCGACGACCGAGGACCAAAGCGAGGGCGTCCTCGCGGGCGTCGAGACTGCCTGTGCGGCCGCCGACTGCCCGGCGGCGGCGGTAGACAGTTTTCGCCACGCGATGACCGTCTCGGTGAACGCACTACTGGAGGGGACGGGCGCGCGGACGGCACTCGTCACCACCGAGGGCTTCGCCGACGTGCTCGAAATCGGGCGACAGGACCGCCCCGCGCTGTACGACTTGGACGCCGAGAAACCGGACCCGCTGGTGCCCCGTGAGCGACGGTTCGAGGTGCGAGAGCGAGCGACGCCCGAGGGCGTCGAGACAGTGCCCGACGAGGGGGCCGTCCGAGAAATTGCCGAGGACGTGGCGGCGAGCGACGCCGAGAGCGTCGCCGTCTCGTTCCTGCACGCCTACGCCGCCCCCGACAACGAGCGGACCGTCGCCGCGACGCTCCGGGAGACACTCGACGTACCAGTGACGACTTCCCACGACGTGTTGGCGACCTTCCGCGAGTACGAGCGCACGGCCACTACCGTCGCGGAGGCCTACGTCACACCCGCAATCGCCGACTACCTCGGTCGCCTCCAGTCGCGGGCGACAGACCGGGGCCTGCCCGCGCCGCGGGTGATGCAGTCGAACGGCGGCATCGCCGACGCTGGAACCGTCAGCGACCACGCCGCGGCGACGGTGCTGTCCGGGCCGGCCGCGGGCGTCGTCGGCGCGTCGCGCGTCGCCGGGCCTGCCGTCGAGGAAGCCGGCCTCGTCACGCTCGACATGGGTGGCACGTCCACGGACGTGAGCCTCGTCCGCGACGGCGACGTGGCGCGTACGACGGACGCCGACGTGGGCGGGCACCCGGTCAGGATACCCATGGTCGACATCGAGACGGTCGGTGCGGGCGGTGGCTCCGTCGCGTGGGTCGACGAGGGCGGCGCGCTCCGCGTCGGCCCGCAGTCGGCGGGAGCCGACCCCGGCCCCGCCTGCTACGGGAAGGGCGGGACGGACCCGACGGTCACCGACGCGGCACTCGCGCTGGGCTATCTCGGCCCCGACACGACGCTCGGCGACGGCCTCACGCTCGACTCCGACGCCGCCACGGAGGCTCTCGCTACCCTCGCCGCCGAGGCCGGACTGGACGGCCCGACGGCCGCCGCCCGGGGCGTCTACCGGATCGCCAACGCGACGATGACGCGGGCCATCCGTGGCGTGACCGTCGAGCGCGGGCACGACCCGCGGACGTTCGCGCTGGCGGCCTTCGGCGGTGCCGGCCCGATGCACGCCGCCGCCCTCGCCGCCCGACTCGACGTCGAGCGCGTCGTCGTCCCGCCCGCAGAGGGCGTCCTCTCGGCACTCGGCCTGCTGGCGGCCGACGAACGCCACGACGCCGTCCGCACCCGGCGGACCGCCGTCGCCGAGGCGGACGCCACGGCCGTCGAGGACACCTACGCCGCCCTCGCTGAGGAGGTGCTCGCGGAGACGACGGCCCCCGACGCGGCCACTGTCGCCCGGGCCGCGGACTGTCGGTACGCCGGCCAGAGTTTCGAGTTGTCCGTCCCGGTCCCCGACCCGTTCGACGCCGACACCGTGCGTGCCCGCTTCCACGACGCTCACGAACGCGTTCGCGGCTACCGGATGGAGGGCGAACCAGTGACGCTCGTCACCCTCCGCGCGACGGCGACGGTTCCAGGCGAGCGGCCGACCCTCCCACACGACCCCACCGGCGACCCGCGGACGGGGACGCGCGAGGCCGTTTTCACGACGAGCGATGGGACGGACGAACGCGACACACGCCGCCACGAAACGCCTGTGTACGACCGCGAGCGGGTCCCACCGGGTGCATCCTACGACGGCCCCGCAATCTTCGAGGGCGGGGAGAGCACCGTCGTCCTCCCCCCGGCGTGGGCCGCGAGCGTAACGGACGAGGGGGCACTCGTGTTGGAGGCTGACCGATGACCGACCACGACCTCGATGCTGTCGAACCACCTTTTACTTCGTCGGGGCGCGGCACGGCCGCGCCCGCTCCTCGCAAAAGCTGGGCCAAAACGACCTGCGTGCTCCCGTCGGTCACACGCAGTGAACGAGGTGACCGATGACCGACCACGACATCGATGCTGTCTCCCTCGAAATCCTCCGCACCCAGTTGGAGAGCGTCGCCGAGGAGATGGGACAGGTGCTGATACGCGGCGCGTACTCGCCGAACATCACCGAGCGGCGGGACTGCTCGACGGCACTGTTCGACGCCGACGGGCGACTCGTCGCACAGGCCGAACACATCCCGGTCCACCTCGGCGCGATGCCCGCGGCCGTCGACGCCGTCCTCGACTGTGACCCCGAGCCCGGCGACGTGTTCGTCCTGAACGACCCGTTCCGTGGCGGGACACACCTCCCCGACGTGACGCTCGTCTCGCCGATGGCTCCCGAGGGTGAGATTCTCGGCTACGCCGTCTCCCGCGCCCACCACGCCGACGTGGGTGGGATGACCCCCGGGAGCATGCCCGCCGGAGCGCGGGATATCCAGCAGGAGGGTGTCAGGATTCCGCCGGTCCGCCTCGTCGAGCGCGGGTCGGTCGTCGCGGACGTGGAGTCGTTCCTGTTGGCGAACGTCCGCAACCCGGCGGAACGCCGGGCGGACCTCCGGGCACAGCGGGCGGCCAACGACCGTGGCGAGGCCCGAACCGGTGACCTCCTCGACGCTCACGGCGAGCGTCTCCTGACGGCCTTCTCGGCGGTCATCGACTACTCCCGCGAGCGCGTCGAGGCGGAACTCGGTGCCCTCCCGGACGGGGAGTACCACGCCACAGACGTGCTGGAGGGCGACGGCGTCACCGGGCGGGGGGCGGGCGAGGACCCGGCCGACCGGGACATCCCCGTCGCGGTGACCGTCACCGTCGACGGCGCGACGGTGGATGTGGACTTCACCGGCACCGCCGACCAAGTCCCGGGCAACGTGAACGCGCCGCTGTCGGTGGCGAAAAGCGCGGTGTACTACGTGATTCGGTGTATCACAGACCCGGATATCCCGCCGAATCAGGGGTGTTACGACCCGGTGACGGTTCGGGCACCGGAGGGGTCGTTGCTGAACCCGCGGCCGCCAGCGGCCGTCGTCGGGGGGAACGTCGAAACCAGCCAGCGGGTCACGGACGTGGTGTTCGCGGCACTCGCCGAGGCAGCCCCCGACCGGGTCCCCGCGGCCGGGCAGGGGACGATGAACAACCTCGTCGTCGGCGACGCCGACTTCCAGTACTACGAGACAATCGGCGGCGGCACGGGCGCGCGGCCGACCGGCGACGGCCTCGCCGGCGTTCAGGTCGGGATGACGAACACGCTCAACACGCCCGTCGAGGCCGTCGAGGCGGCCTACCCGCTCCGGGTCACTGAGTACGCGCTCCGCGAGGATAGCGGCGGTGCGGGTCGGTACCGCGGCGGCGACGGCCTCGTCCGCGAACTCCGCGTGCTTACTGACGCCACCGTGTCCTTGCTCACGGAGCGTCGTCGGCACGCGCCCCGCGGATTGGCCGGCGGTGCGGACGGCGCGCCTGGCCGGAACCTGATAGACGGCGACCCCGTTCCGGCGAAGACGACCTGCGAGGTGTCCGCGGGGACGACCGTCAGAATCGAGACACCGGGCGGTGGCGGACACGGTGACGCGGACGCCGAGTAGCGGAGGGCGGGGACTACCGTGCCGCCGACCCGAGGTACCGTCTCACTCCCACGCCTTCTTCATGTACGCCAGTGCCGCCCCGAGCATCGCCATGTTGCCCCAGAAGGCCAGGCGGTCGCCGCTCCCGTCCTCGTCGTTCCAGAAGTCGTGCATCGTCGGAGTCACGACGGCGAGGAACGTCACCACCGCGCCGGTTGCCAGCCGCGGCAGTCGCCAGAGAGCCAGACAGAGGCCACTGACAAACATCATTCCCGAGGCCAACGGGGCCGCGAGGTCGGGGAAGGGCACACCCTCGGACTCGGCGTACTCGATTGCCTCCTCGATGTCCCGGAAGTCCTCGGTCGCTTGGAGTGCCAACCCGAGGCCGAACAGTACCCGACCGAGTCGCGCCGGCGTGTCACTCTCGCCTGTCGCTCCCTCGTCCGTGTCTCCCTGCATACACACACCTACTCGCGCAGACGACATAACTTGGGGGCTTGACTGACCGACTGAGCGGTCCCGTCCGGGTTCGAGACGCCGGGCGGTAGCGGGCACGGTGACGCGGACGACGAGTAGAAGACGGCGAGTGACACGGTTGCAGCGCGTCCAGTGCGGGTGTAGTGTACGGACTCCGTTCAGCGTCGCGGACAGGCAGGCGTCACGCCGACTGGCGGAGTGCCTGTAGCTGGTGCCACGCGTTCTCGTAGCCGAGGACGTACACGCCGACGACCAGCGCGAGTGTTCCCATGTAGAGCTCCCACAGTCCGAACACCGACTGTCCTGCCAGAAGGTTCGTGAGTGCCGCCTGCTCGGCCAGCAGTCCGGCGACGGTGAAAAATACCGACCCGACGGCGGTGACGACGAAACCGAGCAGTTCCCCGAGCGGTCCGTACGCGATGTCGGTCATACGTCGACTGGGGCCGGAGAAACGCATAGCACTTTCGGTGACTCGAAACGATTAGGATGGTGGCCGGAAACCGTCGTACTATGGGACGATACGGCAACATCGACTACCCAACCATGGCGAAACGCGGGTTCTTCGTCGGACTCGCGCTGTTCCTCGTCGGCGCGCTCGGTGGACTCGTCGGTCCGGCAGTCGCCGGTCCCCTGCCGCAGTGGGAGGCGACGCTCCTGTTCGACTTGGAAGTGCTTGGCCTCCTCGTCGGCTTCTTCTCGCCGATGCTGTTCGGCGTCGTACTCCCGCTCACGGAGTGACGGACCGGTTGCACGGAGACGCGAGGCTTTTGCCTCGCTGGCAGTAACTCGCCGTATGGAGAGCCTCGAATCCGAGTTGGCCCGCGCCCGCGAGTTGGACGTGGCCGTCATCGCCGACGCCATCGAGTCCATCGGGTTCGAGTGTACGCGCTGTGGGGCCTGTTGTAAAGCCGAGACGTGCGGTGAGGATACGGCACAGACCGACGACGCGGCTGGGGGAGACACCGAACCGCACACGGCGACGGTGTTCCCCGACGAGATTCGCCGACTACAGGCGACCGACGACTACGACTTCCGGGACGTGGCGCGCCCGATGCCGTACGGACTGACCGACGGCAGTGACGGCCCGGAGGGTGAAACCTTCGAGTGGGCACTCCAGACCGACGACTGCGGGGACTGCACGTTCTACGACGAAGCCGACGACGGCACCGGTGCCTGCACGGTCCACGGGGACCGGCCGCTCATCTGTCGTACGTACCCCTTCTCCGTCGCGCTCGGCGGGACGAGCCAGCCGATGGGCGAGGCCGTCGACAGCGCGGGGCCGACGGTATCGGGTACGGACGGAACCCCGGCGGGCGAGTCCGCCGACGGCGAGCGGTTGGTCCGCGCGCACGAGTGCGAGGGGTTGGGGCGGGACATCTCGCGGGCCGACGCCGAGGCGTTGGCGGCGGCACTCAAGACGCGGGCGGTGCGGGAACTGGAGGAAGCCATCGCGGTCAGGGACAACTACGAGGCGGTCGACCCCGGGCCGGGTGGGGTGGTCGTTCACGACTCCGAAGGGGCGAAACGGCCGGACGGGTCGCCAGTCGAGTGACGCCGTGAGTCGCCCCGTCCCCCGAAGCGACGGGCAACTTCTATGACGGAGGCCGCCTATTCGTCTGTGGAGGTCTACACCCTTGGAAATCTCTGAGAAACTCCTGTGTCTGTTCAGTGCGGAGGTCACGAGCGACGGCGACTCGTACACTGTCGAAATTCCCAAACGCGAAGTCGACACTGGCTCTATCGACCCCGGTGAGACGTATCGCGTCGCTCTCATCGCGAGCGAGGACGACGCCGAACCGACTTCCGAACCGGAAGAGCCGTCGACCGAGCCACAGCCGCCGGTCGAACCCGGCGAGATACGCTACGTCGAAATCGAGGACATCGGCAAGCAGGGCGACGGCATCGCCCGCGTCGAACGCGGGTACGTCATCATCGTCCCCGGTGCCGAAATCGGCGAGCGCGTCAAGATAGAGGTCACGGAGGTCAAGTCGAACTTCGCAGTCGGCGAAATCATCGACGAGGGCGTCTAGCTTTCCCGACCGTACCAACGGCCCCGGGACACAGCCACTCGCGCGCGCTCTCGTCGCCTCCTGAACCACCAAACCGCCAGACAGCGACCGGTTAATCGACCGTACCAAACCCGCTAAGGGTCGTCCTACCGTTCGGACTAGTATGAGTGCTACAGCGTCGTCGAACGCGCCAGCCGAGACGACACTCACGGACAAACAGCGCGCGATTCTCGTGTATCTCCGTGACAACGCCGACGAGCAGACCTACTTCAAGTCACGGCTCATCGGCGAGGAACTCGACATGTCCGCCAAGGAAGTCGGGACGAACATGCCCGCCATCCAGCAGGGCGAGTTCGATATCGAGGTCGAGAAGTGGGGCTACTCCTCCTCGACGACGTGGAAAGTGACCGCCTGAGAGTCTAGGGGTCGTACTGCACGAGTTCGTCCGCGACGGACGCGAGCGTCGCGGCGTCGGCGTCGAAGGAGTCGGCGTAGCGAACCAGCAGGAGGAGGACCGTCTCCGGGTCTTGGACGGTGTAGCCGTCGGTCCGCGAGAGCAGGCCTGCGGCTTCGAGGTCGGCCGCGTAGTTACTGACTGTCGGTGCCGACACGCCCAACTGCGTGGCTATCTCGCTGGCCGTCAGGTCCGGGTCGCGCAGGAGGGCGACGAGCATCCCCCGCGGCGTGTCGCGGCGCAGGTACCCCAGCGTGACCTGCTCGAACGTCGAGAACTGCCCGGCAGGGAAGTACCGCTGGTAGTCGCCGTCGGCGCGTTGCTCCAGCGTCCCGTCGCCGACGAGACGGCGGAGGTGGTGTTGGGTCTCGCCGGTCCCGAGTTGCAGGTCGTCGCGTATCTTCGAGAAGTGCGCGCCGGGGGTCGCTGACACGTAGCCGGCGATGGCGTCGGGGGCGTCGCTGTCGCTCTCACCGGTAAAGCCCGAGAAGGGGGCGGCGGCACCGAGGGCGGCGAAGCGGCGGAGTGTCGCCCGCTTGTCTTCGTCAACGCCCTCGTCTGTCATACGTATCGGTTAGCAAGACTGGCCTAAAACGCTTCGCCTGCGGGTCCGGGCCCGTTACGTGCCGTCTGCTCCGTCGTCGCCCTCCGCGTCCATCTCCGCGTCCATCTCCTCGATGACCTCGTCGGGGTCTCTGATGTCGGCGGGGTCCTCGCCAGCCTTGACCGCCTGTGCGGCCTGTTCCATCTCCTCGACGTCGACTTCCGCCGACTTGTCGATCTCGCCGAGTATCTCCTCGATGTTGTCGAGGCCGAGCATCTCGCGGGTCTCTTGGTCGAACTCGAGGCTGTCGAGGTCGGACTCGCCGTTGGCCTTGACGTCGCTCCCCGTGAGGTGTTTCCCGTAGCGGCCCACGAGCGAGGTCAGTTCCTGCGGCAGGACGAACTTCGTCGACTCGCCCTTGCCGATCTCTTCCAGCGTCTCCATCCCCTTCTCGATGACGGCGCGTTCGCCCATCGACTCGGCGGATTTCGCGCGGAGGACGGTCGAGATGGCGTCACCTTGGGCTTCGAGAATCTGGCTCTGCTTCTCACCCTGTGCGCGGATGATGTTGGACTGCTTGTCACCCTCGGCCTTCTCGACGGCGGAGCGGCGTTCCCCTTGGGCTTCGAGAATCATCGCACGGCGGCGACGCTCGGCGGAGGTCTGTTGCTCCATCGCCTGCTGGACGTCTTGGGAGGGGTTGACCTCCCGGACTTCGACGGACTCGACGCGGATACCCCACTCGTCGGTCGGTTCGTCGAGTTCCTTGCGTATCTTGGCGTTTATCTCCTGGCGTTTGTTCAGCGTGTCGTCCAGTTCCATGTCGCCGAGCACGGCGCGGAGCGTGGTCTGGGCGAGGTTCGAGACGGCGCGCTTGTAGTCCTCGACTTCGAGGTAGGCCTTCTTGGCGTCCATCACCTTGATGTAGACGACCGCGTCGGCCGTCACCGGCGAGTTGTCCCGCGTAATCGCCTCTTGGCGCGGCACGTCGAGTGTCTGCGTCCGCATGTCGAACCTGTGGGTCCGCGAAACGAACGGTGGGACGAAGTTGATACCCGGTTCGAGCAGTTTCCGGTACTCGCCGAACACCGTCAGTGCCCGCTTCTCCGTCGCGTCGACGATTTCCACCGCGCTGTAGACGGCGATGATGGCGATACCGAGGAGGAGGAGGAACAGCAGTCCGAACCCTCCGCCTAAAACCAGTGGTACTAGTGCGGGGAGCATCGTCTCAAGGTTGGTGCGTGCGAGTGAAAAGCGTTCGGTACGGAGTCCCGTGGTGGTGGTGACGGCGACGCCGTGCCGGACGGCGCGGAAGGGTGTCGTGGAGTCATCTTCCGCAGGGTGTGGACAACGAACCGCATGCTGTGGTGGACAGCCAGCCGGTGTATGGCTCCAAATGGCTTACCTATCGACCACCCCCGGCCCGTCGTGCCCACACACGCTAGCCCGCCGCGATGGCGGGTGGCTCACAACCGACGTGTGCGGGCGGTCACCCGTCGCGCTGTACGTCTGCCGTCTGATGGACATTACAGTTCAACGAACGTCCGGCCTTGGTAATAAAATTTGGGTATAAGGGAACTAATATCGCCCTACAGTGTTGGACACAATAACAAAAATCGCTCTGGGGTTGAGATAATTTCATTGTATTCGGTACGACTGGGCGTTTCACGAATACGGGCGGTCGAACGAGGCGGGCGGCGAAGGGACGGGCAGCGAACGGTGGCTCAGGCGGTGTCCGCGTCGGCCTCGGTGTTGGTGTCAGGGTCGGACTCGTCGGCGGCGTCGCGGGCGAGTTCGCGGTCGATTTCGTCCTCGATGTCGTCGATGGCCTCGACGGTGAGGACGTTGCCGCCGCCGGGGTTGATGACCAGTACCTCGGTACCCTCCGGGATCTCACCGCTGACGGTTCGAGCGCGGTAGACGGGGTTGAAGCCGCCGCCGTCGATTTTCACCTCTCCCTCGTTGCGGGTGACGCGCTCGGTAACTCGGCCCGTCTTCCCGCGCAGGTCGTCCGAGTCGCTCGTCTGCCCGGCACCCTTGCCGCCGTAGAAGTCGAACTGCCGGTACCCGTAGAGGGCGATACCGCCGGAGACGAGGACCAACGCCGCCAACACCAGCGGTGCGAACAGCCCGAGACTGGGCGGCAAGAACAACCCGACGAGGCCCGCGGTCAGGAGTGCCACTCCGAGGACGATGAAGTGCGCGCCGGGCGCGAGTGCCTCGGCGATGACCAGCACCGCCCCCACGAACACGAGCAACACCGGGAGGTCCGTAATCAGGGACTCGACCATACCCGCGAGTAGGGGTGCCCGGCGGTTAACCCTTCGGGAGCGACCACCACACGCGCCTACGTGTCTCTTCGTGTGCGGTTCGCGTCGGGCGGTCCCGGCTCAGATGAGGCCCGCGATAGAGAGGAACAGGAGGAGAGTCGAGGCGAAGCCGAGAGCCACGAAGAACGCGTTCTCGGCCGTCGGTTGCCCGGGTTCGACGCCGTCCTCGACGGTCAGCGACCCGGCGACGTTGCCACCGTCCTCCCCGTCGCCACCGTCGTGTTCGTCACTCCGCTCGCGCGCACCGCTCCCGTCGTCCACGGCCGCCGGGTCGTCCGTGGTCTCGTCGTCGAGGTCGTCGAGCGTGAACTGCCACTCATCGTCCTCGGAATCAGCCATACCTTCGGTAGTCGCTTCAGCGATAAAAGACCACGGGCGTCAGCGAATCTTCGAGCCCAGCGGCACGTCCCCGTGGGTCGTCAGCAGGTCGGCCTCCTCGCCCGCGGCCAACACCATCCCGTTCGACTCGACGCCGAACAGTTCCGCCTTCTCCATGTTCGCGAGCAGGACGACCCGCGTCCCCGGTAGGTCGTCGAGGTCGTGTAACTGCTTGATACCCGCGACGACCTGCCGCCGCTCGACGCCGATGTCGACCTCCAGCCTCGCCAGTTTGTCCGACTCCTCGACCGGCTCGGCCGCCTCGATGCGACCCACGCGCAAATCGAGGTCCTCGAAGTCTTCGACGCCGATTCGGTCGTCGGCGAGCGGCTCCGGCTCGAAGTCGGCGTCCTCGGTCGCTTCCTCGACGCGCTCCTGCAACTTGGCGTTCAGCTCCGCGATGCGTTCGTCCTCGATGCCCGCGAACAACTCGGTGGGTTCGCCGAACTCGGCGGGCGGAGCGGCAAGCGCGTCGGCCAACTCCGTCGCGTGAACCGACCCGTCCTCGCCCAGTTGTGTCCAGAGGTCGGCGGCCTTCTCGGGCATGACGGGTTGCATCAACACGGCGCAGGCCTTCGCCAGTTGGACGCAGTCGCGGATGACCTGTGCGGCTTCCGCCGGGTCGTCGTCGACGAGTTTCCACGGTTCGTTGCGCTGGATGTACTCGTTGCCGAAGTCGGCGAGTTCGATGGCCGTCGCACCAACGTCACGGATGCGGTAGTCGTTGAGTGCGGTCTCGAACGCCTCGACGGCCTCCTCGATGCGTTCGCGTACCGACGCGCTCACGTCGGTGTCCGGCGTCCCGTCGTAGTTGCGGTGGGCAAAGAGGAGCGACCGGTAACAGAAGTTCCCGAGGTTGCCGACGAGTTCGCCGTTGACTCGCTCGGCGAAGCGGTCCCACGAGAAGTCCACGTCGGTTTCGAGGCCGCTCCCGTTGACTATGTAGTACCGGAACAGGTCCGGGTGGAACCCCTCGTCGAGGTACTCGTCGGCCCACACCGCCCGGTTACGCGAGGTGGAGAGTGCCTTCCCGTCGATGCCGACGAACCCGGTGGCGAGAATCGCGCGCGGTTCGTTGTAGCCCGCGCCCCGCAACATCGCGGGCCAGAACACGGCGTGGTGCTGGATGATGTCCCGGCCGATGACGTGGACGATTTCCCCGGTGTCGTCGCCGGTCAACTCGCTCTCGTCCTCGACTGTCCAGACATCTTCCCAGTCGTACTCCTCGCTCCCGACGCGTTCGGTGTACTGTTTCGTCGAGGAAACGTACTCGATGGGCGCGTCGACCCAGACGTACAGCACGAGGTCATCGCCTCCGGCGGCGTCGCCGCCCTCGCCCGGATAGTCGATGCCCCAGTCCATGTCCCGCGTGATGCAGAGGTCCTGTAACTCGCCCTCTATCCACTCGCGGGGCTGGTTCTTCGCGTTGTCGGTGCCCTCCACGCGGTCGATGAAGCCCTGCAGGTACTCCTGAAAGTCCGAGAGGCGCAGGAACTTGTGGTCGCGCTCGCGGTACTCGGCGGCGTTGCCCGTCAGCGTCGAGACGGGGTCTTCGACTTCGCCGGGTTCGAGGTGGCGTTGACACCCTTCGTCGCACTCGTCGCCGCGGGCGTGTTCGCCACAGTAGGGACAGGTTCCCTCGACGAGGCGGTCCGGGAGCCACTGGTCGGCCTCGGGGTCGTAGGCGACCTGTATCTCCTTCTCGAAGACGTGGTCGTCGTCTATCCACGACCGGACGAACTCACGGGTCGTCTCGACGTTGGTCTCGTCGTGGGTGTGTCCGTAGTTGTCGAACTCGACGTTGAACTTCGGGAAGGTTGCGGCGTACTCCTCGTGGTACTCTAAGGCGAACTCCTCGGGGGAGACGCCCGCCTCGGCGGCGTTGACGGCGATGGGCGTCCCGTGCATGTCAGACCCGCAGACGAAGGCTGTCTGCTGGCCGACACGCCGGAGCGAGCGGGCGACGGTGTCGCCGGTGACGTAGCCGCGAAGGTGACCGACGTGGAGGTCGCCGTTCGCGTATGGCAGTCCGACGGTCACCACTGCGGGGTTGTCCGTCGGGAACTCCTCGTGACTCATGTGTCCCCGTATCCGCGATGCGGGCCTAAAAGTCTCGCTTTCAGCCTAGTCGACGGTCCAGTTCTCGCCGTCGGGTCGGACCACGGTGTCGAACAGCGACCGCAGCGACTCGACAGTCCGCTCGTCCCGTCGCGCCGGGTCGACGTGGACGTGTGCGGTGGCGTCCGCCGCGAGGAACCGGTCGGTCAGCGTGTGGAGCAATCGGAACTCCTCGTCGCGCGAGAGTCCCGAGAGCATCCCCTCCAGCGAATCCACGCAGACGCCGACCGACGCGTTCCGCCCCCACCTGTCGAGATAGCGCGAGACTGCGAGGCTCACGCCCGTCAAGTCGTCCGCCGGGACGCCCGTCGCGTGGACGCTCGCCGGGAGGTCCGCGGTGTCCGGGTCGGGTCGCCCCGGACAGACCAGTGCCAGCGACGCGGGGAGCGTGCCGTGGTGGTGCCGCCAGTCGGCGACGACTTCCGACGGTGCCCAGCGGTCGGTGACCAACAGGACGCGCCGCGTCGCCGCCTGTCCACTCGTCAGGACACTCCCACACAGCTCTTCGTGTCCCTGCACCGGTGCAAGTACCAGTACGCGCGAATCCCCCCGTAACTGCTCGTGTGTGGTGTGAACTGCCATCCCCAACTCTACCCGTGTCATTTCCCCCCATCCGTTGAATAACTTTCGCCGCTAAAATCGTGAGAACAGCCACAGACGTGGCGGAAATAACTCAGTCAGTACCAATCGAGGTCCGCGACGAACGACCGGCAACCACCGTTTTCCAGTTCGGGCGCGCTCACGCTGTTCGCACGCCGCTCACCGCAAAACCGTGGGCGAAAAAGGCGACGGGGCCGCAAGTCCCGCCCTGCTCGCGGTCAGTACCAATCGAGGTCCGCGACGAACGACCGCAACATAGAGTGAGTGACGTGGGGCATACACACCACGCGCATCTCACCCGCACCGGTCTTTGAGATGCGCCACCCGCGCTGTCTGAGGTCCTCGGTGACCGGCATCGTCATGTCGGCGGCGACGATGGGTAGGTCCGGTTCGACCACGTCGTGGCCGCGGGCGGCGAGTTCCGCCGCCAACCACTCCGCGTTCTCCATCGAGGTGTGGTACTGCTCGCGGTAGCCGACCGGCCACAACTCCTCCATCGCGGCCACGGCGGAGGCGACGCCCGCACCGCTCCGGGTGCCGGTCAGCGTCGCCTGCGAGGTCGATTCGAGGTAGGGTGTGTCCACCGCGAGTTCGTCGAGTAGGTCTTCTGAACGGGTGAGGAAGCCGCCCGCCGGGACCGCCGCCTGCCCCATCTTGTGCGGGTCGATGGTCATCGTGTCGATGTCGGCGTGTCCGAAGTGCCAGCGGTGGTCGGTGAACGGGAGGACGAACCCGCCCCACGCCGCGTCGACGTGACAGAGCGCGTCCACGTCGTGTGCGAGGTCGACCAACGCCGGAATCGGGTCGACGCGCCCGTACTCCGTCGACCCGGCGACGCCGGCGACGAGAACGGTGTCCCCGTCGACGAGTTCGGCCATCGCGTCCACGTCCGCACAGTGGTCCTCGTCGGTGGGGGCGCGCCGCAGTTCGACGCCCAGCAGGTCCGCGGCCTTGGTGAAACTGAAGTGCGCGCTCTCGGGCGCGACCATGTTCGGCGTGTCCGTGTCGGCGCGGTTGCGGGCGATGCGGGCCGCTTGGATGTTGGCCTCGGTGCCGCCGCTCGTGACGTAGCCGTTCGGGTTCGGGTGGCCGGTGACCGTCCCGAGCAGTTCGACCGCCCGGTCCTCCAACTCGGCGACCGTCTCGTACGTCCCGGGGTCCCCGGGGTTCGTGGCGAGGAACCGTTCGGCCGCCTCGCGCGCCGCCGGATGTGGCTGGGTACACATCGAGGAGAGCACGCGGTCGAAGTCTTGCGGTTCGGCCCGCTGCATACACACGTTCTGTGTGGGGAGCGGTTTAGCCGTTGCGCTCCCTTCGTGGAACAGTAAACCAGTTGTTCCAGAACTCGCAATCGGGTTTATCTGGCAGTACGCCGAACGCCCTCTCATGTCTGAGTTACCGACCCTCGACGGGCAGAGTGCCATCGTCACCGGTGCGAGTGCCGGCATCGGCCGTGCGACGGCACACGAACTGGCCGCGGCCGGGGCGAACGTCGTCCTCGCCGCCCGGAGCGCGGACACGCTCGAGGCCATCGCGGCCGACATCACCGAGGAGTACGGCGTCGAGGCCGTCGCCGTCCCGACGGACGTACAGGACGAACACGCCGTCGACGCGCTGGTCGAAACCACCGTGGAGGCGTTCGGCGGCCTCGACGTTCTCGTGAACAACGCGGGGCTGGCCCGTGGCGGGGCGGTTGCGGACATGACCACCGACGAGTATCGGACGATGATGCACACCAACGTCGACGGGAGTTTCTTCACGACTCGGGCCGCCCTCCCGCACCTCGAAGACAGCGAGGGGACGCTCGTGTTCGTCGCCAGTTTCGCCGGCGAGTATCCGCGCCCGGTCAACCCCGTCTACGCCGCCAGCAAGTGGTGGGTTCGCGGGTTCGCCAAGAGCCTCTCGGGACAGGTCGGCGGCGACGTGGCCGTCACGCTCGTGAACCCCTCGGAAGTGCGCAGTCAGTTCGGAGCCGAGTACGGCACCCCCTACGCCGAGAAGTACGACCCCGGCGAGGTGACGGAACCGGAGGAAGTCGCACGGGCCATCGTCTTCGCTGCCCGGCAGTCCCCGTCGATGATACACGAACTCGACATCACGCGCCGTGACAAGTTCGAGCTCTTCGGCGGCCGTTAGCCCCCACGCACTCGGGCGTTTTCGATGGCGGCCCGCGCCCACACGGGCCGCCCGACGCTGACGTTCCCGACCTGCCGGAGGTCGTAGGACAGTCGGTACCTGAGGCCACCGTCCGTGGCTACCCGCACGGACGCGGAGCGTAACCGTCCGCGTTCGTCGAGAACGAGGCGGCTGCGGTACGCCGTCACGTCGCGGAACACGCCGTCCCGCCTGACGGGACTCACGTCGCTCGCTCGGAGGACGACCCGCGTCGCCCCCTCGGTCCGGCGCGTCGACACCGCCCGGTAGTCCCCGAGTGCGACGAGACGGCGAACATCCTCAGTAACCGCCGGGTTCGTCACTCGCTCCGCCCTGACTGGTCGGGCGACGATACCTCCGAACCGGACCGGGCGAACGACTGCCCACGAGTCGTTCGCCCACTGTGACCACTCTCGCTCGATGCTGTCCACGCGCCGCGACGCCGACAGCGAGGTCGGCGCGCCGCCCGGTTCGACACGGGCGACGCGGTGGACTTGTCCCGGTGCTGGCGGGTCGATACCGCTCGCGTTCCCCGTTGCGGTTCCGTTTATCCACACCTCGACGACGTACCCCGTCTCCGCGAGTGCCCGGTCGGTGCCCGCCCAGAACAGTGCCGAATCGGCCAGCCCCGCACTGGTCACGCCCGCCGGGAGGGACACGTTGTCGACGGTGTCGGCCGCCGGTTCGGTGACCGGGACGGGCGTGAGCGTCGGTGTCCCGCCGGAGCCACCGGTGTTACACCCCGCGAGTGCCGTCAGGACGACGAGCGCGAGAACCGCGGCCGTTCGACGGTCCATTCGTGTCCCCAACAGGGAAACGGCCGAAAAAGCCTGTCGCCGCCCGCTGTGGCCGGTCACTCGGCGACCCACTCCGGCCGGGCGACGGTGACGTTCCCGACCTGCCGAAGGGCGTAGGTTAGCCGGTAGTGAAACCGCTCGCTGTCGGACACCTCCACGTCGACGGTCACCGACCGCAGACGGTCGCGTTCGTCGACCACGAGACGCCCCTCGTAGCCGGTGAGGTTCCGCGGTACGCCGTCACGGAATCGGGCCGACGCGTTTCGCGCTCGGAGGACCGTCGTCCCGTTGGCGGCCCGGCGAGCCGTCACCCAGTTGCCGACGGCCACGAAGTCACGCGCCGTCCGCCCGAGTGCTGGATTGCCCGCCAACGCCGTCGCGTTGCTCCGGGCCGCAACCGTGGCCGGGACGGCGTCGCTCGCCTGTAGACGCTCGACGGAGCGGTTCCCGGCAACCCAGTGTGCCCGTGACCGTCGCTCGCCCTCGGCGACCCGCGCCACGGTGAGGAGCGTCGGGTCACCCCCGGCCCCGACTCGCACCGTCCGGGTGATTCGCCCCGGTGCTGGCGGGGCCGTCCGCCGTCCGGTGTCCCCAGCGCGCGAACCACGTATCCGAACCTCGGCGACGTACCCGTCCCCGGCGAGTGCCCGCGCGTCGGCCGCAAACAGTGCCCGCACGTCGGTCAGTCGCGTCGCCGTCACGCCCGGTGGCAACGGTGCCGCGTCGGCGGCCGTCCGTGGCTCCGACGGGGCCGTCGTCACGTCGACGCCGGGTGCCGGTGTCACCGTCGGCGTCGCCGTCGTCGGGCCGACGTTACACCCGGCGAGGACGGCCACGAGCGCGACGACGAGCGTAGCGGCGTGACGGCTGTCCATCCAGTCGTGGCAGGGGAAGCGCGCGAAAAAGCGTGTCGGCGGCGTCAGCGTACGGAGTCGAGCAGGAGTTTCTGCTCGACGCGCTTGACCTCGTGTTGCACGTCCCGCACGGCGTCGATGTTGGCCGAGATGGAGGAGATGCCCTCGTCGACGAGGAACTGGACCATCTGCCGCTTCGAACCGGCCTGCCCACAGATGCTCGTATCTACGTCGTGCTCACGGCACGTCTCGATGGTGCGTCCGATGAGGTCCAACACGGCGGGGTGGAGTTCGTCGAACCGGTCGGCGACGTTCTCGTTGTTCCGGTCCACTGCGAGCGTGTACTGGGTGAGGTCGTTCGTCCCGAAGGAGGCGAAGTCGATGCCCGCCTCGGCCATCGACTCGATGCCGAGCGCGGCGGCGGGCGTCTCGACCATCACACCCCACGACCGCTTCTCGGGGTCGATGCCAGCCTCCGTCATGAGTGACTTGGCTCGGTGGACGTCCTCGGCGTCGTTGACCAGCGGGAACATAATCTCGACGTTGTCGTAGCCCATCTCGAACAGTCGCCGGAAGGCTTCGAGTTCGTGGGCGAACACGTCGGGTCGGTCGAGGCTCCGGCGGATGCCGCGGTACCCCAGCATCGGATTGTGTTCGTGTGGTTCGTCCTCGCCGCCCTGCAACTGGCGGAACTCGTCGGTAGGGGCGTCGAGCGTGCGGACCCGGACGGGACGCGGGTAGAACTCGTCGGCGACGCCACGGACGCCGTTGACGATTTCGTCGATGTAGGCCCGCTCGCCGTGGTCCTCGATGTACCGCTCGGGCGTCTTGTTCGTCGAGAGAATCATGTGCTCGATGCGGAGCAGACCCACGCCGTCCGCACCGGTGGCGGCGGCGCGTTCGGCGGCCTCGGGAATCGAGACGTTGACCTTGACCTCCGTCGCGGTCATCGGCTTGACGGGTGCCTGTGGCCGGACCTCCTCGATGGGTTCCGTCTCCTCGACTGTCTCGACGCCCTCGCGGATGGTCCCCTTGTCGCCGTCGATGGTGACCATCTGGTCGTCCGCCAGTGTCTCGGTGGCCCCGCCCGTCCCGACGACGGCTGGCGCGCCGAGTTCGCGGGCGACGATGGCCGCGTGGGAGGTCATCCCGCCCTCGCTCGTGACGATACCGGCGGCGCGTTTCATCGCGGGCACCATGTCGGGCGTCGTCATCGCGGTGACGATGATGTCGCCCTCGCCGACTTTGTCCAGTTGGTCGAGTTTGTCGACGATGCGGACCGCGCCGGAGGCGATGCCCGGACTCGCGCCGAGGCCCGAGAGCAGTACGTTCTCCTCGTCGGCCTGTGTGGCTGTCGTGCCGGCCCCATCGGCGGACGCGGCGGCCTCGCTCTCCTCGGAGATGGTCGTGATGGGGCGGGACTGGAGCATGTACACGTCGCCCTCGTAGATAGCCCACTCCACGTCCTGTGGCGTGTCGTAGTGGTCCTCGACGCGCTCCCCGAGTTCACAGAGGCGGTCGATTTCGGATTCGTCGAGCACGCGTTCGGTCCGTTTCTCCTCGGGAACCTCCCGCTCGCCGGTCTGTCCGGTCTCGGGGTCCTTGTCGAACATCGTCTTCTTGTCGGCCACCTCGACGGCCGTCACCTCGCCGCTCTCGCGGTCGACGGTGTAGTTGTCGGGCGTGACCGACCCGGAGACGACACCCTCACCGAGTCCCCACGCGGCCTCGATGATGATTCTCGGCTCGCCGGTCGAGGGGTGACTCGTGAACATGACGCCCGACTTCTCGGCGGCGACCATCTGCTGGACGACGACGGCGATGTCGACCACGTCGTGGTCGAAGCCCTGTTCCTGCCGGTAGTACGTCGCTCGCTGGGTGAACAGCGACGCCCAGCACCGCTTGACGCGGTCCAGCAGGTCCTCGGCGGTGATGTTGAGGAACGTCTCCTGCTGGCCGGCGAAGGAGGCGTCTGGCAGGTCCTCGGCGGTGGCCGACGAACGGACGGCGACGAACGCCTCGCCGTCGCCCACGTCGTCGTAGGCCGCGAGGATTTCCTCGCGAAGGTCCTCGGGCATCTCCGTTTCGAGAATGAGTTCCTGTGCGCGCGCCTCCGCTTCCGCGAGTGCCTTCGAGTCCTCTGCGTCCACGTCGACGGCCGCGAACAGTTCCTCGTCGATGCCCGTCTCCTCGATGAACCGCCGGTACGTGCCCGCGGTTACGACGAATCCCGGGGGGACCGGCAGGCCTGCGGCCGTCAACTCCCCCAGCGAGGCCGCCTTGCCGCCGACCGATTCGAGGTCGTCCGCCCCGATTTCGTCCAGCCAGAGTACAGCCATGTCCTTACTGGTTTCCTGCACAACACTGCTAAAGAAGGTTCCGAACCGCGCGGTCCGCGCCGAACTGCCCGGACCGGCGCGCCGTTCACGCCTCGACTATCTCGTCGTCCGCCGACTCGGGCACCACGAGGTCCCCGTCCAGCGTGGTCACCGCTCGGCCGCCAACCTCGACGCCCGCACCGACCCGCACTCGGACGCGCCCGGGTCGGTCCACGAAGTGCCCTTGCTCGAACACCATCTCGTCGGGCAGCGAGTCGAACGCGTCGTACTCCCGCAAGTACGCGCCCGCCGCGCCGCTCGCCGTCCCCGTCACCGGGTCCTCGGGCACGCCCGCTCCCGGCGCGAACATCCGGCCGTGGAGCGTCGCGTCCCGGTCGAGCGTGTCGAAAGTGAAGGCGTAGACGCCCGTGGCGTCGACCGCCTCGGTCAGAGCCTCGATGGCGGCCATGTCCGGGTCGAGCGCGCGCAGGTGGTCGATGAAGTTCACGGGGACCATCAGGAACGGCAGGCCCGTGGAACTCTGGGCCAGCGGTAGGTCCGCACCCACGTCTTCGAGGGCCGCCACGTCGACGCCGAGGGCCGCCGCCACCTCGTCGTGGGACGCGTCGACGCGGCTGATTTCCGGATGGTCTTGTGTCATCCACACCGTCCCGTCGTCTTCGACGGTGACCGTGAGCGTCCCGACGTTCGTTTCGAGGCTGTGTTCGCCGGCCGCGATGTCTCCCCGCTCGAAGAGGGCGGCGTGGCTGGCGATGGTCGCGTGCCCACAGAGGTCGACTTCCGTCGCTGGCGTGAAGTACCGCACCCGTCGGTCGGCCTCGTCGGAACCGAGGAGAAACGCCGTCTCGCTCGCCCCGAGTTCGGCCGCGATAGCCCCCATCTGCTCGCCGTCGAGTCCCGCCGCGTCGGGGACGACGCCGGCCGGATTGCCGCTCATCGGCTCGTCGGTGAACGCGTCGACCAACAGCACCTGTCGGGTGTCCATACCCGCTGGTTCGGCGACGGTTCGGATTACCTTTTGGGAGGCGTCCGTCCGTCGTCGCGGACGTACCGGAGCGCGGTCAGGAACTGCTCGGTGTCGAGACGGTCTCCCGTCTCCGCCACGCGCTCCCGGAACTTCGTCGGTGTCATGTGTGCTGTTAACATACACCATTAACCGTGATAGTTCTTTCGCCGAGGCGGGGTGACGGCCGAGAAAACGGTGGCTCAGTCGGCGATGGCTTCTTCCGAACCGGTCGCCGCGTTGGGGTCCTGTACCCAGAGGTCGCCGAACAGGTCGTCCTGCTGGAGGCGGACCTGCCCGCGGTGGGAGAGAAAGAGCAACCCGAGGAAGGTTTCGACCCGGGACCCGCCCGCGTCGTCGATTTCGGCGTACAACACCTCGTCCCGGCCCGCCTCCCAACGTTCCAGACACGCGGTGTACACGTCGTCGATGACGGCGTCGATGTCCTCGGTGTGGGCCGTTCCGGTCACGTCGGCGGCCGTCGGTTCGTCGTCCATCCGGAAGTCGTCGCCCGCCCGGTAGTCGAGTTCCTGCGTCCCGCGCTGATAGGTGCCCGGCGAGTCGCTGGTGTCGTACTCGCGGGACTCCTTCCACCGCGAGTCGCGTTCGGCCTCGCGCAGGTCACGGACGAGTTCGTCGAGCGTCTGTGGCATCCCGCGGGCGCGCTTGCGGTCCAGTCGCCGGTCCATCTCGGCGTCCAACGCGGCGAACGGGTCACCCGACGGTTCGACCGGCGCGTCGCCGTCCATCGCGGCCTCCCACGGCTCTTCGGCGGGTTCCTCGGCCTCCTCGTCGCCGTTCAGCATCACGTCGCTTTTCATCCGCAACAGGACGCTCGCGTAGAACAGTGCCCGCCCGGAGGTCCGCAGGTCCGCCTCGTCCAACCGGTCGAGGAACTTGTCCGTCACGGTCACGATGTCGATGTCCCACGGCTCGATTTCGCCGTCCTTGGCGAGTTGCACCAACACCTCGACGGGTTGGACCTCCGCCTCGTCCTCGTCGTCGGCCGCCGCGTCGGTGTCTCCTTCCCCACCGTCGCCGTCCGCCCCGAACAGCGACGAGGCGTCGCCGTCACCGGGCGGGTCGCGGTCCTCGTGGCCGGCGATGTCGAGCGGAATGGTTCCGTCGTCTCCCGCGTCGGCCGACTCGTTTCGCTCGCCGTCCCTAGTCATCGGCTATCACTTCCTCGTCGCCGTCCCCATCGCCGACCGAACTCAGGTCGATACCGGTGACGGCGGAGACGTTGTCGTCCTGCATCGTGACGCCGATGGCGCGCTCGGACCGTTCGAGCATCGCCGAGCGATGCGAGACGACGACGAACTGCGCGTCGCCCGCGAGTTCGTCGACCATCTCGCCGACCATCTCCGCGTTGGCGGCGTCGAGGAAGGCGTCCACCTCGTCCAGCGCGTAGAACGGCGCGGGGTTGTGTCGCTGGATGGCGAAGATGAACGCGAGCGCGGTCAGGGACTTCTCGCCGCCGGACATCGCGTTCAGCCGCTGGATGGGCTTGTCCTTCGGTTGGGCCTTCATCGTCAGGCCACCCTCGAAGGGGTCGTCCTCGTCTTCGAGGTGCAGCGTCCCGGTCCCGTTCGAGAGTCGCTCGAAGATGTCCTCGAACTCCGCGTTGATGCTCTCGTAGGCGTCCATGAACGTCGCCTTCTTTTTGGCCTCGTAGGTGTCGATGCGGTCGCGGATGCCGTCGGCCTCCTCGACCAGCGTCCCCTTCTTGTCCTCTAACTCCGCCAAGTCCTCGGCCACGTCGTCGTACTCCTCGATTGCGAGCATGTTGACCGGTTCGAGTTTCTCCATCTCGCGTTCGAGGCGGTCGATTTCGCTCGCCACCTCCTCGTGGTCCGGGACTTCCTCGGGGTCGTAGTCGCCGACCTGCCCCTCCAGTTCGTCTATCTCCCAGTCGAGACGCTCTTTCTCCTCGCGACAGTCCGCGAGGTCGCTCTCGACCCTCTCGACGGCGGCCTGCTGTTCGTCGCGGGCCGCCGTCGCGTCCGCGAGGTCCGACTTCAACTCCTCGCGTTCGTCTTTGAGGTCCGAGAGTTCGGCTTCGAGTTCCGCGACGGCCGCCTCCTTCTCGTCGAGCACGTCCTCCTGTTCGGCGACCTGGGTTTCGAGGTCTGCGACGCGTTCTTCCTGTTCTGCCTTGCGGTTCTGTGCGTCCTCGATGTCGTCGTGGAGGTCCTCGATTGCCTCCTCGGCGTACTGCTTTTCGAGTTGGAGTTCGTTGAGGTCGGCGTCGAGAGCGTCGAGGTCGTCCTCCAACTCGTCGATGTCGGCCCGCACCTCGTCCGCCTCGCTGGTCAGTTCGGGCAGTTGCGAGTCCTCGATTTCGCTCTCCAACTCGTCGATGTCTGCCTCGATGGCCTCGATGTCGGCCGTCCGCTCCTCGATGTCGGCTTCGAGGTCGTCCATCCGGTCCGAGACCTCCTCACGCTGGTCCTCGATGTCGGCCAGTTCCGCTTCGAGGCGATCGATTCGCTCACCGATGTCCTCGCGTTCGCTCTCCAGCGACTCGATTTCGGCTTCGATGTCCCGCACCTGCTCGGTCGCGTCCGTCTTGCGGTCGCGGGCGTCGTCCAGTCGGTCCTCCACGTCCCGGAGGTCCGACCGGATGGACTGGCGTTCGTCTTCGAGTTCGTTGATACGCTGTGCGACCCGCTCCAACTTCCCCGCCCCGCCGGAGAACGAGTACCGCGTCCCCGAGGAGGACCCGCCAGTCATCGCGCCGGACTTCTCCACGAGGTCACCGTCGAGGGTCACCATCCGGTAGTCGCCCATCAACTCGCGGGCGGTCTCCATGTCCTCGACGACCACCGTGTCGCCCAAGACGTAGGAGAACACGCCGGCGTACTCCCCGTCGAAGTCCACGAGGTTGTACGCGAAGTCGACGACGCCGTCGTGGGCGGGGAGCGACGGGAGCGACCGCTGGTGAATTTCCGTCAAGGGCAGGAACGTCGCGCGCCCGGCCTGCCGCGACTTCAGGTACTCGATGCACTGCTGACCGACGCTGTCGTCGTTCACGACGACGTGTGCCAACCGGCCACCGGCCGCCGTCTCACAGGCCGTGGCGTACTCGGGGTCGACGCCGCCCAACTGCCCGACGGTGCCGTGGACGCCCTGCCGGTCCGCGTTCAGGATGGTCGTCACCGCTCGACCGTACGAGGAGTCTCCGTCCGACCCGGCCTTCGCTTCGAGTTGGGCGTACTCCTGCTGTTTCGCCGAGATGTCGTCCTCGATGTCGTCCAAGTCCGACTGCAGTTCCCGCTTCTCGGCTTTGAGGTCTTTCACCACGCTGGTGATGGTCTGCTGGTTCTTCCGGGCCTTCTCGAGTTCGGCTTCGAGGTCCTCGATTTCGGCCTCGATGTCGGGCACTCGGGCCTCCGCCTCCTCGATGGCCGCCTCTTTCTCGCGTTGCTGGTTCGAGCGTCGTCGGGCCTCGTCGAGCAGGCGATCCTGCTCGCGTTGGAGGTCGTTTTTCTCGCTTTTCGCCGCCTCGACGGCGGCCCGCTTCTCGTCGAGTTCCTCCTTGACCTCCTCGAACTCCGCGCCGACCTCCTCTATTTTGGCCTCGATGTCCGCGAGGTCGGTCTCTTTCTCCTGAATCTCGGCTTTCAGCGAAGATTTGGCGACCTTCGTCTCGCGGATGTCGGCTTCGAGGTCGTCTATCTCCTCCTGTTTCCGGTCGATACTGACGAACGCCTCGCGGCGTTCGGTCTCGGCGGCCGCGATTTTCTCCTCGGCACTCTCGATTGCGTCTTCGAGGCGGGCGATTTCCCCTTTGACCTCCTCGATTTCCCGCTTGATTTCGAGTTGTTCGTCCTCGCCCTTGCGCTCGATTTCGGCGTTGAGGTCCGCGAGGTCCTCTTCGAGACGGACGACCTTGCCCTGCCGTTCGTCGAGTTCACGCTGGAGGTCGTCGAGTTCGGCCTCCAACGCCGCGATGTCGTCCGTGACTGCCGCGCGCTCCTCGCGTTTGTCTTCCAGTTCGGCGGCCTTCCGATAGGACTCGTACTCCTCTTTCTCGTCGCGGAGGTCCTGATACTCCAGGGCCGTCTCGCGTTCGTCTTCGAGTTGGTCGAGGCGGCTCTGCTTCTCCTCGATGCGCAACTCGGCTTCCTCGATGTGTTCCTCGACGACTTCCAACTCCTCGAAGGCGTCTTCCTTCTTGGCGTCGAACTCCGCGACGCCAGCTATCTCGTCGATGATACCCCGCCGCGCGCCGGGTGTCATGTTGATGATTTCGGTCACGTCGCCCTGCATCACGACGTTGTAGCCCTCGGGTGCGACCCCTGCCTGTGCGAGGAGATCCTGAATGTCGGAGAGGTTGACAGAGCGGCCGTTGATGTAGTAATAGGAGTAGTAGTTGTCCTCGGTCTCCTTGACGCGGCGTTTGACGCTGATTTCGTCCACGTCACCCACGTCCTCGGTGCCGGCGGCGTTGACGACGGCCGACCGTGGGAGCGTCCCGTCGCCGTTGTCGAGGATGACCTCGACGCTGGCCTCGCGCTCCTCGGTGGTCTCCCTGTCGCCGTCCTGGTGCCCGGGGTTGTATATCAAATCGGTCAGCTTCTCGGCCCGGATACCGGAGGTACGGGCCAGTCCGAGCGTAAACAGAATCGCGTCGATGATGTTCGATTTCCCGGAACCGTTCGGGCCGCTGACGGTGGTGAAGTCCTCGTAAAACGGGATGCGCGTCTTCCGGCCGAAACTCTTGAAATTGTCGAGGACGAGCTCTTTGATGTGCATGGGGTGCTCGTGGGCGCCGCCCGTCAGGCGATGATGATGTCCGAGTCGCCGTCGTCGGCCTCAGTCTTGTCCGCTTCCTCGGAGCCCTCCGATTTAGACGCTTCGGCTGCCTCTGGCCCCGGTGTCGACTCGTCTGCGACTTGGACGCCGCTCGCGCCGTCGTCCGCCGAGTCGCTCTGGGACTCGCCGGCTCCGGCGTCACTGCCGGTGACGGTGTCGATGTTGTCGAGACCGATTTCGGCGTCGACGACGTTCTCCAACTCGCGGATGCGGACCTTGCACTCCACGAGCTCGTCCGTCAGGCCGTCCACGGTGGCTTCGAGTTCCCTGACGCGCGATTCGAGTTCCTCGACGTGATTGCCGCTCGCCATACCTCTACTGGTCGTCTCCCCGGACATAAACTTACGTCAGACATTCAAATACTGACTGATACGTTCGCACGGCCCACAGCGCGTCTACGCCGTCTCGTCCGCCTCCGGAGCCGTCACGTCGGACCCGTCGGAGGGCGGTGCCGTCTCCCGGTCGCTCGCCCGTTCGTCGAGGAGGAGGGCGGTAACCCCGGCGACGACCATCCCGACGCCACCGGCCCGGGCGGCCCTGACGTACCACGCTTTCGGCTCCAACTCGCCGGTGTTCTCGAACGGGAAGCCCCAGAGCTTGACGTTCAGTTTGATGCTCTTGGCCGGGAAGAGTGCAGTCACGAGTCCCTGCACGACCAGCCAGCCGTACCCGAGTTTTCGGAGGGTCGCCAACATCAGGTCTCGCTATGGCTCCCACGGGTATGAATCACCTGACCGTTCCCACGACGTGGGGACGGGGGTGGTCTGTCAGCGGGTCGTTAGCCTTTAGCCAGCGGCCGTCCAACCGCGGGTAATGACTGCACAGGCTGCCGAAACGGGTGACCTCGTGGCCGTCATCGGACTGGAGGTCCACGTCCAGTTGGAGACGGCGACGAAGGTGTTCTGTGGCTGTTCGACCGAGACGGCCGAGGAGCCAAACACCAACACCTGCCCGGTCTGTCTCGGCCTGCCCGGCGCGCTCCCTGTCTTGAACGAGGGGGCCGTCGAAGCCGCCGTGAAAGTCGGGAAGGCTATCGACGCGACGATACCCGAGGAGACCACCTTCCACCGGAAGAACTACTACTACCCGGACCTCCCCAAGAACTTCCAGATCACCCAGTACGACGCGCCCATCTGTCAGAACGGCGAACTGGAGTTCTCGGTGGCCGGTGACCGCCGCTCGGTCACCATCCGCCGCGCACACCTCGAAGAGGACCCCGGGAGTCTGCGCCACGTCCGCGAGGGGGCGGGCGGCCTCGAATCCCGGACCGTCTCTATCGAGCGGGCCGACTACACCCTCGTAGACTACAACCGCGCGGGCACGCCACTGATGGAAATCGTCACGGAACCGGACTTCCGCGACCCGGCCGAAGTGCGGGCCTTCCTCGAAAAACTGGAGGAAGTCCTCGAGTATCTGGGCGTGTTCGACCCCGGCCGCGACGGGTCGCTCCGCATCGACGCCAACCTCTCCATCGTGCCCGCCGCGGACGTGAACGACGACGGGTCCATCGACGACGCGGTACTCGAAGAGGCGAACCGGACCGAGGTCAAGAACATCTCCAGTCACAAGGGTGCGGAGAAGGCCCTCTCCTTCGAGCGGTCCCGACAGAAGAAACTGGTCGAATCGGGCCGCGCCGTCGAACAGGAGACGCGCCACTTCAACGAGACTCACGGTAACACCGTCTCGATGCGCTCGAAGGAAGAGGAGAAAGACTACCGCTACTTCCGGGAGGCCGACCTGCCGCCCTTGCGCGTCTCGGACTGGAAAGAGCAACTCGACATCCCCGAACTACCCGACGCCCGCCGGGACCGCTTCGCGGCGGAGTACGGCCTGAGCGAGGAGGCGGCCTCGAAACTCACCTCCACGAAACAAGTCGCGGACTTCTTCGAGGACGTGGCGACCGAGTTCGACCCCGAGTTGGCGGCGACGTGGGTGGCCGACAACCTGCTCGGCGAACTCAACTACCGCGACATGGCGGTCACCGACATCGAGGACCGACTGGACGAGGTGACGCGACTGGTCGAACTCGTCGCGACCGAGGAGATAACCGCCAAGAACGCCCACGAGACGGTCCTGCGGACGATGCTGGACGAGGGTATCGACCCCGACACCGTGGTCGAGCGCGAGGACTTGGGCAAGACGGACGGCGACGAGGTCGCCGCCGCCGTCACCGAGGCCATCGCAGAGAACCCCGACGCAGTCGAGGACTACCACGCGGGCGAGGACGGGGCCATCAACTTCCTCGTCGGCCAGGTGATGCAGAAGACCGGCGGGAGTGCCGACCCCGGCGACGTGAATCAACTCCTGCGCGAGGAGTTGGAGTCGTAGACCGCGAGCGACTGTGGGAGCGAGCGGCTTTTTGGCCCACGTTCACAAGAGCGAATATCTTGCGCAGTCGTCCGAAAGGCGAGGCCTTTCGGGATGACGAGAGACGCCGTCCGGCGTCTCTCGAACCACCCACCGGAAATCGGAGATTTTTGGGGACGTTTTTTGCCGAGTGGCGCGCTCCGCGCACCCGAGGCGAAAGAGGGTGGTCGTGAACCACCCCCTCCGCGAGGTGCTGGAAGCGATGGACGACGAGTGACCGGCCAAAGACCGTAGACCGCCCGCACGCGGACGCTCGCGCCCGTACCCGCGCTGTCATGCGGTTTCTGGACGAAACCTTTAGAACCGGCCTGCGCGTAGGTCGGACCAATGAGCACTCGTCTACGCGGAGGTGGGTCGCCGTGGAACTGATAATCACGGAGAAGGACAACGCCGCGCGGCGTATCGCCGAGATTCTCAGCGGTGACAGTGCCGACGCGGAGCGGCGCAACGGCGTCAACGTCTATCGGTGGGGCGACACGCGTGTCGTGGGACTGTCGGGCCACGTCGTCGCCGTGGACTTCCCGCCGGAATACAACGACTGGCGGGACGTGGAACCGGTCGAACTCATCGACGCCGAGGTGCGGAAGGCGGCGACGAAGGAGAACATCGTCCGCACGCTCCGGCAACTCGCGCGGAAGGCCGACGAGGCGGTCATCGCAACCGACTACGACCGCGAGGGCGAACTCATCGGAAAGGAGGCCTACGAGATTCTCCGCGAGGAGACGGACATCCCCATCAGCAGGGTACGCTTTTCGTCTATCACCGAGCGTGAGGTTCGTGACGCCTTCGCCGACCCGGACGACATCGACTTCGACTTGGCGGCCGCGGGCGAGGCCCGCCAGATTATCGACCTCGTGTGGGGCGCGGCACTCACCCGGTTTCTCTCGCTCTCGGCCGGGCAGTTGGGCGAGGACTTCATCTCCGTGGGGCGGGTCCAGTCCCCGACGCTGAAACTCATCGTGGACCGCGAGCGCGAAATCGAGGCGTTCGACCCCGAGGACTACTGGGAACTGTTTGCCGACCTCACCGAGGGCGAGGAGGCCTTCGAGGCTCAGTACTTCTACCTCGACGAGGACGACAACGAGGCAGAGCGCGTCTGGGACGAGGCAGCCGCCGAGGACGCCTTCGAGCGACTGCGCGACGCCGACAGTGCGACCGTCACATCGGTTCGGCGACGCACCCGGACGGACTCGCCGCCCGCGCCGTTCAACACCACGCAGTTCATCAGTGCCGCGTCGTCGCTCGGCTACTCGGCCCAACGCGCCATGTCCATCGCAGAGGAACTGTACACCGCAGGGTACGTGACGTACCCGCGGACGGACAACACCGTCTACCCGGAGGATCTGGACCCGGACGAACTCCTCGACGACTTCGTGAGCCACCCCACCTTCGGCGACGACGCCGAGTCGCTGCTCGCGCTCGAGAGCATCGAACCCACCGAGGGTGACGAGGAGACGACAGACCACCCGCCGATTCATCCGACGGGGGAACTCCCGAACCGGAGCGAACTCGGCGAGGACGAGTGGGAAGTGTACGAACTCGTCGTCCGGCGGTTCTTCGCCACCGTCGCCGAACCCGCGACGTGGGAACACCTGCGCGTCGTCGCCGATGCCAACGACTGCGACCTGAAAGCGAACGGCAAGCGGTTGGTCGAACCGGGCTATCACGCGGTGTACCCCTACTCCAGTGCCAGCGAGAACTTCGTGCCCGACGTGACGGAGGGCGAGACGCTCGCCATCTCGAACGTGACGCTCGACGCCAAGCAGACCCAACCGCCCCGCCGCTACGGACAGTCCCGTCTCATCGAGAAGATGGAGGAGATGGGCATCGGGACGAAGGCGACCCGCCACAACGTCATCGAGAAACTGTACGACCGGGGGTACATCGAGCAGGACCCGCCGCGGCCGACGCGGCTGGCGATGGCCGTCGTCGAGGCCGCGGAGGAGTTCGCCGACCACGTCGTCAGCGAGGAGATGACCGCGGAACTCGAACGCGACATGGCGGCTATCGCCAACGGTGAGGCGACGCTCGACGACGTGACCGACGAATCCCGCGAGATGCTCGAACGCGTCTTCGAGGAACTCCACGAGTCCCGCGAGGCCGTGGGCGACCACCTCCAGGAGTCGCTGAAGGCGGACCGACGGCTCGGCCCGTGCCCGGAGAGCGACCACGACCTGCTGGTCCGGCAGAGCCGCCACGGGTCGTACTTCGTCGGCTGTGACGGCTTCCCGGACTGTCGGTACACGCTCCCCCTGCCGAGTACGGGTGAGCCGCTCGTGCTGGAGGAGACGTGCGAGGAGCACGACCTGCACCACGTGAAGATGCTCGCCGGGCGGGACACGTTCGTCCACGGCTGTCCGCAGTGTCGCGCCGACGAGGCCGACGAGAGCGAGGACGAAGTCATCGGGACCTGCCCCGACTGTGGGGACGAACACGGCGGCGAACTGGCCATCAAACACCTCCGCAACGGCTCGCGGCTGGTCGGGTGTACGCGCTATCCCGACTGCGAGTACTCCCTGCCGCTCCCGCGCCGGGGCGACATCGAGGTGACGGACGCCCGGTGTGAGGAACACGACTTGCCCGAGTTGGTCGTCCACGACGGCGACGACCCGTGGGAACTGGGCTGTCCCATCTGCAACTACGAGGAGTACCGCCAACAGCAGGCCGTCGACGAACTGGAGGACCTCGACGGCATCGGGGCCGCGACGGCCGAGAAACTCGCAGAGGCCGCCGTCGAGACGCTGTCAGACCTCCGGGGGGTCGACGCCGACGAGGTGGCGACCGAGGTCCAAGGCATCAGTGCCGAGCAGGTACGCGAGTGGCAGGCACAGGTCACCGCCGAAGAGGCGGAGGCGGCCGGGGACTGACCTCCCCGGGCGGTTTCCGAAGTGTTTTGACGGTCCGTTTGGATTGAGCGGGTATGGGCGGTCCCTGGACGGAGTGGAGTCACATACTGAAGGTAGACCCGGACAAGACGCTGGTCGACGGCGAGACGTTCGCGGACGTCTGCCGGACCGGAACCGACGCGATCGCCGTCGGCGGGACCACCGGCATGACCGAGGCCAAGATGGCCGAGGTGGTCGAGGCCTGTGGCACCCACGATGTCCCACTCTACATCGAACCGAGCCACTCGAACGCCGTCGTCCACAGCGACGACCTCGACGGCTATCTCATCCCCATCGTGTTCAACGCAGGCGACATCGCGTGGGTCACCGGCGCGCACAAGGAGTGGGCGCGCCTCGACGACGACATCGACTGGGCGAACACGTTCACCGAGGGCTACATCGTCCTCAACCCCGACTCCTCCGTGGCCGAGTACACGGGTGCCGACTGCGACCTAGGTGCTGAGGAGGTGGCCGCCTACGCCGAGGTGGCCGAACAGATGTTCGGACAGGACATCGTCTACATCGAGTACTCCGGGACGCTCGGCGACCCCGATATCGTCGCCGCCGCACAGGCCGACCTCGACGAGGCGACGCTGTTCTACGGCGGCGGCATCCACGATTACGACTCGGCGTACACGATGGGCCAGCACGCCGACGTGGTCGTGGTCGGCGACCTCGTCCACGACGAGGGCGTCGACGCTGTTCGTGAGACGGTCGAGGGCGCGAACGACGCCTAGAAGGCCAACCGTTCGGCGAGTCGGCCGAGCGGTCCCGACTGGTTCTCTCGCTCGGGACGGACGACGACGGTGGGTGAGTCCACGGCGTCGATGAGTCGCTGGCGTCGCCGCGCGGTGGTCGGTGACCCGCTCGTCTGGACGACGACGAGGTCGGCCTCGTCCGCCGACGCCGCGAGGTCGGCCGCCCCGTTGCTCTCGACGACGCGGGACACGACCGGGACGCTACAGAGCGCGACCAGTTCCTCGTGGTAGTCCTCGACGGTCTGGCGTTGCTCGGGCGTCGCATCCGGCGGTACCCCTTGGACGAGCGTGAGGCGCGCCCCCGTCGCGCTGGCGAGGGAGTCCGCGAGTTTGACCTTGACCGGCTCGAACGGGCCTTCGTCGGTGACGAGTGCGACTTCGCCGTCCTCGGCAGTCACGTCCTCGGCGTCGACGAGGACCACGTCACAGGGCGTGTGCTGGACCATCCAGTCGGTGTCGGTGCCGAACAGCCGCGACCAGAGGCTCTCGGACCCGGTTCCGACCACGAGCAGGTCCGCGTCGTGGTGGTCGGCGAAGTTCACGACTGCGTGCCGCGGGTCGTGGCTGACGATTTCGCCGTACTCAACGGGTACGTCGACGGCGTCGGCGACCGACGCCATCCGCGACTCGAAGGCCGCGTCGCTCGGCGACTGTATCTCGGTCGCCTGTTCCAGTGCCAACTGGTCGGGGACGCGGTCGAACCGGACGACGGTGACGCGCCCGTCGCGCTGGGTGGCCACGTCGACGGCGGTACTCGTGAGTGCGTCCTCCTGTTCGACCGTCGTCCCCTCGGTGACGGCGACGACGACGTTGTACTCCGCACTGCTCTCGAAGGCTGACCGGGTGCGTTCGACGGCCCGCCTGCCGACGCGGCGGCGGAACTCGTCGCGGGCGACACCCTCACGGCGGACGCGCGGGCGGGCGTAGAGGAAGTACCACAGGGAACTCCCGGCGATGATGACGGCGGCACCCACCGCGGGCAGGAACCCCATCTGACTGAGCAAGACGAGCCCGCCGACCACGCCGAACGCCTGCGTCCACGGGTAAAACGGGTCGGTGAACTCCGGGTCGTACCCCTCGGGGTCGCTCTCCCTGAACGCGACGAGGGCGACGTTGACCATCACGAACACGAGAATCTGGAACGCGCTCCCGAGTTTCGCGATGTCGCTGACGGGCACCCCGACGATGAGTAACAGCGTCACGCCGCCGGTGAGGAGGATGGCGATGGCTGGCGTGTCGAACCGGTCGCTGATGCGGGACAGTGACGGGGGCGCGAGTTCGTCGCGGCTCATCGCGAACGGATACCGTGACGAGGAGAGCAAACCCGCGTTGGCGGTGCTGACCAGCGCGAGGACGGCCGCGATGACGACGGCGACGAGGCCGAGTTCACCGAGCGTGAACCGCGCCACGTCGGCGATGGGTGCGTCCGTGAGGTCGATGGACGGTGCAACGCCGACCAGCACGAACACGACCAGCACGTACAGTACCGTGGTGAACGCCAGCGAGCCGAGCATCCCGAGGGGAATGTTCCGTCCGGGGTTCTCGATTTCCTCGGCGACGCTCGCAACCTTGGTCACGCCCGCGTAGGAGACGAACACGAAGCCTGCCGCCGCCAGCAACCCGCCCGTTCCTTCGGTGAAGAAGCCGTCGAAACCGGCGGGCTGGACCGACCCCGTCGACCCGGCGACGAGCCACCCCATCGCGACCAGCATCACGGCCACGATTGCGACCTGCATCCGCCCGGTCTGTTTGGCACCGAGGATGTTGACCGCGACGAGCAGGCAGGCCAACCCGACGGCGACCGGCATCACCGGGAGGTCGAGCAACAGGACGATGTACGGCGCGCCGCCGACGAGCGCCAGCGCGCCCTTGAACGTCAGCGAGAACCACGTCCCGACGCCGGCGATGGTTCCGAGTAGCGGCCCCATGCTCCGCTCGATGTAGACGTACGTGCCGCCCGCCTCGGGCATCGCAGTCGCCATCTCCGCTTTGCTCAGTGCCGCTGGCAGGACGATAATCGCGGCGACGAGATACGCGAGGACGACGGCAGGCCCGGCGAGGTCGAGTGCCAGTGCCGGAAGGATGAAGATGCCACTTCCGACCATCGCACCGATGCTGATCGCCAGTACCGACAGGAGACCGAGGTCCCGTTCCAGTTCTTTCGGCATACTATCTGCTTTTTTCGAGTACCTCAGAGACTGCCTCGGCGAGAACGGCATCGAGATGGACGGGCGTGATGTCTGCCGCCGCGAACGCCTCCGTGTGTCGCTCGTCCGCGACACCGGCGACGACGTGGTCGACCTCACACCGCGTTCGAAGCAGTTGAGCGACGAGTAAGGTCGTCCGGTCTTGGCCGGACGCGACTACCGCTACGTCGACATCACGAGAAATCGCCGCGAGGTCGGCGGCCTTGGTCACGTCGACCGTGTGTGTCTCGATGCCCACCGAACGCGCACCGGCGGCGATGGCCGCGTCCGCCGTCGCGAACTCGACGGACGTGGAGTCCGCGAGCCGGTTCGCGATTCCCCGTGCTGTCTCGTCGCCGACGACGAGTACCGGTCCCTTCGACCCGGAAATCGGCAGTCGTGGTCGCTGTGTCAGTTTCGTTTTCATCTGTCTCGTGAACGCGCCAGCAGGTGCTCATGGACCCGGACTCGAGCCTCGCCCGACGGCCGCTGACGCGCCGCTACGTGCTAGTTGCTGCTACTTCAGCATAAATGGGGCGGTCTGATTGGCGAAAGCGCAACAAAATGTGTGTCATTTTCGCGTACCGATATCAGTCTGGCGCGCACTCACTGGTTCTTCGGTGAGAACCCCTCGTAGGGGTGGACGTACTCGTTTCTGATGATGTCCTCGTCGACGACTTCGAGGCCGAGCGCGTCGAGTTCCTGACCGATGCGACTCAGGTCGTCACCGTCGCGGCCGACCACCTCGACGTGGACGTTCTCGCTGCCCGTCATCACCTCGCGGACAGCGACGACGCCCTCGATTTCCAGTGCGTCACGAGCTAGACGTTCCCGGTCCGGGATGGCCGCCGAGCAGACGATGAGCGTGTGCAGCTGGAAACCCGTCCGTTCGTAGTCCACGTCAAGATAGTAGCCGTCGATGATGCCCTCGTCTTCGAGTCGATTGATGCGGTTCCGAACGGTGCTGGCGGCGACGCCGTTCTCCTCGGCGATGGTACTCGCGGACGTTCGGCGGGCGTCCTGCTGGAGTCGATAGATGATGTGCCGGTCTAGCTCGTCGAGTTCCACGATGTCCTCCCGCTCACTCATAGCCAGCGAACCGTCCAGTACGGTGATAAGGGTACCGCCACGGTGAGCGTGTTCGGGCGACCCACCTCTCGGCTGGGGGTGATGCCACGGACAAACGACTGTTCTTAAGTCCCGCCCACCGATACGGGTGAACATGGACGACCGAACCTACACCGCGGACGCCGACCCGGGCGACAGCGTGACCGTCGCCGGCTGGGTCCACGAAGTCCGTGACCTCGGCGGCATCGCCTTCCTCATCCTGCGAGACACGACCGGCAAGATACAGGTCAAATTCGAGAAAGACGAGATGGACGACGACCTCGTCGAAGCCGGGACCGAGGTCCAACGTGAGAGCGTCGTTGCCGTCACCGGCGACGTGGAGGAGGAGGAACGTGCCCCGACGGGCGTCGAAATCGTTCCCGAGTCCGTGGACATCGTCGCCGAGGCCGACCCGGAACTGCCGCTGGACCCCTCCGGGAAGGTCGACGCCGAACTCCCGACGCGGCTGGACAATCGGACGCTGGACCTCCGCAAGGACGAGGTCAAGGCCATCTTCGAGATTCGCGCGGAGGTCCTCCGCTCGGTCCGCGAGCAGTTCCGCGAGTTGGGCTGTACGGAGATCAACACGCCGAAAATCGTCGCCACGGGGACCGAGGGCGGGACCGAACTGTTCCCCATCACGTACTTCGGCCGCGAGGCGTTCATGAACCAGTCACCACAGCTGTTCAAACAGCTGATGGTCGGCTCCGGGTTGGAGCGTGTCTTCGAAATCGGCCCCATCTTCCGGGCCGAGGAACACAACACGCCCCGCCACCTCAACGAGGCCACGTCCATCGACTTCGAGTCGGCGTTCTACGACCACACCGAGGCGATGGACGCCTGCGAGGCCGTCGTCAAAGCCGCCTACGAGGGCGTCGCCGAGAACTGTCAGGAACAACTCGACGCGCTCGACCTGACCGACGAGTTCGAGGCACCCGCGGGTGACTTCCCGCGGCTGACCTACGAGGAGGCACTCGAACGCGTCAATGCGACGGGCGAACTCGACGAGGTGCTGGTCTGGGGCGACGACCTGTCGACCGAGGCCGAACACGCGCTCGGCGAGGAAGTCGGCGAACACTACTTCATCACCGACTGGCCGAGCGAAATCAAGCCCTTCTACATCAAAGACCACGACGACGACGAGGAAGTGTCGACGGGCTTCGACATGATGCACCCGTCGATGGAACTCGTCTCGGGCGGCCAGCGTGAACACCGCTACGACCGCCTCGTGGAAGGCTTCGAACAGCAGGGACTCGACCCCGAGGCCTTCGAGTACTACACCAAGATGTTCAAGTACGGCATGCCGCCCCACGCCGGATGGGGCCTCGGCGGCGAGCGGTTGGTCATGACGATGCTCGGCCTCGGGAACATCCGCGAGGCTGTTCTCTTCCCGCGAGACCGGCAGCGACTCAGTCCGTAGGACTGGTCGCTGGCAGTCGAGCGGGAGCACGTCACTCACCCTGTGGCTCTCGCCAACGGCGGTTCGCGATGTCTCACCCAACAGTGAAGACCGTCGGCACGGAACGCACAGATATGCTTGCCCGTGTCAGACGCCGCGCCGCCGATCCGACGAGTGGGTGGGCCGCAGGCTGGCAGCTATTCAAAGTGGCGGTCGTCTTTTCGACGCTCTGGGGGCTTCTGGCCGGTCTGGGTGGACTCCCCACGGGAGTGTCGCTCGTCGGTATCTGTGTTATCTGTGTCCTCAACGCCAGCGTCGTGGGTGGCCTGCTCTGGCGACACCTGTTCGAGCGGCGCGGATACCGGCTCACAGCACCCCGTGGAGCACTTGCCGGCGCCGCCATCGGTGTCGTAACCTACATCACTGCATCCAGTGCCGTCGCGCTGATGTACCTGCTCGGCAGCGTCGATGTCGCCGAACTCGCGCGGGTCGTCCACGGGACGGCACTCACTGCGCTCGGTCTGAACTTCCTCCGGGAGTTCGCAGGATTCACACTCCTGTTTCTCTTCGGTGGCGTGTGGACGACGGTCGGTATCCCGTTTCTCCTGAGCGTCGGCGTCGGATGGTATCTGGGGGCCGGAGCAGAACGGACCCAGTACAGCCGCGACACCAGTGCCTGAGACGGGTGGTCGGTCGTTCACTCCGGGCAGAGACGGTGTTCGTCTCCGTCGCCGGGCGGAGCCGATGACCTGTGGTACGTACCAGCCACAGAGTGTCTCGACGGCCGACGGTGTGGCCGTGAGCGCGACGAGTCCCGCAGGACCGGCAGCGGCTGTCGCCTCAGCTCTCGGTCGACCCGACGGCCTGCTCGCGCATCTCGCCGGTGAGGTGGAGGCCGTGGCTGTCGATGCGGCGGACGATGCGCTTGGCTTGGGTCGCGGAGACGTACTTGTCCTCGCTGGCGGCGCGGACCACGACGCCGAACGTGCCCGTGACCGTCGCGCCGAAACCCTCTGCCACCGTGCGGAGGCGGCGGTCGTCCGAGACCAGCCCCACGGCGGGGCCGTCGCGGCCGCCGTCGGTGGCATCCGTCGCGGCGAGGACGCCTTCGAGCAGGCGCGTGTCGCTGGTCGCCGCCGTCGTGTCCAACACGGCCATCGCGTCGTCGGTCCAGTCGGTGTCGACGGTCCGGGCCGCGCCGGTGTCATCGCAGAAGCGGTCGAGGTTGGTCTTCGCGGGTTCGGTCGTCACCTCCGTGCGAGCGGACTCGGGGACGACGGGGGTGCCGTCGAAGGCAGTCAGTAAGTCGAGTTCGCCGACGGACCCCAACGCGACGAGGACCGACGGGCCGACGTACACGTCCGTCATAGTTCGCTCGCGGCGTCGGCGTCGCGTTGCAGGTCGGCGGCGGTCAGTTGTGTCGTGAGGTTGCGCTCGCGGGCGACAGCCAGCCACTCCGCCACCGAGAGGCCGGCGATGCGGGCGGCCTCCGTGACGGCCACGTCACCCTGCTGGTACCGGCCCACGGCCTCGCGGGTGCGCAACTCCTCCAGTCCCTCCTCCAAGGCCTTCCTGATGGTCGTACTCCGGTCGTCGTCGAGCAACTCGGCCACCCGCTCCAGTTCCGACAGCTCCTCCTCCGAGAGCCGCGCACTTATCGTCGGCATGTATACGTACGATGACAGCGGATACAATCAAACTACCGGGGGCCGTGACCGGCGTCCCCGAGACGGCAACAGTTTAACCGAAGGGGAACCCGAGACGGAGGTATGACGGAAGTGGAGGCGTTCGTCCCGGGCCACATCACTGGCTTTTTCACCATCAATCGGGGCGACGACCCGACGAAGACGGGGTCACGGGGGGCGGGACTGACGCTGTCCGACGGCGTGACGGTCACGGTCCGACCGGCCGAGGAGACGACCGTTCGGCTCAACGACGTTCCCATCGAGATGGCGGCCGTCGAGACGGTGCTTGACACGTTGCAGGCGACGGCGCGCGTCGACGCCGAGACGCCCCTCCCCATCGGGTCGGGGTTCGGCGTCTCCGGCGGGATGGCTCTCGGGACGGCACTGGCGGCGAACGCGGCGTTCGACCGCCGCCTCTCCGAGAACGAACTCCTCACCATCGCCCACGGCGCGGAGGTACAGGCGGGGACGGGACTCGGGGACGTTGTGGCGCAGGCCCGCGGCGGCATCCCCATCCGACTGGAACCCGGTGGGCCACAGGACAACCTCCTCGACGGGATTCCGGCCCGGACGCGCGTGGAGTATCACACCCTGGGGGAACTCCCGACTGCGGACGTGTTGGAGGACGACCCGGACCTCCTCACGCAGGCGGGCAAGCGCGCCCTCTCGCGGGTGGTCGAGGAACCCACTCTCTCCTCGTTCATGCGTGCTTCCCGCCAGTTCGCCCGCGAGGCGGAACTGCTGACGACGGCGGTGCGGGACGTGATTCTCGACGTGAACGAAGCGGACGGGGACGCCGCGATGGCGATGCTCGGGGAGACTGTCTTCGCCCTCGACACGGGGCTCTCGGACGCGGGCTACGACCCGACGGTCTGCTGGGTCGACCACACTGGGGCGGCACTCACCGACTGACACGCCGCGCCGACCGGCCGATTTTTGCCCTGCCCGCCGTCCACTCGACATATGACAGATGTCGACGTACCCGAGAGCCACCCGCGCTACGAGTCGCTGTTGACCCGCCACCGTATCGAGGCGGGCGTCGAGAAGGGCATCACCTCGAAACAGGGCCTCATCGCACAGGGCCGCGGCGAGGCCTACGACTACCTGCTCGGCGAGCGCACGCTCGGGAGTGCCGACCAAGCCGAACGCGCCGCGGCCGCACACCTCCTGCTGGCCGACCACCCCGTGCTCTCGGTCAACGGGAACGTCGCCGCCCTCGTCCCCGGTGAGATGGTGGAACTGGCCGATGCGACGGGGGCGGACATCGAGGTGAACCTGTTCAACCGGACCCAGGAACGGATGGAGCGCATCGCCGACCACCTCCGCGAACACGGAGCCGAGGACGTGAAGGGGCTGACGGCGGACGGGCGCATCCCGGGTCTCGACCACGAGCGGGCGAAGGTGGACGCCGACGGCATCGGCGACGCCGACGTGGTGCTGGTCCCCTTGGAGGACGGCGACCGGGCCGAGGCACTTGCGGAGATGGGGAAAACCGAACTGGTCGTCGACCTGAATCCCCTTTCCCGCTCCGCACAGACCGCAACCGTCCCCATCGTGGACAACATCATCCGCGCCGTCCCGAACGTGACCGCCCACGCCCGCGACCTGCAGGACGCGAGCGAGGCCGACCTGCGGGATATCGTCGCGGCCTTCGACCGCGAGGCGGCCCTCGACGCCGCGGAGGACGCCATCCGGCGCGGCGACCTCGACTGACGGCACTCAGGCTACCGAGGTGAAAGCGACCAGAACACCTTTTACTACTCGGTAGTATCACTAGGTACTATGTCTGAATTCGACCAGTTCAGCGACGTTGGCGAAGCCGAAGTCACGCGTGCCATCGGGCAGGAGTGGACCGAAGAGTTCCTCGACTTCTCCGACAGCGAGGTCATCATCGTCGGCGGCGGCCCGTCGGGGCTGATGGCCGCGAAGGAACTCGGCGAGCGCGGTGTGAAGACGATGGTCGTCGAGAAGAACAACTACCTCGGCGGCGGGTTCTGGCTCGGCGGCTTCCTGATGAACAAGGTGACCGTCCGGGACCCGGCCCACACCGTTTTGGACGAACTCGACGTGGACTACAAGCCCTCCCAGGACACCGAGGGCCTCTACGTCGCCAACGGGCCGGAGGCCTGTTCCGGCCTCATCAAGGCCGCCTGTGACGCGGGTGCGAAGATGCAGAACATGACGGAGTTCACCGACATCGTCGTCCGCGAGGACCACCGAGTCGGCGGCATCGTGATGAACTGGACGCCAGTCCACGCGTTGCCCCGCGAGATAACCTGCGTCGACCCCATCGCCGTCGAGTCCGACCTCGTCATCGATGCGACGGGTCACGACGCCGTCGCCGTCTCGAAACTGCAGGAGCGAGGCGTGCTGGACGCGCCCGGCATCGAACACGCGAGCGAGCACAACACCGGGATGGACCAGACCGAGGACGGGGAGTACGGCGCGCCCGGCCACGACTCGCCCGGCCACGATTCGATGTGGGTCGGCGAGAGCGAGGATGCCGTCGTCGAACACACCGGCGTCGCCCACGACGGCCTCGTCGTCTCCGGGATGGCCACCGCGACCACCTACGGCCTCCCACGGATGGGGCCGACGTTCGGCGCGATGCTCCTGTCGGGCAAGCGCGCCGCACAGGCCGCCATCGAGGAACTCGGCGTCGACGCGGACCCCGTCGAGATGGACTCCCCGACACCGGCCGACGACTGAGCGGCCGAGTAGCCACGCGCCGTGTGGCCCGTGGAACTAAGCCGGGCCGATCCGTCCGGCCCAACAGATGAAACGACGTGTTGTCGTCGTCTGCGCGCTGTCTGTCGTCGCGCTCGCGGCCCTCTCGGGGACCGCCGTGGCGGCGACTGCCGAGGAGCGAGCGACGAACGTGTCGGTCGGGAACAGTACGGTCGACGCGGCGACGGAGACGCTCGAAATCACCCAAGAGCTACGGCTCACCCCACGACGGCCGGGCGAGATTACCGTCGCCCTCCAGTACGGGACGCCCGACAACCTCGTCGAGTTGGAGACGACGCTCCCGCCGGACGCGACGGTGACCGCGACGGACGGCTTCTCGCGCGGCGATGGGGGCTACGTCTGGGACGGCGAGACGGCGGACCCCTCGGTGACGTACCGCCTCCCGGCCAACCGGACGCGGGACCGCTCGGGGCCACGGTCCGACGGCGAGTACCTGTTCGCCGACACCGGGCCGTGGGCACTCGTCAAGATACCGCAGGTCGGTGCGAGTTGGACGTGGCGCGGCGGCGACCGCGTCACCGCGGCCCGGCAGACCACCGTTGCGGGCGAGGGCGTCGCTGGCGACCGGATGGCCTTCCTCGGCGCGCACACCGAGCGACGGCGGACCGCGAACGGGCAGACCTTCCGGTTGGTCGTCCCCGAGCACGCCAATCTCGCTTCTTCGCCCGGGGATATCTTCGACTCGGTGACCGACGCCAGCGAGCGACTCCGGGTCGGGACGCCCGACGACAGCGTGTTGATGATAGCGGCACCGACGACCGTCGAGTGGTCTGTCTTCGGCCTCCAGACCGGTGAGTCGGACTTCTGGGTCCGTGCCAGCGAGCGCGTCGATTCGGCGAACAACGTGTGGGTTCACGAACTCGTCCACACACGACAGGAGTACGAGCAGACGGCGGAGACTCAGTGGTTCACGGAGGCGAGTGCCTCCTACTACGCCGCACTGTTCACCCTCCAGCAGGGGCGCGTCGGGTTCGACGCGTTCAGCGACCGCCTCCGGGCGGGCGAACGCCAGTCCGTAATTCTCAGTGACCCCGCCACGTGGTCGAACGACGCGCCGTACCGGAAGGGCGCGCTCGTCGCGGGCGATATCGACCGCCGGGTCCGCCTCGCCTCCGACGGCGGGACGCTCCAGTCCGTCCTTCGGGCACTGAACGCGCGGGAGGACGGCGCGACGGCGGCCGAGTTCCGGAGGATAGTCGCACGGGTCTCCGACGAGTCCGTCGCGGCCGCCACGGACAGGTACACGACCACGACCGACTCCCCGTCGATGTGGTCGAGTCAGGCCCACGAGCGGGCCTTCGACACGGCCATCGCTCGTCTCATCCACGAGTTCCCACGGAACGGGTCGGGTCAGCGCGTCGACGGACTGTACCGGAACGGGACCGTCGGCGGTGACCCGGTTCGACTCGCCACCGGGGAGCGACTCACGCTCGACGCCACCGTCACGAACGACGGCACCGCAGCGGGCACGTACGACACCCGGCTTCTGGTCAGCGGCGTCAGCGTCGACCGCTACCGCGGGACCGTCGACCCCGGCGCGCAGACGACCGTCCCGGTGGCTCACACCTTCGGCTCCCCGGGGAACTACACCCTCTCGTTCGGTGGTGCCCGTCGGTCGGTGGTCGTCCGGGACCCCGTCGCCCCGACGGTCGTCGGCCTCGACGCCGCTCCGACCGACCCCACCGTCGGTGACACGCTCACCCTCACCGTCACGGTCCGCAACGGCGGCCCCACGATAGCCGTCGGGAACGTCACGCTCGGGCAGAACGGGACGGCCGTGGCGACGGAGCGCGTCGTCCTCGAACCCGGCGAACGCGGCCGTCTCACCTTCCAGCGGCCGGTTCGAGCGTCCGGCACGTACCGCTTTACCGTTGCGAACCAGACGACGAGCGTGACGGTGCGGGACGGCGGGGCGACCGACAGTTCCCTCCCGGTGGACGGCCCCGGGTTCGGTGCCGTGACCGCCGTCGTCGCGGTGCTGGTGACACTCCTCTCGGGTCGCCGCGTCCGAGGGAACTGAGACCGCCTCCGCTAGCCGGGGACCCGTCCGGAGAGCAAACCGAGGAACCCCCCCGCCAGCGTCTCGTACTCCCGGTCGACCGCACGGGCAGTCAGTGCCTCCCGGGCGGCCCGGACGCGCCGGTCGAGTGCCGCCGACGGCAACTCGCTGGGGACGGTCAGCCCCGGTGCGGAGAGCCAGACGAACGCCTCGAACGCCACCAGCACCGGGAGCGCGAGGGCGCGGTCGCTCCGCTGGAAGTTCAACAGCGCGACCCGACCACCGGGCGCGAGAGCGGTCCAGTCGGCGACGGCGGCCGCGGGGGTGTCGAGCATCCCGACGACGAAGGTGGCGATGACCGCGTCGACGCCGGCCACGGGCGGGCGCGTCGCGTCGGCCCGACAGACGTGGACGTTCTCCCACCCGGCCCGGGCGATTCGCTCACGGGCGCGGGCGAGCACGCCCGGCGTCACGTCGAGTGCGAGGACCGTCCCGTCGGAACCGACTTGCTCGCGGAGGTAGGGGAGGTTCGCACCCGTCCCACACCCCATCTCGACCACCGTGTCGCCGGGCGAGAGCGAGAGCGACGCGGCGGCGCGGCGACGCCACGCGGCGACACCCGGCGCGCTCGCGAGCAGGTCGTAGAGGCGCGCCCAGCGGCCGTAGAACGATTGGGTCGCCGCGAGGTCGCTCATCTGAGCGCGTCGCGGGCCATCCCGGCAACCGTCGGCGCGTCCGGGCCGAGGACGTACGCCACCGCCTCGATGCCGAAGCCGCCGGTCTGGTAGAGTACGTCCGCGTCTGGGTCGTCGGCCAGTGCCGCCGCGATGGCGGCGTCAGCGTCCGCTTCGGCGTCGAATTCGACGGTGCTGTAGCCCGCGTCCTCGAACCCGGCGACGATGTCGGGGCCGTAGGCGAGATTCAGCGTCGCCCGCGCGTCGCTCCCGTGTTCCCGTGCGGTCAGCAGAATGCCCGCGACGTGTTCGCTCATGCCGAACTCCGGTTCCGCCGGAATCTCGGGCCGCCCCTTCACGTCGATTATGCGGCCGGGGACGGCCACCACGTCCTCGATGCCGTCCGCGTCCGGCAGACACTCCACGAGATTCGTCCCGACGGCCGGAATCGCGCCCGCGAAGTCGGCGGCGTTCTCGACGACAGCGAGGCCACGCCGGACGGACGCGAGTACTTGCTCGGCCACCCGCACGTCGCTGTCGGCGTCGTGTACGTCGAAGGGGCCGTACTCGGCGAGGTCCGGGACTTCCGCTTGATGCATCTGTGCCAGCACGTCGCCCTGTTCGAGTTGCCGGATGACGATTTCCGCCTCGACGAGTGCCTGCACGGGCCGCATCGTCCCCTCGGTCAGCCCCTCTCCGAGACGGGCCACGAGGCCACGCACCCGGTCGTCTTCCAGCAGTCGCTCGTTGCGCGCCACGTCGCCGTGGACGTACTTCGAGACAGCACTCTGACTGATGCCGAGCAGGTCCGCCACCTCGCTCTGGGTGTGACCCCGCTCGCGCAACTCCTCCGCCAGTAACGACCGGAACGTGGGCAGGAACTCGTCGACGACTATCTCCTCGACGAACTTCATCCGTGATTCCCCCTCCCCATCGTCACGTCTGGTCACCTCCGAACTCGTCGTCCCCCTGAATGCGAGACGCCTGCGGCCCCTTCTGACCTTGGTACTTCGACCCGCGTTCCGCGCCGTAGGGCCGGTCGGCGGGCGTCTTCAGTTCGGTGAAGGTCAACTGCGAGATGCGCATGCCGGGCGTCAGGGCGACCGGAGCAGTCCCGAGGTTCGAGAGTTCGAGGGTAATCTGGCCCTGGTACCCGGGGTCTGCCAGACCGGCTGTCGCATGGACCACAATCGCAAGACGGCCGAGCGACGACCGCCCCTCGACGTGGGCGATGAGGTCCGGTGGAATCTCGACGCGCTCGACGGTCGTGCCGAGCACGAAGTCGCCGGGGTGCAGGATGAACTCGTCGCCCTCCTCGATGTACGTCTCCTCGACGTACTCGGCCACCTCTTGCTCGCTGTCGGGGTGGATACACGGGATGTTCGCGTGCTGGAACTCCAGGAACTCCCGACCCAGCCGCAGGTCCACGCTGGCCGGTTGGACCTGCAAGTCGGGGTCCGAGAGCGGCTCGATGGCGAGGTCACCCGCCGCGAGCCGGTCGAGGATGTCCGCGTCCGAGAGTATCATACCTCGACCACCGGGAGCCACCGACATAAAACTCGCCGAGTCGTTGCCGTCCGAGAGTCAGACCTATACCGGTCGGCGCGCTCTCGCCGGACATGAAACAGGCCATCGTCGCCCGCACCGACATCGGGATGGGGCAGGGAAAACTCGCCGCACAGGTCGCTCACGCCGCGCTCTCGGCCTTCGAGGACGCCGACGCGAAGACGCGCCGCGCGTGGAAGGGTGAGGGGCAGAAGAAAATCGTCCTAAAGGGTGAGAGCGAGGCCCAACTGTTCGAACTCGCGGACGCCGCCGAGCGCGAGGGTCTCCCGAACGCCGTCGTCCGCGACGCCGGACATACGCAACTCGACCCCGGGACCGTCACCGCGCTGGCGGTCGGACCCGGCGACGAGGACGCCGTCGACCGCGTGACGGGCGACCTCTCGCTGTTTTGACCTCGCAGGGAACGGGCGCGTAGTCCGAACTGAGTGTATGGGCCTCGCCGGGAGCCTGCACCGAAGTATATCCCGCTGGTCGTCGAATCGGCCCCCATGTTCCGCGACAGGCGTGACGCCGGCGAACGACTCGCAGACCGCCTCGTATCGACGGACGTGGCCGCGGACATCGTCCTCGCCATTCCGCGCGGCGGTCTCCCGCTCGGACGGCCAGTCGCCGACGCGCTGGACGCGCCGCTCGACGTCGTCGTGGCGCGCAAACTCGGCGCGCCGGACAACCCCGAGTACGCCGTCGGTGCCGTCGCCAGCGACGGGACGGTCTGGCTGAACGACGACGCCGTGGCCCGCACCGGTGTCGACGACGACTACCTCGAACGCGAACAGGCCGAACAAGCCGAGGCCGCCCGCGAGAAGGCCGAACGCTACCGGGACGGCCCGGCCCCGGACCTGACCGACGAGGTGGTCGTCGTCGTCGACGACGGGGTCGCAACGGGGTCGACCGCCTTCGCGTGCATCGAGCAAGTCCGCGCGGCCGGGGCCGACCGCATCGTCGTGGCAATCCCTGTCGGCCCGCCCGACACCGTCGCGGACCTCGAAACCGTGGCCGACGAGGTGGTTTGTCTGGAGACGCCGGCGAACTTCCGGGCCGTCGGGCAGTTCTACGAGCGGTTCGACCAGGTGAGCGACGACGAGGCGGTCCAGTACCTCGACAGCGGCGAGTAGGCCGGACCGACCGCCGTGCAGTTCCGTCGCCGATGTCCAACGATTTAACCCGCCGCCCCCAACGACGCGAGTATGACTGGACTCGCCCGCGGAGGCACCTGTTGATGCGCCCGGCACACCCCGTCGAACGGACCGTCGGCATGGCCCACTACGTCAGCGAGAGCGACGGTGTCGGCGGCCACCTCAGGGACCGGACCGAGGACTTCCGCGTCCGCGAACTGGAAGCGTTCGACCACGAACCCGTCGAGGCCGACCCGGGAGCGTACCCGCACGTCCTCCTCCGGGCGACGCTCCGTGGCTGGGACACCAACGACTTCGCGAGCGCGCTCTCCGACGCCCTCGGCGCGAGCCGTGAGCGCGTCTCGTGGGCCGGGACGAAGGACAAACACGCCGTCACGACGCAACTGTTCTCGATGAAGAATGCCGACCCCGAGGCCGTCGCCGCCGTCGACCTCTCGGACGCGGATGTCGAGGTGTTGGGCCGGACCGGTCGCCCCATCCTGTTCGGTGACCTCGCGGGCAACGCCTTCGAGGTGACCGTCCGGGACGCCGACGCGCCCGAACGCGCCGACGCCGTCACCGCAGACCTCCGCGCGTTCGCGGGCGGTGCCCCCGAGGACCCGGACGCCCCAGTCGGCGTCCCCAACTACTTCGGCCAACAGCGGTTCGGGAGCAAGCGGCCGGTCACCCACGAGGTCGGACTCTCGATTCTCCGCGGCGACTGGGAGGGGGCCGTCCTTGCCTACGTGGGTAACCCGTCGGAGCGGGAACCGGAGGCGACGCGGGACGCCCGCGAGTATGCCGCGGAGACCCGCGACTGGGCTGGCGCGCTCGACGAGTTCCCTCGACACCTCCGGTACGAGCGGTCGATGTGTCACGAACTGGCCGACAGGGGCGAGGGCCTCGGGGCCGCGGACTATCGCGCGGCACTGGAGACGGTTCCGACGAACCTCCAGCAGTTGTTCGTCAACGCCGCCCAGTCGTACGTGTTCAACCGGATTCTCTCGGCGCGACTGGCGCGTGGCCTCCCGTTCGACCGCCCGGTCGCCGGCGATGTAGTGTGTTTCGCCGACGCGGACGCGCCCGAGGGGCTGGCACTGCCGGACACCGACCGTACACAGCGCGTGGACGACGAGCGCGTGGATACCGTCTCCCGCCACTGTGAGCGCGGGCGGGCGTTCGTCACCGCGCCGCTGGTCGGGACGGAGACGGACCTCGACGGGGGCGAACCCGGCGAGATAGCGCGCGACGTGCTGACCGACGTGGGTATCGAACCCGCGGACTTCGACCTGCCGGGGGAGTTCCACTCGACGGGGACCCGCCGGGCGGTGCTGGTGCGGACGGACCTGACCGTCGAGCAGGACCCCCTCACGCTTTCGTTCTCGCTCCCGAAGGGGAGTTACGCTACCGTCGTCCTCCGGGAGTACCTGAAGGCCGACCCGGACGCCCTCTCCTGACGGCCCGAACCGTCTCGCTTATGCCGCCGAGTACCCCAACTGTCGGGTATGCAGTGTCGGCAGTGTGCGTCGTCGCTCGCCAGACCCGGCGACTACTGTCTGGTCTGTCGGACGGCCAACGCCGACACCGTGGTTCTCGAACTCGAACGGGACCGCGCGACGGTCACGGCGTTGCTGGACGAGGAGGTGGTCGGCGAGCGGACGGTGACGACGACGCCGGAGGAGGGCGGCGAGGCGGGCGTCGTCGAACTCCGCAACTTCGCCGGGCTAGTCGCCGACGAGGTGCGGCGCAAACGCCCAGAAGAGGTGTACGCGACGGGGAACCGCGAAGTCCTCCGCGCGGTCCGGGCGGCCCTCCACTACGAGTTCTACCGTGTCGAGGACGAGGACCCGGTTCGTGCCGCCGTCGAGCGCGGCGGGCACGCGGGACTGGAAGTCGTCGAGGCGTCGATGGCCGACATTCTCGGTGGCTCTCACACGACGCTCATCGGCGAGCGGGCGGGGAAACGCGCCGTCGAGACGGTCGCCGGCCACCCACACGTCAAGAAGGTGATTCCCGGCCCCATCGACGCCAGCGGGTCCGGGTCCCGCGGTGGCGTCCGGGCGAAGGCGACGCGGGCCGACGCCAACGGGAACGTCCGTCTCCTCATCCGGGACGGGTCGAGCGTGCAGGAGAACCGCGTCGTGACGACGGCGGGGGACCGCGAACTCGGCGAGCAGGTCCGGGCGGACCTCAACGAGGCACTCGCCGAGGCCGAGTTACAGGAGTGATGTGCGGTCCGGGGGACGTGGCCGGCCCCGTCGCGGGGCCGTCGCAACTCGCAGGGTTTATCAGCGAGGTCCGGTGATTGTACGGTACTATGGCCAAGGACGCACGTACTGGCAGTGCGGGTCGGTTCGGTGCTCGCTACGGGCGCGTCGCCCGCCGTCGAGTCGCAGAGATAGAGGGAGACATGCGCGAAGACCACGAGTGCCCCGACTGCGGGAACGACCGCGTCGAGCGACAGGGCACCGGCATCTGGGAGTGTGGCTACTGTGGCTACCGCTTCGCCGGTGGCACGTACAGTCCACAGACCCCCGGCGGCAAGACGGTCCAGCGGTCCATCCGCGCCGCGTTGGCAGAGGACGAGGAGTAACATGAGCTACAAGTGCTCCCGGTGCAAGCGGGATGTCGAACTCGACGACTACGGCGGCGTCCGCTGTCCGTACTGTGGGCACCGCGTCCTCCTGAAAGAGCGGAGCCGTGACGTGAAGGAAGTCCCCGTCGAGTGACCGCCGCCACACACGACGCCCTTCTGGAGTTCACCTACGACGACGCTGACAGCGCGCGCATCGTCGAGCGAAGCGTCACACAGGAGGTCGGTGAGATTTCCGGGGACCGCACCCGCGCCGCAGTCACCCGCGACGGGACGACGGTGACGGTGACCGTCACCGCGAGCGACCTCGTGGCACTCCGGGCGGGCGTCAACACGTGGACGACGCTCGTGGATGTCGCCGAGCGGACTGCCGGTGCCGTCCCGGCCTGAAACCTGTCAATAGCTGAACCGTCCGATACGCTTATCCGCCAGATTACCCCAGTTCGGGGTATGGTTTCGGGGGTCGTGCGAACGCGGAACTCGGACTGCCAGCGGAGGGTCTCGCGTGAGTGAGACGGACCAGCGGGACTGGTGGCTCACAGGTGCCGACCGTCCGGCGTCGTCCGAGATAGAGACAGTACCGGTGACGGTGTTGGACGCCATCACGGACCCGTTCTACGTGTACGACCGGTACGGGAACCTCGTCGAGTGGAACGACGCGTTCCGGGAGATGTCGGGCTACAGCGACGCGGAACTCGGCGATTTCGACCCGTTCCAACTGGTCGCACCCGCGGACCGTGACCGGGTTCGGTCGGGACTTGCGCGGGTCGCCGCCGGGGAGGAAATCACGCTCGATGTCACGTTCGAGGCGAAAGACGGTGAGCGGAAACCACACGAGGTGACGGCGTCGCCGTTCCGGGACGACGACGGGAACGTGGTCGGTCTGGTCGGGACCGCCCGGTGTATCGCCGAACGCAAGGAACGCGAAGAGCAACTCAGACAGTACGAGCGAATCATCGAGACGGTCGGTGACGGTGTCTACCTGCTGAACGCCGACCGGGAGTTCGTCCGCGTCAATCAGGCTCTGGCCGACATGCTCGGCTACACCCCCGACGAACTCGTCGGGACGCACATCACAGATGTCCTGACCGAGGCGGCACTCGAAACCGCCGAGCGGTACCGGCGACTCGCCGCCGAGAGCGACCGGCCGGTCGTCACCTTCGAGAACGAACTCGTGCGGGCGGACGGGGAGACGGTCCCCGTCGAGACGCGCTTCTCCAGACTGCCCGAGAGCGACGAACACGTCACGCTAGGATTGGTTCGGGACATCCGTGACCGCCGCGAGCGCGGCCAGTTGCTCGAACAACTCCACGAGGGGACGAGAGAACTCATGACCGCCGAAACGGTGGCCGAGGTGGCGGAGACGACTGCCGAACTCGCACAGCGTCACTTCGAGTACGCCACGACGGAGGTCCGCCTTCTGCGCGACGACCGCCTCGAAATGGTCGCCGTCGAAACCGACAGGCCGGAGCTCCGCGAGCGGAAACCGCCGTACGAGGTCGGTGAGGGATTCGTCGGACGGGCGTACGAACAAGGTGAGCCAACCGTCGTCTCGGACCTCCCGACGGCCGACTCGCCGCACGACTACGACCCGATGCGGAGCGCGATGGTCCTGCCCGTCGAGGGGTGGGGGACCATCGCCATCGCCGCCGGGGAACGGGATGCGTTCGACGACAGGGACCTCGAAATCGGCCAAGTGTTCGCCGCCGACGCACGGTTGGCCTTCGAGTTGGCCGCCCGCGAGCAGGAGGTCCGCGAGCAGAACCGCGAACTCGAACAGTACGGCACGCTGGTCGAGACGATGAGCGACGGCGTGTACATGACCGACGAGGACCTGCGGCTGACGGCTGTCAACGGTGCGATGGCCGAGATGCTCGGGGCCGACCGGGATTTTCTCCGTGGGAAACGAATCAGCGATGTGACCGACGCGGAGACTGCCGCCGAGATAGAGCGGCTGTATCAACGGCTCCGTGCGTCGGACGCGGATGTCGTTTCTCACGAGACCGTTGCGACGGGTACCGAGGGTGAAACTGCCCCCGTGGAGATTCGCTTCTCGCTGCTTCCCGGTGACGGGCCACCGGGGCTGGTCGGTGTCGTCCGGGACGTGACGGAGCGCGTGGAACACGAGCAGGAAATCCGCGAGACAAAGGAGCGTCTCCAGATGGCACTGGAGAGCGCGGACCTCGGCGTCTGGGACTGGCACCTCGACGCCGACGAGGTGACGTTCGACGACCGGTGGGCCGAGATGCTGGGGTACTCGCTCGAACAACTCGAAGAATCGTACGAAACGTGGGCCGAACACGCCCATCCCGACGACATCTCGGTGGCCGAAAGCGAACTCGCCCGCCACTTGGCCGGTGAGTCCGACTACTACCGGGCCGAGTACCGGATGCAGACGAAAGACGGGGAGTGGCGGTGGATACGTGACCTTGGCCGTGTGGTCGAACGGGACGAGAACGGCCACGCGGTGCGGGCCGTCGGCGTCCACTGGGACGTGACCGAGCGTGTGGAGCGCGAACGGGAGTTGCGGGAGACCAAAGACCGCCTCGAACTGGCTTTCGAGGGGGCCGAACTCGGTCTGTGGGACTGGCACATTCCGTCCGAGGAAATCACCATCAACGACCGATGGGCCGAGATGCACGGCTACGCTCCCGAGGACATCGCCGACCCGTACGAGACGTGGACCGACCACGTCCACCCCGAGGACCTCCCGGCCGCCAAAGCGGCGGTGCGACAGAACATCATCGGGGAATCGGAGTACTACCAGATGGAGTACCGGATGGTGACGAACGACGGGGAGAAACGCTGGATGCGCGACCACGGCCGCGTAGTCGAACGGGACGAGGACGGCCACGCGGTGCGCGCAATCGGCGTCCACTGGGACGTGACCGAGCGCAAGGAACGCGAGGAGCGGGTTCGCCGCCAGCGCGACGAACTGGAGACGCTGGACCGCATCAACGAACTCGTCCAGGAGACCATCGGCGCGCTGGCCTCGGCCGTCTCGCGCGAGCAGATAGAGGAGACGGTGTGTACCCGACTCGGCAGTTCCTCGCTGTACAAGATGGTGGCCATCGGTGGCCGAAGTCCCGGCAGCGACACCGTGAACCCGCGTGCGACGGCCGGCGAGGGCACGTCGTACTTCGACGACGTGTCGGTACCGACAGACACGGACAGTCTCGGTTCCGGGCCGGCGGCACGCGCCATCGAGACGGGCGAGGTGACGGTAATACACGATATCGAATCGGACCCGCTTTTCGAAGCGTTCCGTGAGGCGGCACTCGCCCGGGACTTCCGGTCTGTCGCGGTGGTACCGCTGACTCACGGCACGGTGGTCCACGGCGTACTCGCCGTCTACGCGGACCGGATGGACGCGTTCAGCGAGCGCGAGATACAGGCGTTCGCAGTCCTCGGGGAGATGGTCGGGTTCGCAATCAGTGCCACGCAGGACCGCCGACTCATCGAAGCCGATACCGCTCTGGAACTCGCCTTCCGTGTGACCGACGACACCTCGCTCCTCGCCCGTCTCTCGAACCACGTCGGCGCGCCGTGTGACCTGCTCGGGTCCGCGAAGGCCACGGAAGGCGAGACACTCCACTACGTCGCGGTGCCCGCGGCGGCCGCGGACGCAGTCACGGACGCCGTTCCCGACGCCGAGGTTCGTCGCGTTCGGACGGACGACGCGGAAGCAGTCTTCGAGATACGCCACGCAGAGTCGCTCTCGTCGCTGTTGCGTGCGGCCGGCGTCAGGCCGGTCGAAGGCACGGCCGAACACAGCACGGTCGACATCGTCGCGGAGGCACCGCAGGACGTGGATGTCCGGGCTGTCATCGACCGCCTCGAATCCACCTACGACACCGTCTCGCTGCTCTCGAAACAGGAGGGCGACCACAGACAGCAACCGCGCAAGGCGGCGTGCGAGGATGTCCTCGACCAACTCACCGACCGACAGCACGCGGCACTCGCCGCCGCCTACTTCGGCGGGTACTACGACTGGCCGCGGGACAGCACTGCCGAGGAAATCGCCGACTCGCTGGGTGTCACCCCGCCGACGTTCCACCAGCACCTCCGCTGTGCCCAGGAGAAGGCGGTCCGGACTCTTCTCGGCGACTGACTCGCCCCGTCCCTAAGTGATTAGGTACACCCCTCTTTGTGCTACACGAGAGAGTACCCACAGAGTCAGAATGAGCGACGACAACTGCTCTGAGGGTCGCGAGGGGGGGACTGTAGTCGGCGGACCACTGGACAGCGAGCGGGCACCGGTGACGCCCACGATGGACGTTGTCTTCGACGTCCTCGCGGACGACGACCGCCGTCGGGTCTGTCTCTACCTCACGCGTGAGGACCCCGAGGCTATCACGGTCGAGGAAATCGTGGCGGCGGTTGCCGAGGACTGTCCGGACGCCGAACAGGAGCGACTGGCTATCGACCTGCACCACCGGCACCTCCCGAAACTCTCGGCGGCCGGTATCATCGACTACGACCCGCGGAGCAACACCGCGCGGTACTGGGGGCAACCGACGGTCGAGAAGTGGGCGCGCCACGTCCGTGAGCAGAACAAGTACGTCAGCGACGAACCGTAACACCGGGACGGAGGCCGACCGTCCGCCACGCTCCTGTTCTGCCCTCCATCGCTGCGCGCCGTGACATGCGGGGGTTTTTCACTCCGGGCGTCCGATGACCGGGTATGCAGGGTAATCTGCCGCCGGAAGCACAAGAGAAGATCGAAGAACTGCAGGACCTTCAGGAGACAGCCCAACAGGTCGCGGCCCAGAAACAGCAGGCTGAGACTCAACTGAACGAGTCCGAGACGGCACTCGACGAACTCGACGACGTCGACGAGGACACGACGATGTACCGCGAGGTCGGCGAACTCCTCGTGAAGACCGACTACGACGAGGCTCGCGAGGACCTCGAAGAGAAGGTCGAGAGCCTCGACGTCCGCGTCGACACCCTCCAAAAGCAGGAAGAACGCGTCCAAGAGCAGTTCGAGAGCCTGCAGGAAGAACTCCAGCAGATGCTCGGTGGCGGCGGTGGCGGCGGCGGCCCGATGGGTCCCGGTGCCGGCGGCGCGTAAGATGAGCGACCCGAGCGACGAGGAAGTCGTACAGACCGCCGCGCAGGCGGCCGAGGGCGTCGTCTTTTCCCGGTACAAGCAGAGCGATGTCGACGACCTCGACGTGACGGTGACGTTCGAGGACGACATCCTCGAAGTCGACGTGTACCTGAACGCGCCCGCCGACACGCGCGACCCAGAACGGGTCGCCGACGACGCCGCGCTGGCCGCACAGAGTGCCGTCGACGACCTCTTTTAGGTCAAGAAGAAGGCGAGCGCGGAGACGGCGAACACGCCGAGAATGAACACGGCCGCGAGCGCGCCCCCCATCGATATCATCGCGTTGGCGTGGGAGGCGAGCGTCTCCGTGCGGTCGTTGCCGAAGACGGTGACCTCGGCGCGTTCACTCGCCATTCCGGCCTCGACGGGTTCGAGGTCCGAGACGGCCCTGTCCGTGAGGTCCGCGACTAGGGCGACGAGTTCGTCGTCCGGGATGGCCGCGCCGACCTGATTGTCCGCCTCGACGGTGTTGACGATGTGCGTGTCGGTGGTCATCACCTCTACCTCGTCGACGCCGTCGAGGTTGGCGACGATTTTCTCCCGGAGTCCCGGTTCCATGTTGTTGCCGTCGACGAGGACGTAGGCGGTGCGCTGGTCGGCGACTTCGAGTACCGCGACGCGAACGCCGAGCGGGCCGATGCCCTCCGTCGGTTCCCACGGTGTCTCGTCCCACGCGACTCCGAGGTGCGGGCGGCCCCGCTTCGCCCCGGCCAGTCGCTCACCGACCGATTTGGCCCCCTGTATCATGTCGAACGAGCGTTTGCTCCCGGGGACGACGTGGCCGAGGTCCTCGCCGTCGAGACCGTTGTTGCAGTTGTGGGCGTCGACGAGCATCACGTCGTCTAACCCCGCCGAACGCGCCTCTGCGGCAGCCGAGAGGCCGACTGCGTACTCCACGTCGTCGGCGAAACTCGGGGAGTACGTCGCTACGGTGAGCGCGTCGTCGCCGAAGGACTGGCCGACGAGTTTCGCCTCGCCCTCGGTGACGCGCTGGCTGACCGTCGCCTCGTCGCTGAACTCGATATCGGCGAAGGCGTCGGCCGCGGTGTCGAGAATCGTATCGACCTCTCGACGGGTGACGAGGTTGAAGTCGTGTCCGGCGGTGGCGTGGGGTGGGAACGCCAGTCCGTCGGCCTGCTCTGCGACGCGCTTGGGGAGATTCCCGCCGCCGATTTCACCCATCGGACCGGGGTGTATCATCGGCAGGACGAACCGCGCCTTCTCGCTCCCGTCCGGGCGGCGGAAGGCGAGTACCGTCACGGGGACCACCGCCTCCTCGCCGATTTCCTCGAAGAATTCCTCTAACTCGTGTGTCCCCTCCGCGATGTGGCCGATGAACCCCCTGACGAAATCGAGAACGGAGACGCCGAGGCTTCGCCGCCACGGGTAGTCGATGGTCCGCAGGAACAGCCCCACGGCACCGGCGTAGAGAACGCACATGAACGCGAGGACGAGGAAGTCCTCCGGCGTCACGAGCAGGAACTCGTCCGGGGCAACCTCGGGCCGGGAGAGGTACGACCGGGTGAGCGGGCCGCCGACTTCGAAGTACCGCATCGTCCCGCTGTAGACGAACAGGAGGGCGGCCGCGGCGACGGTCTGGATGCTCGCGGGGATAGCGGCGACCAGTAGTGTGTGCCGGGAGACGGCCATCAGGACGAGCAACCGGAGCGCGAAGATGGACGCGAGCGAGACCATGAGCGCGTCGAAGACGAACTGCTGGCCGAGCGTCGTGAACACCGCGATGCCACCGGCGACGACGAGGAAGGCGACGGTGACGAGTTCACAGGTCAGGGCCAACAGCGACGCGCGGTTCGCGGTCAACTGTCCGCCCAGTCGCGCGTCGATGTACGGCGTCACGCCGACGGCCGCAATCGTGGGGAGACCGACGTAGAAGACGCCCCGCCACGCGTCTTCGAGGACGAACCGCGAGTCGAAGGCGGCGACGCCGGTCACCGCCGCGATGAGGAGGGCGAACGCCAGACTCGAGTACCACCGCGGGGCGCGGAAGACGAACCGCGAGAGACTGGCGAGGTCACTCTGTGTGGCGGTCATTACGCGTCACCAGTGCCCTCACCGGCATAATTCTTGATACATCTGTGACGTTCTCCTGCCACCCGACGCGGCAACGTCACGACTGGGACCTCACTCACACCGCGCCAAGAAGTTCCGGAACACTGCCTCGCCTTCCTCGGTGTGGGAGACTTCCGGGTGCCACTGGACGCCGTAGATGTCTCGCTCGGCGTCGCTCATCGCCTCGACGCCGCACACGTCGCTCCGGCCGGTGCGGATGAACCCCGGCGGCACCTCCTTGACTTCGTCAGCGTGACTCGCCCACACCCGCGTCTCGGGTGCCAGCGACCCGACGAGCGGGTCGGTGTCGTCCGTTATCTCGACAGTCACGTCCGCGTAGCCGCCGTAGTCGCCGGGGCCGACGGTACCGCCGAGTTCCTGTGCGACGAGTTGCATCCCGAGACAGATGCCCAGCACGGGCACGTCCAACTCGAGGTAGTCCGGACACCGACCGATGTCGTCGATGTCGGGGCCGCCCGAGAGTACGAGGCCGTCGGCCTCGATGTCTGCCGGCGGCGTCTCGTTGTCGACGAGTTCCACGTCGACGCCGATGTCCCGGAGTGCCCGCTGTTCGAGGTGGGTGAACTGACCGTGGTTGTCCACCACGTCGATACGCGTCATGTGAACCGAGAGGCCGGGCGGGCGTATAAGCGGCCCGGAACCCGACCGACCGCCGCTCAGGGGAGTCCGACGCCGCGCTCCTCCGAGTCGGCGACGGAATCCACTGCGGCGGTCACGAACACGAAGCGGGTACCGCCCTCGTAGCCGTCGTCGAGTTCGACGGTCCAGCCGTGGGATTCGGCCATGGTGCGGACGATGGAGAGGCCGAGGCCGGTGCCCGCCCTCGTGGTGGTGTAGCCGTACTCGAAGACATCGTCTCGGTGATTCTCGGGGATGCCGGGGCCGTCGTCGGTGACGGTGAAGCCGTCGGGGGTGGGAGTGACCTCGACGGTCACCCCCGCCGGTTGGTAGTCGCTGTGGCTGTCGGGGCCGCTCTCGGCTGTCGAGCCGTGCTCGACGCTATTGCGAAAGAGGTTCTCGAAGATGCTCAGTAGCTTGCTCCGCTCGGCTCGGAGGGCGCAGTCGTCGGTGACGGTGAGGGTGGCGTCGCCGGTGTCGACGGTGCGCCACGCCTCACGGGCGACGGCCGCGAGCGAGAGTTCCTGGGTATCTTCGACGGTTTTGCCCTCGCGGGCGATGGTGAGGATGTCGTCGATGATGTCCTGCATTCGGTCGGCGGCCCTGTCGACTTCCGTGATGGCGTCGCGGAGCTGTGCCTCGGTCTCGTCGTCGAGGTCGGCGTCGCCGAGTCGGCGGTCCATCAGTTCGAGTTGGCCGGTAGCGACGTTGATGGGGTTGCGCAGGTCGTGGGAGATGGTCGAGGCCACCTGGTCGAGGCGGTCGTTCTGCTTTTCGAGTTGCCATCGGGACTGCTCGACTGCCGTCACGTCGCGCAACAGTATCGACAGCCACTCGCCGTCGTCACCACGCTTCCGGACGGTCGAGACAGTGACCGAGAAGTGGTGGTCTTGGCCGTCGACGGGGAGCGTGACGCGCTGTGTGTCAGCCAACTGGTCGGGGTCGACGACATCGGCCAGTGCCGGACAGGTCGCCTCGAAGGAGTCGCCGATGTCGTCGCTCACCTCTGGCCAGATGCGGGTGGCGGCGACGTTGTAGTCGACCACTCGTCGGTCGCCGTCAAGGACGAGGACGGGGTCCCAGAGGTTCTCGACCACGTCGCTGCGGGCGATTGGCTGGATGTGCAGCAGGTCGAAACGGAACAGTGCGACCCCGGTAAACAGGACGAACACGACGGTCGTGTACGGGACGTGATTGAGGTCCTCGGCCGGGAACACGCCGAGTACGCTGACGACTGGGCCGAGTGAGACCGCGAGCGCGCCGAGGAGCAACAGGACGAGCTGGCCCGTCGCGCGGCGGGAGGTGGAGAGCAGGAACACGAGTAGCCGGTAGTACGTGTACAGCGAGACGGCGTACGCGGCTATGGACAGGGCCGCGAGGCCCAGCCCGGGTTCGTACGCGAGATACAGTATCGGTCCCTCGACCAGTCGCTGGTTGACTGCCCAGAGGTCGGTGACGAGTCCGAGCGCGAACAGGACGGGGTATCCCGCGGTCATAACCACCAGCGCGGTGGCGAGGAGCGGGTGGCGGTGGAAATCGGCACCGGTGTACCGGCCGGCGAAGACGGTGAACGTGGCGAACGAGCAGAACGCGAAGAACCCCGCGAGCGACGCGAACGCCGCTTGGAACGCGACCGTCTCGCCGAGCAACTGGATGCTGAAAAACAGCGTGTGGAGGGTGCCCATGGCCAAGGTGACGACGAACCACCTCGTCCCGCGCTGGTCCCGGAATTTGCGGGAAATCCACAGCGCGAGTACTGCCTGTAGAACTGTCGACAGTGGTGGGAGGCCGTAGTACGCCGCCGCTACGAGGTCCGGCCCGGGTCCCATACTACGTTCTACGGACGGCTGCTTAATTACCTGTCCGGGCTTTCACACCTCGAAAGACTACTCGAACCGCTCGGCGGCCGACTCGAAGCCGAGTTCGTCTTGTTCCCGGGCGCGCCGCCCCTCCTGTTCGGCGATGGCGTCGGGGTCCGGCGTGGCGTCGTCGTCGATTCGAGCCCACGAGTCGTGGACCTTCGAGTGGCACCAGCGGCAGAGATACACCGTGATTTCGTGGCTCGGGTCGCCCTCGCCCGCCCGCGAGTCGTCGCTGTACGACAGGTGGTGTTCCTCCAGCAGGGGTCGCTCGTCGGAGTGGGCCATCCGCCGCTCGGTCAGGCCACAGCGGGTACACTCACGGTCACGGTTACGACAGCGAAAGTGCGGGCAGTCGGTCCAGTTCCACGGGCCGTCGGCGGTGTCCGTATCCGGGTCACCGGCCACCGGACACCGGAACGCCTCGGCACTCCGGGCGTCGGCGAAGGCGGGGTCCTCCTCGCCGCGCTCGACCGCGAACCGACACCGCCCGTCGTCGGTGAGGTGGTCGCACCGGTCGACGAACGCGTAGGGGTCGTCCACCCCGACGGAGGTTCCCGACGGCGTCTTCTCCATACAGTCTGCTCGGTCGCTCGCTACTTCAACGTCGTGGCACGCTCACGGGGCGGCCGACTCGTCCCGGGCGTCGGCGGACCTCGATTCTCCGCTGGTGTCGAACACGAAGCGAGTGCCGTCGTGGGAGTCGTCGAGTTCGACGGTCCAGCCGTGGGATTCGGCCATGGTGCGGACGATGGAGAGGCCGAGGCCGGTACCTTGGTCGGTTGTCGTGTAGCCGTACTCGAAGACGTTCTCGTGGTGACTCTCGGGGATGCCGGGGCCGTCGTCGGTGACGAAGAACCCGTCGGGAGTCGGACCGACTTCGACGGTCACCTCCGCGGGGCCGTGGTCGACACTGTCGTCAGACCGCCCCGAGTTCTGACTGCCTGTCGAGCCGTGCTCGACGCTGTTGCGAAAGAGGTTCTCGAAGATACGCAGCAGTTTGCTCCGCTCGGCTCGGAGGGTCCGGTCGCCGGTGATGGTGAGCGCGGCGTCGCCGGTGCCGACGTTGCCCCAGGCCTCACGGGCGACCGCCACCAGCGAGAGCCGCTCGGTGTCCTCGACGGTTTTGCCCTCGCGGGCGATGGTCAACACGTCGTCGATTATCTCCTCCATCCGCTCGTGTGTCTCGCGAGTCTTGGCGAGTTTGTCGGCGGCGTCGGCGACCCGCTCCGGTGGAATGCCGTCGTCGTCTATCATCGTTCGCAGGAGTTCGGTGTTCCCGTCGGCGACGTTGATGGGGTTGCGCAGGTCGTGGGAGATGGTCGAGGCCACCTGGTCGAGGCGGTCGTTCTGCTTTTCGAGTTGCCACCGGGACCGCTCTAACTCCGTCACGTCCCGGAGCAACACCGAGTACCAACCGACCCCGTTGGTCGCCTGCTCGGTCCGTGAGACGGTGACCGAGAAGTGCCGGTCCGACCCGTCGACCGAGAGGACGACTTGCGCGCTGGTACTCGCTTCTCCGTCCGGGAGCGTGAGGCGTTCGGCGAGGGTAGGACAGACCGTCTCGAAGGGGTCTCCGACGTGGGTCTCCAGTCCCGACCAGATGCGGCTACTCGCACGGTTGAAGTCGACGACCCGCGAGTCGCCGTCGAGAACGAGGACGGGGTCACGGAGGTCACCGATGACGGTGTTGCGTGCGACGGGTCGCACGTCCAGCAGGCTGAACCGAAAGAGACCGACCGTGGCAAGCGTGACGAACGGGAGTGCTCCGTACCCGGCGTGTCCGATGCCGTCGGCGGGGAACACGCCAGCCACGCCGAGCAGTTCTGCGACCGGGATGGAGAGGCCAGCCAGCACGACAGCGGTGATGCGAACGTCCGATTGGTTGGGCGTCGAGAGCAGATACCGAACCAGCACGAAGAACGCGTAGCCGTTGACGGCGGCGACGAGTGCGACGACGGCGGCGTACGCCGGGCCGAAGACGCCGAACGTGTGCGGGAACGGCGTCGACGCTTGGACCCATCCCGTGTACAGCAGCCCGTGGAATCCGTTCGTGACCGCCAAGACGGGGAAACTGACCGACGCTAAAGCCGCGAGAGCCCGAAACCAGCGGCGGCGGTGAAGCTGTGTGCCCGTGTACCGACTGAGGAACAGGGACCACACGACCAGCGAGAGGATACCGAACGTCCGAGCGAGGACTGCCAACTGGCGTTGCCGTGTCGGGTCCGTCGCGAGGACGTAGCCGGCCAGTGCCAGCATCCAGACGCCACCCACGAGGAGCGTCGCCGTGTACCACTTCGCGCCCCGAGCGTCCCAGAACCGCGACCGTATCCAGTACAGAACGACCGACCCGACGAGGACGGTGAGTATCGGAAGCCCTGCGTATACGAATTCGACGGGGCCACCGAGCATGCTAGTTTCGTCTCTGTCTGCCGGTAGATAACTCTTCAGGCCAAATCGACTCGAAACAACCGGACGGCACGAGACCAAAGGAGTTTAGCGGTCGCTGAGCCTGCCGAACAGTATGCGTATCGTTCACGACCCGGACGGCGAGCAGCGGACGCTGGCGACGACTGTCGACACGGCGGACTCCGTCCGGCAGAAAGTCGTCGGTCTGATGGGTCGGTCGTCGCTCCCCGAGGACTACGCACTCGTGTTCCCGTTCGACGACGCCAGCCGCAGAGTCATCCACACCCTGTTCGTCCGCACTCCCATCGACGTGGTGTGGCTCGACGGCGACCGCGTCGTCCACGTCAAGACGCTCTCGCCGTGGACGGGTCTCGGGATGGCGAGTGCCGACACCGTCGTCGAGTTCCCCGCCGGAACCGCCGCCGACGTGGCAGTCGGTGACGACATCGTCGTCGAGGCGTAAGGGTCCGTTCGATGGCACGAACCCAACGGATTAATAAAGGGTCCACACCGAAGTGGGTGTACAATGTCGGAACACAACCCGACGGAGGATAGAGGAAGTCGCCGCAAGGCGGCTGGGCGCGAAATTCTCGGTTCGTACTGATGGAAGCGGAGAGCACGTGACAGCGAACCGCTTCTTCGGTGGCCATCCCGAGACCCGCGCGCTCTCGGAGGTCGACCGCGTACAGTTCCTGGATACGACCCTACGCGACGGCGAGCAAGCCCCGGGTGTGTCGCTCACGCCCGAGGAGAAGGCCCGCATCGCACAAGGACTCGACAGGGCCGATATCGACTTCATCGAGGCTGGCAGTGCCTGTACCGGCCCCGGCGAACGCGAGACGATACAGCGCGTGACCGACCTCGATTTGGACGCCACGGTGACGAGTTTCTGCCGTGGCATCAAAAACGACATCGACCTCGCGCTGGACTGCGGCGTCGACGGCATCGACCTCGTCGTCCCGGCCAGCGACCGCCACGTCGAGGGGAAGGTCGGCACCGACCACGACGCGAACGTCGCCAACACGGTGGAACTCGTCGAGTACGCCAAAGACCACGGCCTCTGGGTCGAGGTCATCGGCGAGGACGGCTCCCGGGCGGACGTGGACTACCTCGTCGAGGTGCTCGGCGGGGCCATCGACTCCGGGGCGGACCGCATCTGCTACGCCGACACCGTCGGCCACGCGACGCCCGACGAGACGCTCGAACGGGTCGCCGCGCTCGCGGAGCTGGGGCCGACCAGTACCCACACACACGACGACCTCGGACTGGCCGTGACGAACGCCCTCGTCAGCATCGCCGCCGGGGCCGACTTCGTCCACGGCACTATCAACGGCATCGGCGAGCGTGCGGGCAACGTCGCCCTCGAAGAGGTCGCCATCGCCCTCTCACACGGCTACGACGTGCCGTCGATGGACCTCACCGAGGTGTACGACCTCGCGCAACTCATCGCCAAGTTCACCGGTATCCCGCTGGCCCCGAACAAGGCCGTCGTGGGCGAGAACGCCTTCACCCACGAGTCGGGCATCCACACCGACGGGACGCTCAAAGACGACGCGATGTACGAGCCGTACCCGCCGGAGACGGTGGGGCGTGAACGCCGCCTCGCGCTCGGGAAACACGCTGGCCGCGCCGGCGTCGAGGCGACCCTCGCGGAGCGCGACATCGAAGTCGACGACGACCACCTCGACGACATCGTGGCCCGCGTCAAGGAACTCGGCGACCGGGGCAAGCGCGTCACCGACGCCGACCTGCTCGCCATCGCCGAGGACGTGCGCGGCACCGACCGGGACCGCCGCGTCGAACTGCTCGACCTGACGGCCGTCAGCGGCGTCTCCCCACCCACGGCGAGCGTCCGCCTGTCCGTCGACGACGAAGTCCGCGAACAGGCGGCGACCGGGAGCGGCCCCGTCGACGCCGCGATGAACGCCGCCGAGGTGGCACTGAGCCACAGCGCGGACGCCGCGCTCGAATCCTACCACGTCGACGCCATCACCGAAGGCACCGACGCCATCGTCACCGTCGAGGTGGAGATGTCCCGCGGCGACGACCACGTCACCGTCACCGCGAGCGACTCGGACATTACCCGCGCGTCCGTGACCGCGATGGTCGACGCGATGGACCGACTGGTCGCCGACGACGACGAGCAGGTCATCGCCGACTAAATTTTACGTCGTCGGGTGCCACGCTTCGCGCGGCACCGCTCCTCGCAAAATTTAGTATAACAGGGTGTCGTACAACGGTTCCCATACCTGTTAGCACCGCCCCGAATCGGTCAATTCAGGATACCCACATACCAGCCCGACACTCAAAAATACCATAATATTGTTACGAATCACGTGCGAGACTTAGAGCCAGCAGATGAAGCAGTGATTCAGCAACCAAGCGGAAGGACATCACCCTAACGGAGCGGTTCGAAATTAAGAAGCGACGGATTTGTAGACTGGTCTTCCGATCAGGAATAGGCCTAAGATGCCGAATATAAGTGGTAGAGGGCTACTCTTTTTCTCAAGATACGATTTCGAGGGCGAGCCTTGCACGACATAGGCCGTGGTTGTCTCCCCGACATTGTACTGGTCAATTCTGTCTTCCGCGGCAGTCCTTGTGTCGGACGCTTTTGTTCCGATTCCCGGTCTGATGTTGTCGGAAGTGTATTGGGTTCCGTTGTACGTGTAGCTGTAAGTGACGTGGGGTGTGTACCTGTCCCCTCTTTTTGAGGAATCCATGGTGACTTCTTTGCTCTCTACCGTGGCTTCAATCTGCACCCCGGACGAGAGGCTTTGTTGCTGAGAGTATGCCATGTATCCAGCAACTCCGAGCAGCACAATCCCCAGTACTATACTTATCAGAGACAGCTTCGACATATTCGTGATTGTTTAGACTACTGAATGTTAGTTTCGACGTATTTCTCACTGCGAAACACATGCAGGAGCAGTTTGACGGGTGATTCGCTACTGAACCTGTGAAACCAATCCCTTGCGAAGTGTTCTATGACACCCTCTAGTATAAAAATACCGTCACGCTCGGTCGTTGGCCTCGCGTGACGTGAACCGGCGCGCGCCGGATGCTCGTGGTCCCGCACCGTGACGCTGGCCGCGACTGCACCCGAACAGCGGCCGCGCCTCCGTCACTCCTCGACCGCTTTCGATTCTTCTTCGACGTCGATGGTGATTGTCACCGGTTCGTCGGCAGTATCGGCCGCCGCCTTGGACTCCAGTTCCGAAACGAGGAGGTCGACGTTACGTTTGTTCGTCTTCCAGACGGCGTCGAACAGAGTGCCGACGAACGGGAGCGACCCGCCCGCCACGTCGACGGCGATGTTCCCGAGCATTCGGACGACGGTGGTGAACGGTACGCCGAGGTAGGCCGACTCCGCGACGATGTACAGCGAGAGGCCGCCGCTCAGCACGTCGCCGACGACGGGCACCGCGCTCAACAGCGGGTCGAGGCCGACACGGAACTCCGTGCCCGGCACGCGGATGCTCTCGTCGAGGATGTAGGCGACCGTCCGCAGTCGTTCGAGTGCCGCGTCGTCGACGCTCTCCGGCACGTCGCCGTCGAACGCCTCGTCGAGTCGTGCGTCGAGGTCGGCGGTCATGGTGCCCGGGCTTCGCTCCCGCGACTGAAAAGGTCGGTGCCGACCGCCGGAGCCGTCGGCGTTGAAGTACCCGGCGGGCAAAGCGGGAGTATGGGTGGCACTCGCGTCGCCGTCGCCGGGACGTTCGGTCCGCTTCACGACGGGCACCGGAACCTCCTGCGGACGGCACTGAAGTACGGTGACGGTGGAATCGTGGTCGGACTGACGACCGACACGTTCGCACAGGCTTCACGGACTCGTGATGTCCCCCCGTTCGGGGACCGGGCGGCGGGCGTCGAGGCGGCCATCGACGAAGTCGACGAGTGGGGGCGCGAACACGAGGTCAGGGCCATCGACAGCGAGGCGGACATCGTCGACGCGGACCCGGACATCGACGCCCTGGTCGTCTCGCCGGAGACGGCACCCGAACTGGCCGACATCAACGAGACGCGGCGAGAACAGGGGATGGTCCCACTGGAGGGCATCGTCGCGCCGTACGTCCTCGCCGAGGATGGTGAACGTATCTCATCGACCCGTATCGCACGCGGCGAGATAGACGAACACGGGGCACTTCTGGACGATGCGAGTGACGGCTGAGCGGTGGTAACGGCTGGCCTACTCCGCGCCTTCCACGTCGAACTCCTCGGGCGGTCTGCCGGCGTCGTCGAGGACGGTGTCGGAGACGAGGATGGGGCAGTCGACACGGAGGGCGAGGGCGATGCCGTCGCTGGGGCGGGCGTCGAACACGAGGTCCTTGCGCTCGCCGCCGTGGTACTGTTCGGCGTCGACTTTCCCGTAGAAGGTGCCGTCCGCGAGGTCGTCGATGCGTACCCGGTCGATGGCACCGCCGAACTCGGCGACCATCTGGACGAACAAATCGTGAGTCAACGGGCGGTCGAACGGTTCCCCGTCGAGTGCCAACTGCATCGACTGGGCTTGGTCACTACTGACGAAGATGGGGAGCAGTTCGTCGCGGGCGTGCAGGACGACGACGGGGGCACCGGACCCCTCGTCGCCGACACCGACGCCGACGCCCTCGACGGTGGCCTCGTTCATGCCCATCCGTACGACGAGCAGGTATGAAAAGATACCCCGCGGCGAGAAATGGAAGTGCCCCGGGCACGTACGAGCGTCCGTGACGGACTCGACGTACCGCCTCGAAATCAAGCCGTCGGCCCGCCGGGTCTGTCGCCGCGTGGGCGAGTGGGTCAACCGTGACGGAACTCGCCGCCGGTTCGACTCGAAGGCACTGGCCCGCCAGTGGGCACGCGATTGCCGTGGTCCCGGCGCGACGGTCTGGGTGCAGGACGCCGCACCGGCCGACGAGCGGCCCGTCGACGGCTACCTCGTCGGCGGTGCGCGACGGGGCCGAACGCGCGACCACTCGACCCCGGAACAGGCGTCGCTGGGCCGGTTCTGAGCCACGGGCGGTCCACGCCCGAACGTGGTGTTTTTGTCGTCCGGGTTCCAACGGACCGTATGGCTGACCCCGAGACAGACGACGGGACGCTCAATCGCAAGCGGGCGGCACTCGCGGTGTTGCCGTTTCTCGCGCTGGGTGTCGGAAACGTCGTCCTCATCCTCGGGTGGGGTCTCGACGGCATCTGGGGTTTCCTTCTGCTTCCCCCGGTGCTGTTCATTTGTGTCCTCGCGTGGATAGCGTTCCGAACCGGCTTCGTGAACGACCGGACGGGCGACGTGCGGGGGACTGAAACGGACGCCGAGCCGTAACTCACCGCTCTCGCGGGACCATCTCCACCGGGTCGGCAGGCCCCGCCGTCACGCCCGGTTGGAGGTCGAGCGTCCGCTCCGGGTTCGCGAGGTGTAGTTCGTAGGTCTGTGCGATAGTCCCGAGGACGAGTTTCGCCTCCATCCGCGCGAATCGCATTCCGATGCACCGACGCGGACCGCCGCCGAACGGGAAGTACGCGTACTCCGGCCGGTCGCTGTCGTCGGTCCAGCGGTCGGGCCGGAACTGCTCCGGGTCGTCGTACCATCGCTCGTCTCGGTGGACGTTCCACTGCGGGATGGTGAGTTTCGCCCCCGACTCGACGGTGTGGCCGCCGAGTTCGACGGGTTCGGTCGCCTCGCGGACGACCCGGTACACCGGCGGGTAGAGCCGCATCGACTCGGTGACGACCCGGTCCGTGTACGACAGGTTCGGCAGGTCGCTCATCCCCGGTGGCTCGCCCCCGAGTTCGGCGTCGAGTTCTGCGTGCAGTCGCTCCCGCGCGTCGGGGTTCCGTGCGAGCAGGTACCACGTGTACGTCAGCGCGAGCGACGTGGTTTCGTGGCCGGCCAGCAGGAACGTGACCAGTTGGTCCCGAAGCGTCTCCCGCGGTATCTCGCCGTTCCGGTGGGCGACGATGAGCGTCGAGAGCAGGTCGTCCCGGCCCTCGGCGTCACCTTCCCGCTCCGCGACGAGAGTGTCGATGACGCCGTCGATGGCGTCGACGCCCCGCTTCGCCCGTCGGTTCCACGGCGTCGGTACCCACGTCGGCAACAGTGCCACCATCGTCGTCGCCTCCGAGAGCGCGCCGATGTCGGCCATCGCCTCCGAGATGGTGTCGACGTGTTCGGTGATGTCCGTCCCGAACAGCGACCGAGCGAGGATTCTGACCGTGACTCGCCGCATCTCCTCGTCGATTTCCACCGGCTCGCCGGCGTCCCACCGCTCGACTGCGTCCGTGGCGCAGTCGGTCATCGTCGCCACGTAGGACTGTATCTTCTCGGGGCTGAACGACGGTTGAATCCGCTGCCGTTGCTCGCGCCAGCGGTCCCCCTCGCTCGTGAGCAACCCCTCGCCGAGGACGAAGTCCAACTGCTCGCGCTGGAACTGCCCCTTCCTGAACGAGTCGTGTTCCGTCGACAACACGCGCTTCACGTCGTCGGGGTGCATCACCATGTAGAACTGCTGACGCCCGACGCTGTAGGGAACCACGTCGCCGAACTCCGCACACTCCTCGTAGAAGCCGAACGGGTCCCGGGCGAACTGGAAGGTGTTCCCGAGTATCGGCACGCCGTCGGGTCCCCGGAGTTCGCCCGTGTCAACTGATGCCATACCAATTTTGTCGTCGCGTTCCGTGAAGGTCCCTCCGCTCGTCATGTGTGGGTCTTTATCAGTGTTCCTCGGGTGGCCTGTCCCTCCCGTGGGTGACGGCCCGACGACGACAGCGTTCCCACTCGCCGGGTGGCTCGTGGAGAACGCCGAGGAGGAGATTTGAACTCCTGAGTCCGTGAGGACAGTTGCTCTCGAAGCAACCGCCTTGGCCAGGCTAGGCTACCTCGGCTCACCCCAAGGTACCGCGGTCGATTGTTTGTAGGTTTCGATTGCGTCCGGTCACCGCGGTGCCGCGTTCGTCCCGTCCCACGTGATGTCTCCCTCGACCGCCAACTTCTCCAGATGGCACACGACCGTCGCTCGCGCGAGGTCGCGGACGCCGGTCAGGTCCTTCTCGTAGGCGGCGTCGAGAATCTCGTCGAGTGTACTCGCGCCGCCGCGGACGGCCGCGCGGACCGCTATCTCCCGGTCGAGGCGGTGGTCGATGAGTCGTTCGAGCGTCGCCCGTGGGTCCTCGATGACGGGGCCGTGGCCCGGATACATCGGCCGGTGACACGCCGCGTGGAGGCGGCGCAGGCTGGTCAGGTACGCGCGCATGTCGCCCTCGGGCGCGCCGACGACGAGGCTCCCGGCCGCGACCGCGAGATCGCCGACCACCGCGCCGCCCGCACACTCGAAGGCGACGTGTTCGGGCGCGTGGCCGGGCGTGTACCGGACCGTGACCGCCCTGTCGCCCGTCTCGATGGTCGTCCCCTCCCGGAACGTCCGGTCGGGCGTCACGCCCGTCGCGGTGACGAACTCGTCGGTGCGGCCGGCGAGTGCCCACACCGTCGCGTCGTGTGTGTCGGCGTAGTGTTCGACCGCGGCCACGTGGTCGGGATGGTGGTGTGTCACCGCGACGTGTGCGACCGACGTGTCCGCGAGGGCGTCGTCGAGGTCGTCGGTCCGGGCTGCAGGGTCGACGAGAAGCGCGTCGTCGCGACCGAGTTGGTACGCGTTCGTCGTCCCACCGGGACCGCGGGTTGGCGTTTCGACTGGAACGCGAGTGACGTGCATACACGCCCCGAGGGATGCCCCGAAGAAAGGTCCGGTGGTCAGCTACTGAGGTAGTAGACCTGCTTGCGCGCGTCGTGGAAACTGTACCGCGACCCCACGAGGTCCGACTCTTCGAGGCGGTTCAACGCGTACCGGACCGTCCGGTCGGGCAGCAGCGACTCCTCGGCCAGTTGTCCCTGTGACAGCGGTGCCTCCCCCTCCAGTACCTTCGCGACCAGTTTCGCGCTCGGCGGCAACTCCCGGAGACGGTCACGGAACTCCGGGTCTGCGAGTGGATTGTCGTCCGCCTCTTCCTGCCGCGCGCGCTCCTCGGGCGTCGTACTCATACCGACGTATCACCCGAGGATACTGGTAAAACTTGGCTATATGGGTGTCCAAACAATACGAAGAATCATGTGTGTATTATGCGACCTTATACAAAGCCGGGTGACACAATTTGCCGGTACCGACAGTCTCCCTCAGTCCAGTGGTTGTCCGGCAGACGACCACGGTATCCGGCAGAACCCCTCTCTCTCTATACAGTAACTGTCCGGCTGACACGACGACGTGGGGAAGCAGAGCGGCGGGTGGAACGCGCCCGGTTCGCGGGGGTTTCCAGTACCGTTTTATTCCCCCGGTGTGCGTCACGGGACATAGCGTGAAGGGACAGGAGTGGTATCAGGCGGACGACATCGCACAAGAGTACGACGACAAGCGGTTCTCGAAGGGGGGCCGCCTCATCGACCAGCGCGAGAAGCGGGCCGTCCTCGACGCCGTCGGCCCCGTCGAAGACCGTGATGTCCTCGAAATCGCGTGCGGGACCGGACGGTTCACCACTATGCTCGCAGAGCGCGGTGCCGATGTCGTCGGCCTCGACATCTCCGGCCCGATGCTCCAGCAGGGCCGCGAGCGGGCGCGCGACGCTGGGGTAGCCGACCACTTGGAGTTCATGCGCGGCGACGCGGGTCGCCTGCCGTTCCCGGACGACAGTTTCGACACCATCGTGGCGATGCGCTTTTTCCACCTCGCGGACCAACCCGCGTCGTTCCTCAGCGAGATGCGCCGCGTGTCCCGTGAACAGGTCTTCTTCGACACGTTCAATCGGTACACCACGCGGTCGTTGTACACGTGGGCACTCCCGATGGGGTCGCGGCTCTACTCGAAGGCGGAGGTCAACCGCCTGCTCGACAGCGCCGACCTCGAACTCGCGGGTGCCGAACACGACTTCGCGCTCCCGTACGGCCTGTACCGACAGACGCCCAACCGCCTCGCCAGCCTGATTCGCGACCTCGACACGGCAGTGGTGCGTTCGCCCCTCGGGAAGTACCTCGCGTCCGTCTCCTACTGGAACACGCAGGTGCCCTGACGGCGGCCCCGCTGTAGTACGCCGCGGGCTTTTTAATGACCGGGCGGCGTATCGGTGGTATGCGCCTTTCGGTGGTCGTCCCGACGCTCAACGCCCGCGACAAACTTGTGGGCTGTCTGGACGCACTCACCGACCACGCCCCCGACGCCGAAATCGTCGTCGTCAACGGGCCGTCGGCCGACGGGACGACCGGCATGGTGCGGGACCGCTCGGACGTGGACGTCCTCGTCGAAGTCGCGGACCGTCGAATCAACGTCGCCCGCAACGCCGGCATCGACCGCGCGACGGGCGATGTCGTCGCGCTCCTCAACTACGACCTCACCGTCACCGACGGGTGGCGTGACGCCCTCCTCACCGGCATCGACCGTGCGGACGTGGTGACGGGGCCGACGCTCCAAGAACTCGACACGGGCGTCGCCACGGAGGAGCCCGAATCGCGGATCATCAAGGGCCGGACCGTCTCCTACTTCAACGGGGACAACGTCGCGTTCACTCGAGAGACGCTCGACGCGCTCGACGGTTTCGACGAGTACCTCCACACCGGCGGCGCGCGCGACGCCGCCCACCGGCTCGCCGGGATGGACCGGACCGTCGACTGGAACAGCGACATGTGTGCCCGCCGCGAGTACAGTGCCGACGGCGGCGTCACGGACCGTGACTGGGAGCGGCGGTACCGCTCGCTCGCCTACCGCCTCGCGAAGAATTACGGGGTCCGTCCGACCGTTCTCCGTCGTCTCCTCACCCACGGCGTCAGCGACGCCGCGGGCGCGCTCCGGGACGTGGCAACCGGCTCCGCCCGCCCGTCGAGTTGGCTCGGCAACGGCCGTGACGTGCTGTCGGGGATGGGTCGCGGGCTGAAAGACGGTGCCCGCGCCCGCCTCGACGACCGGACCCCCCGTCGAAACCCCGAGGGTTGCTCCGCCCGCACCGACCGCGCCGTGGCTGTCTATACCGACTAACCACCTTTTTCGTCGTCGGGTCGCCGGAGGCGACCACTCACACCAGAAATCGGAGATTTCTGGTTTGCTCACGAGACGCGGTGCGTCTCGTGAACCTCGAAAAACGTGGGCGAAAAACTGCTGAACTCGCGGCACCGCCGCGAGTTCAGTGAACCGCGCGCCAACGGCGCGCGGATGCTCGACCGCTCACTCCCCGCCGGCGGGTCCCAACTCCGCGACGACCCGCGAGGGGTTCTTGGAGAACACCTTCCGCATCGCGTCCTCCGTCACGTCCAACGTCAGTATCTCCATGACGGCGGCGTTCGGGTGGGAGGCCGGCGCGCCGCTCCCGAACAGGACCCGGTCGGGGTGTTCCCTGATGGCCTGCTCCAGCAGGTCACGGAAGGGGACGAAACTCGTGTCGAGGAAACACGCCTCGTGACTGCCCAACAGCGCGATGCCGTCGGCCATCAACTCGCGGTTCAGGGGGTAGCCCCCGAAGTGTTCGAGCACCACCGGGAACCCGCGCCCCAGCAGGTGTTCGGCCACGGCCGCGGGCGGGAACCGCTCGCCGGTGTGGACCACGACCGGCAGTCCCGCGTCGGCCAACTGGTCGAGAACGGCCTCGTCCGGCAGGCCGTCGACCGCAGGATGGAGTTTGAACCCCGCGAACCGGTCGTCGTAGGCGTACTGCTCCACGTCGGCGGGCGAGGTGTGAAACTCCTCGCGCTTGGAGGTGAGGTTACGGAGGCGGGCACCGGCTCCCGTCCCCGGGTCGCGCGCGCCGGTGACGCGGGCGAACGCGACGAACGGGCGTTCGACGCACATCCGTGCGACGCCGTTGTTGGCCTTGAGGTACCCGTTTTCGCGTGGACCGGAGACGACCACCGCGCGGACGACACCGGCTTGGTGCATCTCGCGCTCGATGGCCTCCGGGTCGCCGGCACCGCCTCTCCGCCGACGGGCCGCGTCCGGTTCGAGCCGCGTGTGGATGTCGGCCACGCGGAACCCGTGTTCCAACTCCAACATCTGTCCATTCCATCGAACGGTTCGGTTATAACCGTTGTTGCAGGGTCGCGAGCCGACAAGCACGCCGTCGCGTGTCAGCACAGCCGAACCCGGTGCCCTCTCTTAGTTTCCGTTAGCAAGCTTTATATAGAACCGCTGACCATCTTTTACTGACTATGTCTCAACAGCGACGGATGGGCGGCCAGCCCATGTTCATTCTCAGCGAGGATTCCCAGCGGACAGAAGGGAAAGACGCACAGACATCCAACATCGCCGCCGGGAAGGCCATCTCCGAGTCCGTCCGGACGACGCTCGGCCCGCGCGGGATGGACAAGATGCTCGTTTCGGACTCCGGCGATGTTGTCATCACGAACGACGGCGCGACCATCCTCGACGAGATGGACATCGAGCACCCGGCGGCCCAGATGATCGTCGAAGTCGCCCAGACCCAAGAGGACGAAGTGGGCGACGGGACGACGACGGCCTCCGTACTCGCGGGCGAACTCCTCAAGCAGGCCGAGGACCTGCTCGACGACGACGTACACCCGACGACCATCGTCGAGGGGTATCACGGGGCCGCGGAACTCGCACAGGAGGCCATCGTCGCCGAGACGCTCGATGCGGATGTCGACGAGGACACGCTCCGGAAGGTCGCCGAGTCCTCCATGACCGGCAAGGGGACCGGCGATGTCGCCGCCGCCGACCTCGCCGAAACCGTCGTCGGTGCCGTCCAGCACGTCGACACCGACGCGGGCGTCGTCCGAGACAACATCACCGTCCGCTCCCAGACCGGCGGCTCCTCCTCCGCGACGGAACTGGTCCAGGGCGTCATCGTGGACGAGGAACCCGCCCACGAGAACATGCCCCGGACCGTCGACGACGCCACCATCGCCGTCGTCGACAACGACGTCGACCTCAAGGAGTCGAGCATCGACGCCGAGTACAACATCACCGATGTCGACCAACTCGACCAGGCCATCGCGGCCGAGGAAGAGGAACTGCGGGGCTACGTCGACGCCATCGAGAACGTCGGCGCGACGGTCCTGTTCGTCACCGGCGACATCGCCGACCGCGCCGCGGCCTTCCTCGCCAAGCGCGGCATCCTCGCCTTCGAGAGTGTCGGCGACGACGACGCTAAATCCGTCGCCTCCGCGACCGGCGCGTCCCGCGCCGGGTCCGTCGAGGACCTCGAAGAAGCCGACCTCGGGTCGGCCGACACCGTCAGCGTCGAGAAGTTCGGCGACGACGAACTCGCCTTCGTCGAGGGCGGCGCGGCGGCCGACGCCGTCACCGTCTTCGCCCGCGGCGGGACCGAACACGTCACCGACGAACTCGAACGCGCGCTGAACGACGCCCTTGACGTCGTGACCGCCGCACTCGACGAGGGTGGCGTCGTCCCCGGTGCCGGCGCGACCGAAATCGCCGTCGCCGCACACATCCGCGACGAGGCGGCGAGCATCGAGGGCCGCAAGCAGTTGGCCGTCGAAGCGTTCGCCGACGCCGTCGACGTTCTCCCGCGCACCCTCGCGGAGAACACGGGCATGGACCCCATCGACGCGCTGGTCGACCTCCGCTCCGAGTACGAGAGCGAGGACCGCGCCGGCGTCATCTCCGAGGGCCAGACCGGCATCATCGGCGAGCCGCTGGACTACGGCGTCCTCGACCCCGCGGCAGTCAAGCGCGAGGCCGTCGAGTCCGCGACCGAGGCCGCGACGATGATCGTCCGCATCGACGACGTCATCGCTGCGGAATAACCGGCCGAGGCTGTGTTCCGCAGCGAGCAGCAGCCGAGTAATCGGGTACGTCGCCGGATGGACCTGCGGTCAGCGGCGACTTGCTGCGGAGTAATCGAATCCGTGCGTCGGGGTGTCGCAAGGCGACCGTGCGATGTGGTGCGAGTGACTGCGGCCCCTCACTGTGGTCCCCACTGACTCTGCTTCGGGCGGCCACTGTAGAAACGAAGACAGCTACATCGCTTTGGGTGCCGCCGGGCAAACGACGACTGGACGGACGGTTTCACTCAACGACCCTGTTGACGGCGGTGATGTTGTGGTGTGTCCGCACCGAACCCCGACGCAGCGTGCGCGCTGGTGAGTCGCACGTGGTCAACCGGGACACGCACTCCTTCTGTTTCACCCGTCGTAGCGTCCAATACCTGCGTACAGCCCGTAGACGACGCTGAACCTCCGTATTTTTAGGCCCGCCTAAGATTCGTAAGAGATTTACATGCTTTAGGTAGACCTAAAAATATGGAGCAGACGAGACGAAACTGGCTACGAACGGCATCGGCCGCAGTCGCGGGCGTCGCGCTCTCCGGCTGTGCAGCACTGAACGGCGGCGAAAATGGGGGAGCATCGACACAGGTGGACGCAAGCGCGACGGATATCGGTGTGGTCTCCGAGTGGAACGCCATTCGGACGCGACTGCGGGACCCGGTTATTTTGGGCCACGCCGGAGAGTTCGCCGCCGGAGCGACTGTCGTCGGCGATATTTTCGAGCGGTTCGAGACTGCCTCCGGGCAACACAACGCTCACGAGGCCCTCGAAGAGACCAGCGAGGAGAGCTACGAGGGGTTCGAGGACGCACTCGGAACCCTTCGGACAGAACTCGAAGCCGAGAACCTCGACGGTGCCCACGACGCGATGAAGACGGCCGACGGACACCTCAAGGAGGCACAGACTGCGAAGACGAACGAGCAGACGGTCAAGCAACTGTCGATGCTCGTCATGGGGACACACGCCGAGGACGCAGCACTGCTGGTCGCACTCGGGGTCGACGACGACGCCGAGCACGAAATGTCTAAAATTGGAGACAAGTTCGAGGAGAAACACTACGAGATGGTCGCCGAGGTAGACGAAGCGGCAGCGGACCAGTTCGTCGACGCGATGGACCGTGCCGCCGAGAACGTCGGAGCAGACTCCGAGGCGTCCATCAGCGCGGCACACGAGGCATTCGGTGCGGCAACGCAAGGATTGCACGCGCTCGCGGGCGATTCGGTCGCAGGTGCCGGACACATGGCCGCGCTGCAGGCCCGTGGCTGGGACGGTGCGGCACTCGGCCGCCTCGGCGGCCCCTCACAGTCTTACGCTCATGCGGCGGCACTGAACGACTACAGGGCGACCGCACGGGACGCACAGTGGCTCTACGAGGCTGGAAACGAGGCGGCTGCTGGGGCACTCGTCCAGCGGGCACTCGGACGGTTCGAGACAGCTAGTGCCCACGACCCGCTTGAAGAAGCCAACCACGATGCGTACGAATCATTCGAGGGCGGACTTGAAACGCTCAGTGGTGCCATCGAGAACGGCGAAGACGCCGGCGTGACCGAGGCCGTCGGGACAGTCGAAGACGGCGTCAGAAGCGGTATCACAGCTCTCGCGTCGGATGACCAGTCTGCCTTGCTCGAAGCAGGGTACACCAAGACGAGAATCGAAGATGCATACGAGCGGTATCAACGCGGCGCGCCCGGGCGGGCGGCGGAAATCGCTCAGAACGTGTTCGCGGACTTCGAGGCCGACGCCAGTGGCTTTCACGAGACACTCGAAGAGACCGACGGGGAACTTTACGAGACGTTCGAGGACGAACACCTGACGGCCCTCATCGAAGCCTTCCAGAACGAGAACGATGAGGCGGCCACGACTCACGTCGAAGGCATCCGCGACACACTCCTAAGCTTCGAGACGGCACTAGGGTCACGGCCGGTCGTCAGCGGCGTCGAGAGCGGGTACATCACTGCACGCCTTCGGGACGCCGTCGTGCTGGACCAACTCGGAGCGACGGAGCGTGCCCAGACGGTCGCGACGGAGGCATTCGGTCACTTCGAGGCCGGTGCGGGTGGCTTCCACGAGGCAATCGAGGAGGCAGACCACGAGACCTACGAAGCCTTCGAGGGGGCAGTAGAGAGCCTCCAGAACAGCCTCGGGACCGACGGCGCGACGGACGCACTGGAGACCGCTACTGCGCGTGCGACCGACGCCGGGTACGCCGTGGTCGCGGCGGGAAGCGGGGGGTCCGGCGGAACACAGTTCGTCCAGAACGTCTTCGCGCACTTCGAGAACGCGGCCGTCCACGACATGCTCGAAGCGGCTGATACCGACGCCTACGAGTCCTACGAGGCGGCACTTGACTCGTACGTCGAGACGCTTGACTCCGGCGGCGACGTACAGACGGCTGCTGGCCAGTACGCCGACGCGACCCTGCAAGCGCAGTTCGCCGTCGCCGGCGCGCCCGATGAGGCACCGGTCGAGGCGAACGCTGAAAGTGGCCAGGGTACGACCGAGACGGAGCTCGAAGGTGGGCCAAACGTCGTCGAGGGCGTTCCCGACGATGCCGACCACGTGGTCGACATGACCGCAGTAGCGTTCGAACCCGAGGAAATCACCATTTCGCAGGGAGATACTGTCGCGTGGAAACACGTCGGCGGCGAAGCGCACAATGTGGTGGCGTACGAAGACGAGATTCCTGCCGACGCCGACTACTGGGCCTCCGGCGGGTTCGGCTCAGAGGAAGCCGCCCGTGAGGGCTGGGAGAACGGCGAGGGTGCCGTTCAGTCCGGTGAGGCCTACGTGAAGACGTTCGAGACGACCGGTACGCACGGGTACTTCTGTACGCCACACGAGGCGGCCGGCATGGTCGGTACTGTCGTCGTCGAGTAAGCATCGGCTAAACAGCCACCGTCCCCGGGATTCAATTCCGTCGGTATCGTGGCCTCATACATGAGCCAGTTTAGAGCCGAGTCGTTGCCCGAGACGAAGGTGGGGAACGTACTGGAACGACGCGACGAGACGCTAGCCGTCGCCGAATCCTGTACCGGTGGATTGGTCGCGTCGCTCGTGACGGACGTACCTGGGTCGAGCGACTACTTCGACCGTTCGTACGTGACCTACACCGCCGAGGCGAAACGACAGGTTCTGGGTGTCACCAGTGAGGCACTCGACGCCAACGGTGCGGTGTCCGAACCGGTCGGCCGGCAGATGGCACAGGCGGCCCGCGACATCGCCGATACGACGTGGGGACTCTCGACGACTGGCGTTGCCGGCCCCGAGCGTGACAGTGCTGACCACCCAGTCGGAACCGTCTTCATCGGCGTCGCGCACGCCGGCCGAGAGAACGGTACCGATGTGACGGCCGTCGAGCACTATCGGTTCCAGGGTTCGCGGGTCGAGGTCAAAGAACACATCGCCCGCCAAGCACTTTCGATGCTGCTTGACCGGGTTGAGGGGCGGGACTAGTCGGTACCGATTGTGACCGTATCGCCCACGTCGACGCCGAACGCCTCGTCCCCGCGGCCCCGGTTGACGGCGAGTTCGACGTTACCGTGGCTCCCGACGGTGACGAGTTGCTCCCCGGCGTCGACGGCGGCGTAGTACCTGCGTGTGGGCGCGCTCTCGCCGTCGACTGTGACCGTCCCGCCGAACGCGTCCACGAGTACGTCGCCCGGGACGTTCGTGACGGCGTTGCCGAACCCGTCGACGACCAACACCTCCCCCGTCGCCGCGTCGTCCGCGACAGTCGCCTCGGGGAACGTGCGGTCAACCACGTCGTCCGTCGGGGTGAACTCGGCGCGTTCGTGGAACGCGCCGACGCCGGCCTCGTGGACCCGCGCGGCGGCGGGCGCGAACACGTCCCGGCCGTGGAACGTCGCACTGTCCGGGTCCTCGACCGTAATCTCGAACGCCTCCACCTCGGCCTCGCCGGCGAGTTCGCGGGCTACCGGTCGGAGGACGCCGTTGTCCGGGCCGACGAGGGCGTGGTCGCCCGCCCGCACGGCGAGGGCGGCGCGGTCGGTACCGACGCCGGGGTCGACGACGACGAGGTGGACGGCGGGCGGGAAGTACGGCAGGACTTCCCGGAGCCAGAACGCGGCCGCCCGCACGTCCTGCCGGGGGAAATCGTGCGCAACGTCCACGAGTCGAGTGTCCGTCCGCTGGAGGATGGCACCCTTCATCGCCGCGGGGTACGGCGACCCGAAGTCAGAACTCAGCGTCAACATGTCAGTCCTCGCCGCCGACGTCGTCGCTCGCGACCGCCCGGAGACGCTCGACCCCGTCGACTTCTTCGACGACGGAGACGACTTCCGCGGGGACCAGATGCGTCCAGTCCTCCCCGGCTATCATGCGCCGACGTATCTTCGACCCCTTGAGGTCGTCGCGTTTGTACATCTCCGACTGGCGGACCTCGATGCCGGCCTCTTCGAGGAGGCGGACGACCAGTGGGTTGTTCGAGAAGGCCACGTCGAAGTCGGGTGACATCGACTTCACGTGGCTGACCCAGACGGAGTTGCGCTCGATGTCCTCGATGGGGACGACGTAGGTGCGGGTGTCGACGTGTTCGAGAACTCTGGAGAGCATCATGATTCGCTCCCCGGCAGTGAACGGATTGCGAACGGTGTGGGAGGCGTCGGCACTCCCGATGCCGACGACGAGTTCGTCGACGGCCTCGGCAATCCGCGCGACCATCTCGTCGTGGCCGTCGTGGAACGGTTGGAAGCGACCGATGTAGAACCCCCGTGTCATACATCAACCTACGTCACCAGTTTGATAAAGCCGACGAGTCTCCCCGGCGTCTCCAGATTCCGTCTGACGGGACGCTGTCGTGCGGTTTCCCGACGTTTCAGGGGGGCGAGGGGGGAGAAAGTATATCAGTCGACAGCCCTTCGGTTCTGACAGTAGCAACGGTTCTATGAGCAACGATACGGACACAGACGACGACCCCAACGAGGGGGTGCGAGACCCGATCGACGACGCCACGGCCGACGAGGTCGAGGCCCCTGGTGAGTCGGGCGACGGCGTCCCCGACGACCCGGACACGGGCGACGACCCGACGGTCCCCGAGGGGAGCGACGGCTCCATCGACGACCTCGGGAGCGAAGTCGAAATACAGGCAGACGTAAACGAGGACGCGGAGGACGACCTGTTGGGCGGCCTCGAAATCCAGTCCACAGAGGACATCGAAGTCCCCGACCGACTCGTCGACCAAGTCATCGGGCAGGACCACGCGAGAGACGTGGTAAAGAAAGCGGCCAAGCAACGCCGCCACGTCATGATGATCGGCTCTCCCGGGACCGGGAAGTCGATGCTGGCGAAGGCGATGAGCCAACTCCTCCCGAAAGAGGAGCTACAGGACGTTCTCGTCTACCACAACCCCGACGACGGCAACGAGCCGAAGGTCCGGACGGTCCCGGCCGGGAAGGGCGACCAGATAGTCGAGGCCCACAAGGAGGAGGCCCGCAAGCGCAACCAGATGCGGAGCTTCCTGATGTGGATTATCATCGCCATCGTCATCGGCTACTCGCTGCTCATCGTCCAGCAACCGCTGCTGGGCATCCTCGCGGCGGGTGTCATCTACCTCGCCTTCCGCTACGGCTCGCGGGGCAACGACGCGATGATTCCGAACCTGCTGGTCAACCACGCCGACCAGAAGACCGCCCCGTTCGAGGACGCGACCGGTGCCCACGCCGGCGCGCTGCTGGGCGACGTTCGCCACGACCCGTTCCAGTCCGGCGGCATGGAGACGCCCAGCCACGACCGGGTGGAGCCGGGTGCCATCCACAAGGCCAACAAGGGCGTGCTGTTCGTCGACGAAATCAACACGCTCGACATCCGCAGCCAGCAGAAGCTGATGACGGCCATTCAGGAGGGTAAGTTCTCCATCACGGGCCAGTCCGAGCGCTCCTCGGGCGCGATGGTCCAGACAGAACCGGTCCCCTGTGACTTCATCATGATAGCCGCGGGGAACCTCGACGCGATGGAGAACATGCACCCCGCGCTCCGGAGCCGTATCAAGGGCTACGGATACGAGGTGTACATGGACGACACCATCGACGACACGCCGGAGATGCGCCGGAAGTACGCCCGCTTCATCGCCCAAGAGGTCGAGAAAGACGGCCGGCTGCCGCACTTCTCTGCCGACGCAGTTCAGGAGCTCATCCTCGAAGCCCAGCGCCGCGCCGGGCGGAAGGAACACCTCACCCTGAAGCTCCGTGACCTCGGTGGGCTGGTCCGCGTCGCGGGCGACATCGCACGCGCAGAGGACAAGGAGTTCACCGAGCGCGAGGACGTGCTCGAAGCCAAGCGTCGGTCCCGGTCCATCGAGCAACAGCTCGCGGACAACTACATCGACCGGCGCAAGGACTACGAACTCACCGTCGCCTCGGGCGACGTGGTGGGCCGCGTCAACGGGCTGGCCGTGATGGGCGAGGACTCCGGTATCGTCCTCCCCGTGATGGCCGAGGTGACGCCCTCGCAAGGCCCGGGCGAGGTCATCGCCACCGGCCAACTGAAAGAGATGGCACAGGAGGCAGTCCAGAACGTCTCGGCCATCATCAAGAAGTTCAGCGACGAGGACATTACGGAACGGGACGTCCACATCCAGTTCGTGCAGGCCGGTGAGGGCGGTGTCGACGGCGACTCGGCCTCGATTACGGTCGCCACCGCCGTCATCTCCGCGCTGGAGAACGTCCCCGTCGAGCAGAACCTCGCCATGACCGGGTCGCTGTCGGTCCGTGGCGACGTGCTGCCCGTCGGCGGCGTGACCCACAAAATCGAAGCCGCCGCGAAGTCCGGGCTCGACACGGTCATCATCCCGGCCGCCAACGAGCAGGACGTGATGATAGAGGAGGAGTACGAGGAGATGATCGAAATCATCCCCGTCTCCCACATCAGCGAAGTGCTGGAAGTCGCCCTCGCGGGCGAACCCGAGAAGGACTCGCTGGTGGACCGCCTGAAGAACATCACCGGCAAGGCGCTGGAACAGCGCGAAGTCGGCCGCTCGGGCGGCAGTCCGAGCCCCCAGTAAGCCGTGCCGCAGTGGGGACTGTTCGTCGGCCTGACCGGCGTCGTCCTCACGCTCTTACTGCTGCTCGCTCGTGCCTCACAGACGGTCGTCCGTTCCGACGGCCGGGCGGACGCGGACCCGACCCCCCGCCCCGCCAGCGGGACGGCCGACGACACCCACCGACTCGAACACCCAGACCCGACGGCGGCGGTCGGTGCCGAGGACCTACAGGCCCCGCCGCCGGCACACGAGACGGTCGCCGGTGACCACGGCACGCTCTCGCCGGGCGCGTTGCTGGCGAACGTCGCGCTGACGCAGGGGCTGTTCGGCGGCCTCCTGCTGGCGGCCGCGTGGTACACGGAGATGCCGCTACGCGCGTTCGGCGTCACGGCCGCCCCGCTGAGTACCGGCCTCCCGGCACTGGGCGTCGGGGTGGCACTGGGCATCACGTTGTACGCCGCGAACGAAATCGGCGCGGCGAGTGCCGACGCGATAGGCGTCGAGTACGACGAGCGCCTGCGGTCGATGCTCTCGCCCGACACCACCCGTGGCTGGCTGACGCTCCTGTTGGTCGTCCTCCCCATCGTCGCCGGCGTCGAGGAGTTCATCTTCCGGGCGGCCGTCGTCGGGGCGACGACGGCCGGGTTCGCCGTCTCGCCGTGGGCGATGGCCGTCGTCTCGTCGCTCGCGTTCGCGCTGGGGCACGGCGCGCAGGGCCGGGTCGGTATCGTCGTCACCGGGTCGCTCGGGTTCGTCCTCGCCGGTGCGTTTATCCTCACCGGCAGTTTTCTGGTCGTGTTCGTCGCCCACTACCTCGTGAACGCGTTGGAGTTCGTCGTTCACGAACTGCTCGGCATCGAATGGGGCGACTAGAGTCCCTCGACCCGCCGGAGCGTCTGTTCCACGTCGGGGGGTGCCCCACTGGGACCGTTCCGAACGCGGTGGTCCGGTACCAACAGTGGTGCGGGGTTCTCGGCGAGTGCCTCTCGGACGAGTCGTCGGTCGTCCGCGTCGTCGGCGTCCAGTCCGGGCGTCATCCGCGTCAGTTCCTCGACGCCGACACTCGTGCCGTAGGGAATCTCCCGGACCGTCTCCAACACACCCCGCCGGTCGGTCGGGAGGGTGAGAGCGACGGTCACGTCGTCGAAGCCGTCCTCGACGCCCTCGACGTACGCCTCGATGCGGTCGAGCAGTTCGTGGGCGTCTTCGGCGTCGTCCTCGGGCACCTCGGGGAAGGACACGGAGATGACGCGGCCCTGTGCGACGCCGAGCTGGACGTACCGGTCGAGTGCCGGCATCTCGCGGGCGAAGATTCCGGCCACGCCGCTGTCACTGGTCATGTACAGAGCAACGGCCGTCTAGCTCTTGAACGTTAGTTGCCCACGTGACGCAAGTCTTATGTGCAAATGAGTTCGTTAATGTACAGTAATGGACGCTAGTGAGGATATCGCCCCGGCGGTCGCGTCGATACTCGCGGCGGCCCGCGAGCGTGGCGGCGGCGACGAGCGCGTCTCGGTCGACGCGCGGTCGCTCCCCGACGCCTTCGCGGCCGCCGAAGCCGACGGGCGCGTGCCGATGATAGTGGAGGTCAAGCCGACGAGTCCGACCACCGAGGGCGAACGCGACGACGACCCCGTCGCACTCGCCGAGGAGATGGTCGCCGGTGGCGCGGCGGCACTGTCGGTGCTGACCGAACCCGAACACTTCGGCGGCTCACCCGAGGCACTGGCACGGATTCGGGCGGCCGTCGACGTGCCGGTTCTACGGAAGGATTTCCTCCTGCGCGAGGCGCAACTGGACACCGTCGAGGCGGACGTGGTCCTGCTCATCGCGCGGTTCCTGCAGGACGAGGACGCCGACGACCTCTCGACGATGCTCGCGGCGGCGCGTGAACGCGGGTTTCAGGTCCTCGTGGAGGTCCACGACGGCGCGGAACTCCAGCAGGCACTTGACGCCGGAGCCGCAATCGTGGGTGTGAACAACCGCGACCTCGCGCAACTGGACGTGGACCTCGGGACCTTCGAGTCGGTGGCACCCGGCGCGCCAGCGGACGTGACGCTCCTCGCAGAGAGTGGCATCTCGACTGTCGGGGACGTGCGGCGGATGCGGGACGCCGGAGCCGACGGTCTGCTGGTCGGCAGTGCCATCATGGACGGGGACGTACGGGCGAACACGGCGCGGTTGACGAACGCGGAGGGCAACTCATGAGCGACACACAATCGGGGAAGTTCGGAGAGTACGGCGGGCAGTACGTGCCGGAGGCACTGATGCCCGCCATCGAGGAACTGACGGACGCGTACGAGCGGTACGTGCTGAACAACGAGGACGGCTTCGTGGACGAGTTCCGCGAGCGACTGCGGGACTTCGGGGGCCGCCCCCTCCCGCTCCAGTACGCCGACCAACTCTCGGCGCGTTACGATACGGACGTGTACCTCAAGCGCGAGGACCTGCTCCACGGCGGGGCACACAAGTTGAACAACGCGCTCGGGCAAGTCCTGCTGGCGAAGTACATGGGCAAGGAGCGAATCATCGCCGAGACGGGTGCGGGCCAACACGGCACCGCGACGGCGATGGCCGCCGCCCATCTGGACATGCCCTGTGAAATCTACATGGGCGAGACGGACATCAACCGCCAGCGGCCCAACGTCTTCCGGATGCGCATCAACGGTGCGGAAGTCAACCCCGTGACGGTCGGCCGTGGAACGCTGAAGGAGGCCATCAGCGAGACGATGCGGGACTGGGCGACCACCGTCGAGAACACCCACTACGTCATCGGGTCCATCGTCGGCCCGCACCCGTTCCCGGTGATGGTCCGTGACTTCCACTCTGTCATCTCCGAGGAGGCCCGCGAGCAGGTACAGGAACAGACCGGCCGTCTGCCCGACTCCGTCATCGCCTGTGCCGGTGGGGGGTCGAACACGATGGGTGCCTTCCACAACTTCGTCGGCGACGACGACGTGGACCTGTTCGCCGTCGAGGCCGGTGGCTCGTCGCTCTCGGTCGACGAAACGGAGGGCGTCGCGCCCAACTCCGCGTCGCTCTCGACCGGCGACGAGGGTGTCCTCCACGGTGCGCGGACCAAACTCCTGCAGGACTCGGACGGCCAAATCATGGAGTCCCACAGCGTCTCGGCGGGACTGGACTACGCGGGCGTCGGCCCGGAACTCGCACACCTCGTCGACGAGGGGCGGGTCACGCCCGTCAACGTCGACGACGACACCGCGCTCGAAGCGTTCCACCGCCTCTCGCAGGACGAGGGTATCATCCCCGCGCTGGAGACGGCCCACGCGTTCGGCTACCTCGAAGAGGACCACGAGGACGTGGGCGACGTGACCATCGTCAACGTCTCCGGCCGGGGCGACAAGGACCTCGAAACGGTCATCGAGGAGACGGCACAGCGTGACCTCGAGACGGCAGTCGACATGAGCGTCTTCGACGGCATGCACGGGGGGATGTGAGTGGCGAACAACGACCGACTCGGCGCGGTGTTCGAGCGGGACGAACCTGCCTTCGTCCCGTACCTCGCGGCCGGTGACCCCGACTACGACGCCTCGAAGGCCTACGTCGAGGCACTCGCACGCGGCGGTGCCGATGTCATCGAACTCGGCCTCCCGTTCTCGGAACCTATCGCCGAGGGGCCGACGATTCAGGGGGCCATCGTCCGCGCACTGGAGGGTGGCATGACCCCCGACCGCTACTTCCAGTTCGTCGAGGAACTGGACGTGGACGTGCCCCTCGTGTGCATGACCTACTACAACCTGATTTACCAGTACGGGCAGAGCGAGGCTTCAGCCTCGAATGCGAGCGGTGAAACCGCGAGCGAGCGGGGGCCGGGGCCGTTCGTCCGGCGGGCTGCCGAGGCCGGACTGACGGGCTTCGTCGTTCCGGACCTGCCGGCCGAGGAGGCCGACCCGCTCCGGGCGGCCTGCGACGAGTTCGGCCTCGATTTGGTGTTCATCGTCGCGCCGACGACGGAAGAAGAGCGATTGGCACGGCTGATGGACCTGACCTCCGGGTACGTCTACGTGCAGGCCCGCCTCGGCGTCACTGGGGCGCGTGACGACGTGAGCGACCAGACGGCGGGGAGCCTCGGACGACTCGACGACTGGGACGTTCCCAAGGCCGTCGGGTTCGGCATCAAGACTGGCGACCACGCCGAGCGCATCGTCGCGGCCGGTGCGGATGGCGTCATCGTCGGGTCGGCACTGGTCGACATCGTCGCAGAGGGCCACGAGAACGGCGATGCGGTCGAGGCGGTGGCGGACCGACTGGCGGCGAAGGCGCGGGAACTGAAAGCGGGCGCGCTCGACGGCTGGGAGCGGCGACGCGAGGACCACGCCGTCGCCACCGACGAGGGGTAAGCTATTTTCGCCGGGCGGGCGCGGGCCAGTACATGACCGTCGGCCGTCTGCTCGGGTACGCGCTCTTGGGTTTGGTGGACGCCATAGTCCCGGCGTTGGTGTTCGCCTCGGTGGTACACGAGATCGGCCTGTTCGTCGGGGCACTGTCGGGTCTGTGGCCCGTCCTCGCCGCCGCCGGGGTCGCGCTCGCGCTGGGGTCGGTCGTCGGCTTCGTCGCGGCGATGCGCGGGGAGAGGCCGTTCCCGCTGACACGCGCGGCCCGGCGGGTCTGGCAGCGGTACCTGTGGCGTATTTGAGGCCGTCCCGTCGGTCATCCCCCGTCGCTGGGACTGGCCACAACCGGAACACAAATAACCGTCTCTTGCTACAGACTTCCATACTATGAGCACGGGGACATCGGCGCGTTTGGAGCGAATCGGGACAGGAGGGCAGTACCTCGTCGTCCCGATGGACCACGGCATCACACTGGGCGCGGTCACCGGCCTGCAGGACATCGAGTCGACCATCGACGCCATCACGCGCGGCGGGGCCGACGCGGTGTTGACCCAGAAAGGCATCGCATCGCGAGTCCACGACAACAAGAACGGCGCGGGCTACATCGTCCACCTCAACGGGTCGACGGCCATCGGCCCGGACGAGAACGACAAGCGACGCACCGGCACCGTCGAGGACGCCATCCGCGTCGGTGCCGACGCCGTCTCCTTCCACATCAACGTCGGGAGCCAGTACGAACGCGAACAGATAGCCGACCTCGCCGAGGTCACGAGCGAGGCCGAGAAGTACGGGATGCCGGTTCTCGCCATGACCTACGCGCGCGGCCCGGACATCGACACCGAGGACTCCGAGGCGTTCGCGGACGCGCTCGCCCACGCCGTCCGACTGGGCGAGGAACTCGGCGCGGACGTGGTGAAAACGTCCTACAGCGGTGACCCGGACACGTTCGAGCGGGTCGTGGAGGCAACGTCGCTGCCCGTCGTCATCGCCGGCGGGTCGAAAGGGACCGACGAGGAGACACTGGAGATGGTCCGCGGGGCGATGGACGCCGGGGCGGCCGGTGTCTCGATGGGCCGCTCTATCTTCCAGCACGACGACCCCGAGGCCATCACGGCGGGCGTCGCCGCGGTCATCCACGACGACGCCACCGCCGAAGAGGCCGCCCGCGAGGCCGGACTGCCGGTTGAGGCCTGAGCGCGGCCGACGCGACGGCGCGGACTGTTCGACGGGTTCGAACGACCCGACGCGGGCGAGCGGACCCGTCCGAACGACCGTGGTCCGAGAGTAATGTTTCGTCTTTGCCGACCGGGGAGCGTCCGCCATATTCAAGCCCGGTGGCACCGACCGGGTTCACATGACACGTTCCGTATGGCTGAAAGCCGACGACGAAGTCGGCGACTGGGAGGCGCGCAAGCGTCGCATCACAGCGGGGCTGGAAGCGGGTGTCGACTGGGTGCTGGTCGACGACCGAGACGTCGAGCGAGTGCGCGAACTCGGACAGGTCAACATCGCGGCGTTCCGCAACGGCGACGTACACGTCATGGAGGCGGAAGCCGACGAGAGCGACGCCGACGCCGCCGTCGTCGGCAAGGATGGCGAGGGCGACGGCACCGTCGACCTCCCGGCGGACTTCTCGGGGTCGGCTGACCTCTCGACGCTCCGGGCGGACGGCGACGGGACGCAGGGCGGGTACGTCCGCATCCTGAACGAGAGTTACGAGGCCTTCGCGGAAGCGGTCGCCGACGAAGCCGAGTACACCATCGTCATCGGCGAGGACTGGCAGATAATCCCCTTGGAGAACCTCATCGCGCGTATCGGCGAGGAGACGGACCTCATCGCGGGCGTCCAGACCGCAGCGGAGGCACGGACCGCCTTCGAGACGCTGGAACTGGGTGCCGACGGCGTCCTGCTCGACACGGACGACCCGGACGAGATACGCGAGACGGTGGCGGTCCGCGACGAGACCCAACGCGAGTCAATCGACCTCCAAGAGGCAGAGATTACGGCCATCGAACAGACCGGGTCCGCCGACCGCGTCTGCGTCGACACGGGCAACCTCATGGACCACGACGAGGGGATGCTCGTCGGGTCGATGAGCCGCGGGCTCTTCTTCGTCCACGCCGAAACCGCGGAGTCGCCCTACGTCGCCTCCCGGCCGTTCCGGGTCAACGCCGGCGCGGTCCACGCCTACGTCCGCACGCCCGGCGGCGAGACGAAGTACCTCTCGGAACTGTCGAGCGGCGACGAGGTACAGGTCGTCGACTTGGACGGCAACACCCGCGAGGCCATCGTCGGCCGCGTGAAGATAGAGAAGCGGCCGATGTTCCGGGTGCAGGCCGAAACCGAATCCGGGGACCGCATCGAGACGCTGCTGCAGAACGCCGAGACGATCAAAGTCGCCAGCGAGGGCGGCCGCAAGGCGGTCACGGACCTCGAAGTCGGTGACCGAATCAAGGTCTACTACGAAGACACTGCCCGGCACTTCGGCGAGGCAGTCGACGAGAGCATCATCGAGAAGTAACGACACTTTGGGGCTCGGGAGGTGTAATCACTAAAGGGTTCGCGGGCCGCAGGCTTTTGCCGCTCCGAAACGACGTTCGGTTGATGTCACAGCCGACAGGAGCCGAACGATCAGCACCGGACGTGTCCGCAGACGCGGACTGGAACCGCACGTACGTCGACGGGGAGTGGCGCGGCCCCGGCGACGGCGAGACAATCGCCGTAACCGACCCCTCCACGCGTGAGGAGTGGACGCGGGTCCCCGCCGGGACCGTCGCAGACGTCGACGACGCCTACGCCGCGGCGAGTCGGGCACAGGAGCGGTGGGCCGAGAAGCCACCCGAACGACGGGCGACGCTCCTTCGGGACGTACTCGCACTGCTCGAAGAGTACGAGGACGAACTGACGGACCTACTCGTCACCGAATCGGGGAGCGCGCCGCTGAAGAGCAACGTCGAACTCTCGACGGCCCGTGACGACGTGTCCGAGGCCGCGACGTTCCCGTTCCGCGCCGGTGGCGACGTACGCGAGTCCGACATCGCGGGCAAGGAGAACCTCGTCAAGCGCGAACCGGCCGGCGTCGTCGCCGTCATCCCGCCGTGGAACTTCCCGCTACACCTCTCGATTCGCGCAGTCGCACCGGCAGTCGCCCTCGGCAACGGCGTGGTCATCAAGCCCGCCTCCGAGACGCCCGTGACCAGCGGCCTCGTCATCGCCCGCCTGTTCGAGATGGCGGGCGCGCCGTCGGGGCTGGTCAACGTCGTCACCGGTCGCGGCTCGGACATCGGGGACCGCGTGGCCGGCCACCCCGACGTGGACGTGGTGGCTTTTACCGGTTCGACGCCGGTGGGCAAACGGGTCGCAAAGCAGGCCGTCGACTCGCTGGCGTTCCCGGCGATGGAACTCGGCGGGAACGCACCCAACGTCGTGCTGGACGACGCGGACCTCGACAACGCGATTTCGGGGAGCGCGTTCGGGTCGTTCTCCCATCAGGGGCAGGTGTGTATCTCCATCAACCGCCACCTCGTCCACGAGGACGTCTACGACGAGTACGTCGAAGGGTTGGTGGAGAAAGCCGAGATGGTGCCGACCGGGAGTGCCCACAGCCAAGCCACCATCGTCGGTCCCATCGTCAACGAGTCCCAGCGCGAGGAGATACTCGACTACGTCGAGCGGACCGTCGAAGCCGGAGCGACGCTGGAGACCGGCGGCGAGACGGTCGAACTCGACGGTGTCGAGGACTCGCTGGTCGTCGCGCCGACGGTCCTCTCGGGCGTGGACAACGACATGGCCGCGGCCTGTAACGAACACTTCGGCCCTGTCGCGCCGGTTATCCCCGTCTCCTCGGACGAGGAGGCCATCGAACTGGCCAACGACACGGAGTACGGACTGGCGGCGTCGGTTTGGTCGGGTGACCGCAATCGCGCGGAGGACGTGGCCGACGCTATCGACGCGGGGATGGTCCACATCAACGACCAGCCGATTCACGAGGAGCCGAACGTCCCCTTCGGTGGGATGAAGGCCTCGGGTATCGGCCGGTTCCACGGCGACGCCATCATGCGTGAACTGACCGAGGAGAAGTGGATATCGGTCCAGCGGGAACAGCGGACGTTCCCGTTCTAGGCGTCGCGGTCGTTCGTTGGCCGGAGGGGAGCAGTACACCAGTGACAGAAATCGAGGTCCTCGTCCACGTCCCGGCCGCAGTCGGGACACGTCGTCCCCGCGGCTTCCTGCCGGTGTCGCTCGTTCGCTCGGCTGGCTTGCCAGTAAGCGTCGACAGTACTCGCACCCGTGACTACGCCGAGTGCCAGCGTCGTCGTCAGCGGCAGGGTACTCGCCATCTGTGAGAGGGAATCGAGTGTCACCGTCTCGGGCACGGCCGACGGCGGTATCAGGAGCGACGCCGTCAGCAGAGCCAGCCCGAACCACAGCAGTGAGCGTGCCCACTCCCGGAGGTAGACGTGTCCGAGCCCCGGATAAGCCAGAGCCAGCAGTGCCGCGAGCCACGGCCGCTTGCGCGCCGTCCGTTGCACGCCCGTGAGATGTATGACAACCGGTTTCAACCTTGTGTTTCGCCCGTCTCATCCGACGAGAGGGTCGTTACCAGCCGTCTGAGAGTCGCGAGGTCGTACTGACCGGGTGCCGTGGCGTCGGCAGGGTCCACCGGCGCGTAGCCGATTTTCGAGCCGTACACCGGCGCGACGGCACGGGAGTGGCGACCCACCTCCCCCATCGACATCGTGGCGACGGCGTCGCCCCCCTTCGTCGAGGCGCGGGTCGCCGCGAGCAACTCCAGTACGTCGTCCTCGTCGGCCGCGGTGACGGCGAGTTTCCCCACGTCACCGTGCCGACAGGCCTGGTCGAGGAGTTGGCGCAGTTCGGGTGCGGGTGGTGTCCCGTCGAAGTCGTGTGCCGAGACGACCGTCGCGACGCCGTGGTCGCTGGCACGGTCCAGCACGAACCGCGCGTCCTCGTCCGCGACGGCGGCGAGTTCCACGTCGACTGCTTCGACCGCCTCGTACTCGCAGGCGGTACAGAGCGTGTCGAGGCGTCGCTCGTCGTCTTCGGCCTCGCCGCCCTCCCACGCGGCGCGGTTGGTGGCGAGTATCGGCAGTTCCCCGTCGTAGTCCGCCAGTGCGGCGAGTGGCTCCTCGGCGAGGTCCATCCTGAACTCGATAGCGTCGGCGTGTTCGCGGGCCGCCGGTTCCTCGCCGAGATCGGCCGTGCTCGCCGCGAGCACGAACGACTCGAAGTCCATACCGCAATTCCGACGAGTCCCGACAAAAACCTGTCTTACTGGACCGCGGCGACTAGGTTCGTCACGAACCCGACGTACAGCACGAGTTGCCAGACGACACTGGCCATGGCACCGCATCCACGGACAGTGTGAAAAGTTCCCCACCGTCACGGCAGGTTCGTGCCCGGTGACCTACCCCTCGAATGGCTCGTGGGTCACGACGTACCTGTCGTCTGTGGGGTCGTCGCGCTCGCACACGTCGGCGACGGTGTAGAAGCGGACCTGCCGCTCGCGTTTCGTGACGACAGGGAAGTCGTAGTACTCGGCTTCGTAGGCCGGTTCGTCGCCGGCCGCCCGGCGCTGTGCGACGAACTCGCGGTGGGCCGCCAGTCGGGTCGCAGTCCGCTCGTCGGCCAGTGCCGGTACCTCGTCGACGGTTCCCCCGAAGGCCGCCCGGAATCCCTCGTCGAGTTCGTAGCCCACGGAGTCGCGGGCGGCGACCATCGCCGCCGCCGTGGTCGTCCCAGTCCCCCAGAACGGGTCGAGTACGGTGTCACCGTACGTCGAGAACATCCGTATCAGGCGGAGTGGGACTTCGAGCGGGAAGGCACCCGACCGTTCGCGGGCGACACTGCCATCGCCGCCGAGCCGTTGGTCCTCGCCGGGGATTTCCCAGAGGTCCGAGAACCACTCGTTGCGTTCCTCCCAGAAGTACGCGCTCTCGTATCGCTGGTCGTCGCCGGGTGGGTACCGCCGGGTCGACCCGTTCCGGAAGAGCAGCACGTGCTCGTGTTCCAGCGTCGGGTAGGCGTTGGGCGGGAGCGTCCCCGACCCCATGAACTTCGTGGGACTGTTGGTCGGCTTGCGCCAGAGGAGACCCGGCAGCGAGGAGAGGCCACGCTCGCGGAGGCGGCGTACGACCTCTGCGTGGTTGGGCCACAGGCGGAACTCACCGTCGACGGACCGGGTGGCGTCCCCGACGTTGACACAGGCGATGCCGCCCTGCCGGAGAACCCGGACGACCTCTGCCCACACGGTGTCCAGCACGTCGTGCATCGCCTCGAAGGCACGCTCGCCGTCGTCCGCGTCGAGGGCCTCGCCGATGGCCGGGTCGAGACCGGTGAAGGTGTCGTCCCACTGCTCGATGAGCGGGTATGGCGGTGACGTGACGACGAGGTCGACGCTGTCGTCGTCGAGGGCGGCCATCTCCCGGGCGTCGCCGACGACGACCCGGTGCTCTGTCTGCATGCGACGGTCCACGGACGGCCGCCTCTAGAGGGTTACGACTGCCGCAGAATCGGTGACGACGCGCTGTCAGGCCATCGGCAGGTCTTGCTCTGCCTCTAAGAGTTCGTGGTAGCGGTTGCGGATGGTGACCTCGCTGATGTCGGCCACCTCGCTGACGGCGGCTTGGGTCGTCTTCTCGTTGGTCAGGAGGGCGGCGGCGTAGACGGCGGCGGCGGCCAGTCCCACGGGCGATTTCCCGGAGTGGACGCCCTGCTCTTTGGCGTTCTGGAGGAGTTGACGGGCACGGTGTTCGGCCTCGTCGGAGAGTTCGAGCGACGAGGCAAAGCGCGGCACGTAACTCTCGGGGTCGGCGGGCTGGACCTCCAACCCGAGTTCTCGGACCACGTAGCGGTACGTCCGGGCGATTTCGCTCTTCTCGACGCGGGACACGTCGGTAATCTCGTCGAGACTCCGGGGGACGCCGGCCTGTCGGGCGGCGGCGTACACCGACGCCGTGGAGACACCTTCGATGGAGCGGCCGGGGAGGAGGTCCTCGTCCAGCGCGCGGCGGTAGATGACGCTGGCAGTCTCGCGGACGTTCTCGGGGAGGCCGAGGGCGGAGGCCATGCGGTCGATTTCGCCGAGTGCCTGCTTGAGGTTGCGCTCTTTCGAGTCGCGGGTCCGGAACCGCTCGTTCCACTTGCGCAGTCGCTGCATCTTCTGGCGTTGGCGACTGCCTAGGGAGTTGCCGTAGGCGTCCTTGTCGCGCCAGTCGATGTTGGTCGAGAGCCCCTTGTCGTGCATCATGTTGGTGGTGGGGGCACCGACGCGGGACTTCTCGTCTTTCTCGCTGGCGTCGAACGCACGCCACTCCGGCCCGCGGTCGATTTCACCTTCCTCGACGACGAGGCCGCAGTCGTCACACACCGTCTCGCCGTGTTCGTCGTCCATGAGGAGTGTCCCACCGCACTCGGGACAGGCGGTCTGCTCGGAACTCTCCTCGTTCGTCTCTTCCGTCGTGCGCGTTCGCGCTCTCGTGTTCTCGCTCATTGGTCGAAGGCGGATGCTATCCGGGCAGGTTCGACCTGAGAAACCCCGGACAATCGTCGGTAGCACACGAATTGCGACGAAAGATATTTAAATATTCCGTCTTCGGAACGAGTTCGCGGCGTAACGCCGACGATACACCTGTTTCCGGCACTCCGAAGGTCGTATTAATATGGTGGTACGGGGTGACACGACACCCGCCGCTCACTCGATGGTTCGCTCGACGTTCTCGACGAAGTAGTCGGCGAACTCCGCGGCACCGGGGCTGTCGAACAGGTCCCGGCGATAGCGGAACGAGAAGTTGACCTGCCCGTCGAACGTCGCCACGCCGACGCCGATGGGCGTCCCGCGCCACGTCGGTGGAGAGAACCAAATCTCCTCCTCCGCGTCCTCGGCGAGGGAGGGGACCATCGGGAGGCGGCCGAGGTTGGTCAGCAGTGCCGTGTCGAGGAACCGCTGCCCGGGGCCGCGCAGGAGTTCCGGAAGCAACTGTTTCAGGCCGAGCGGGACGCCGGGTGGCAGCATCTTCAATACCTCGTAGAGCGCGGCGGCCCGGTCGCGCTGTTTGAGCTCGGTCGTCTGCTCGGCGATGGTTTCGACCGTTCGCCCCGGTGACCGCCTGTCACGACTGTGTGTCTCCACGCTCTCGAACATGGAGTACATCCCGACGACGTCGTAGAACCACTCCTCGGGGCGGAGGTTCACCGGCATCATGGTACTCAGCTTCCCGGAGTACTTGTCGTGGTCGTCGTTCCACTCCTCGATTGCGAGGTGGAGACCGGCGAGGAGCATGTCGTTGACCGAGACGCCCTCGGGCCGGTCGGACACGAGGCGGTCGGTCAGGTCTTCGCTGAGGCGGCGACGGGCGAATCCCCACCCGTCGCGGTTACTCCCGCCGTCCGGCGCGATTCGGGTCGGTGAGTTGATGAAGTCTTTCAGCCGCCCGGCCACGGACCCGAACTGGTCGAGTCGGTCGGGGAGCGTCGACGGGCGGATGTCTTCGAGCAGGTCCCGCGAGTCCTCGAACGAAATCATGCTCCCGTGCGGCTCGTTCCCGCGGTACGCCGTACAGAGTGCTTGCGCGATGCGGAGGAGACCGACGCCGTCGGCGGCGACGTGGTTGACGCTCAACAGCAGTCGGTCACCGCCGTTCAGTCCCTCACCCCGGACCACCATCACGCGGAACGGGAACTCCTCGGTGAGGTCGAACAGGCGGTTGTACATCCAGTTCTGGGCGGTTTCGAGGTCCGTCTCTTCGCCGTCGACTTCACGGACGACCACGTCCTCCGTGTCGACACTGTCCGCTATCTCCCAGACGTACTCGTAGTCCGCGAGACTGCTCGGCTGGCGGTGTGCTCGCGCCATCGGGAACGCCTCGGCGACGGCGACCGCTGCCTCGCGGAGGCGGTCCATGTCCACCGTCTCGGACGTCTCGAACTCGCCCTGCATGTTCCACGGCGTGTACGCCTGCTCGATGTGATACACTGACTCCTCTATCAGCGAGAACGGGACTGTCGTGGTCATCGCACGACGCCCCCAGTAACTGCCCCCATATCTTACTGTCAGCCACCGGTGGCAAATAAAACGAACTGGTCGCGTCGGTTCTAGCCGACGAGTGTCCGCACCGTTCCGACGTAGTAGTCGGCGAACCGCGACGCGGCGTCCGCGTCGAACTGCCGCGCCGTGTAGCGGAACGAGAGCCGAACCGCCCCGTTGGTCGTCGCCACGCCGATGCCGAGCGGTAGCGCGGACATACACGGCGGGGAGAACCACAGCGAGTCGTTCCCGTCCGCGGAGAGCGACGGCCCGTCCGGCACTCGGCCGAGGTTCGACAGCGCGGCCGTATCCATCAGTCCGCTGCCGATGCCCCGGAGCAGGTGTGGGAGTTGCCGCTTCAGGCTGACGGGCGTGCCCGGCGGAATCATCTGCAACACCTCGTAGTACGCGGCGGCTTGGTCGCGCTCCTTGAGTTCGGTCGTCTGCTCGGCGATACGTTCGAGGGCCGTCTCCGGGTCCCGGCGGTCACGGGAGCGCGTCCCGACGCTCCCGAACAGCGCGTACATCCCGACCACCTCGTAGAACCACTCCTCGGGGCGGGTGTTGACCGGGACCATCGTCGTTATCTTCCGAGCCGATTTCCCGTGGCTCTCGTTCCACTCCGCGATGGTGAGGTGGAGTGCGGCGAGCAACACGTCGTTGACCGAGACGCCGTCGGGCCGGCCGGAGACGAGCATTTCGGTGAGGTCCTCGTCCAGCGTCCGGTGGACGAAGCCCCAATCGTCCCCGCTGGTGCCACCGTCCTCGGCGATGCGCGTCGGCCTGTCGACGGTGTCCCCGAGTTTTCCTGCGAGGGTCCCGAACAGGTCAGCGCGCTCGACGAGCGACGACGGGCGGATGTCGTCGAGAGCCGCACGCGACTCTTCGAGCGGGAGGGTGTCGCCGTCGGGCGTCTCGCCGCGGTAGGCCTGACAGACCGAGCGAGCGATGCGGACCGCGCCGACCCCGTCTGCGGCGGCGTGGCTGACGGCCACCATCAGCAGGTCGCCACCCTCGCGGCCAGCACCGCGGACCACCGAGAGTCGGACCGGCGACTCCGCAGTCAGGTCGAACGACCGGCCGTAGAACTCGGTTCGGGCCGCATCGAGGTCGTCGTCGGCGTCGACGACTTCGACCGGGACCTCTCCCGCGTCGTCGGGAATCTCCCACTCGTACTGCGTGTCACCGAGGTTGCACGGCCGCCGTCTGGCCCGCGCGAGCGGGTGGGCGGTACAGGCAGCGACCGCCGCCTCTTCGAGTCGGTCGACGTCGATGGTCTCGGCCGTCCCGACCTCTATCTGGATGTTCCACGGCGCGAACGATTCCTCTATGTGGTGGACTGCCTCGTCGAGTACGGTAAACGGAACACTCGTCGTCACCACACGTCACCCCCAACCGTATCCCACATATCAACGCTTGATGGCCGGCTACCTCATAAATCGCATCCCTCGCATGTCTCGTGCCTTCCGCCCGGTCGCTGGGCGAAATTATCAAGTCACGGAGACACAATTGGGCGGGTATGCGCGTCGCAGTCGGTACGGAGAACCCGGTGAAGGTGTCGGCGACGGAGCGGGCACTCGCGGGACGAATCGAGGGACAGGTCGAAGCGGTCGATGTCGACCCCAGTGTCCCCGAACAGCCACGCGGGCACGCCCAGACAATCGCCGGCGCGCAGAACCGCGCGGAAGCAGCACTGGCGTTCGGGTCGGGCGTCGACTTCGGCGTCGGCATCGAGGGCGGCGTCGCGGAACTCCGCCGTGCCTCGGCGGGCGACAGGGGATGGGCCGACGACGTGGCCGTCATCGCCGGGTCTTCGGACCTGTACCTCGTGATGTGGGCCGCCGTCGCCGACGGTACCCGCACGACTCGCGGTGCCGGGCCGAGCATCCGCCTCCCCGAAACCGTCGCCACCCGCGTCCGCGATGGCGACGAACTCAGTCCCGTCCTCGCCGACGTACTCGGTGCCGAGGACGTGGCGACGACACAGGGAGCCATCGGCCTCCTCACCGACGGCATCGTGGACCGCGAAGACGCCTTGGTGCAGGCCGTCGCCGCGGCTCTCGGCCCGTTCGTCACCGACCACTACGAATAAAAACCTTCGTGGGAATCAGTCCGTCTCCGCCGCCGCTTCCGCCTCTGCCTCGCGGCTCTCCTCGACAGCGGTCGTCAGCGAGACGTTCAGCCACGCCATCGCGACGAGGCCGCCCGCGATGGTGACGACGTTCTTGACCGCGTGGTCCACGATGGCCGCCCCCAGTGCCGTCTCCCACGCGACAGTCGGGACGAGGGCGACGACCAGCAGCGAGAACGCACCCTCGTACAGGCCGATGCCGCCGGGCGACAGCGGGAGGACCTTGGCGAGGTTGCCGACGCTGACGGCGAAGAAACCGACGGCCAACAGCGTGCCCGGCGCGAGGTCGACCTCGAAGGCGGCGAACACGAGGACAGCGGTCACCACGTCGAGCGTCCAGATGACGAGACTCGTCGCGCCCACGCGGGCGAACGCGGCGGGCGTCCCGGTGACGCGCTGCACGTCGCCGGTGAACTGCTCGATGACGCCCGCCACGTAGTCGGCGTAGGAGTCGGTCGACAGGCGGCCGACCCCCGCCCGGACGTAGTTTCGGTCGGAGCGCGCGCTGGCGACGATGAGGACGGTGACGGCGATGGCCATCGCGCCGACGAACGCCGCGACGGCGACCGCGACGCGGCCGCTGGCCCGTGCCCCGGTGAACCCGGCCGCGAGCGAGGCGAGACTGCCGGGGTCGAGGACGGCGTAGCCGACGAGGACCGTCCCGGCGAGTGCCGTAATCGTCAGCAGGTCGAAGACGCGCTCGACGGCCAACGAGGCGAATCCCGAGGGGTACGGAATCGACCGGCGTGCCTTCACGACGTAGGCGCGCACGGCGTCACCCGCCCGCGCCGGGAACACGAGGTTCCCGGTCTGACTGATGAACACCGCGCCCGTCAGGAAGCCGATTCGCTCGGTGTAGCCCAGTTCCGCGAGGATGTCGCGGTACCGCGCGCCACGGAGCGGCCACGAGAGTAGGTAGACGACTGCCGACGCGACGACCAACTCGGGGTGGGCGTTCCACGCCCCGCGCATCTCCGCGAGGACGGCCGTCGGGTCGAGATACACCGTCATCAACACGAGCGCGAGTAGCACGAGGCCGGTCCCGGCCGCGAGGTTCACCCGGCGGGTCAGCCGTGGCGACACGGCGACCTGCCACCACGTCCGGAGTATCTGGCTCCCCATCCCGAGTACGTCCCGCACGAGGTCGACCTTCGAGTCGCCCTTCGGTTCCCACTCGACGGGGAACTCCCGGACGCGGTAGCCCGCCCGCTGTGCCCGGACCAACACCTCCGTGTCCCAGAACCAGTGGTCGTCCTCGACGTCTTCGAGGACATCCAACAGTGCCGTCCGGTCGAACGCCTTGAATCCACACTGGTGGTCGAGCAAGTCAGAGCGCAGGAACAGGCGGACGAGACGGTTGAACCCCCTGCTCGGAATCCCGCGCTTGGCCGGGCGGTCGGCCTCCTGTCCGGGAACCCACCGCGACCCGGTGGCGAAGTCGTACTCCCCGGACCGGACACTCTCGACCAACTCTTCGAGGTGGCGCATGTCCGTGGCGAGGTCGGTGTCGAAGTAGACCAGCGTCCCGCCGTGGGCCTCGCGGAACGCGTACTCGAGTGCCCCGCCCCGCCCGCGCCGCGATTCGCTGTGGACGTGCCGGACGCGTTCGTCCTCGGCCGCCAACCGCGCGGCTATCTCGGGTGTCGCGTCGTCACAGCCGTCCTCCGCGACGATGACCTCGAAGGCGTCCGCGGGGAGGAACTCGGCGAGCGTCTCGAGGGTAATTCGGACGGTGTCCTCGATGGTGTCGGCCTCGTTGTAAGCCGGGAGGACGACGCTCACCTCGACGCCGCGTCTCATTGCTCGGTCATTTCGTCACGCGACAGAAGTACCTTCTGTTAGGTCACAACTGCCCGACCCGACAGGGGGCCGTCACGACGACCCGGCGTTCTCCCGAACTGGGAACGCCCGGAGGCTTTTCCGACCCCGGCACCCCACTCTCGTCCATGAACGAGGCGTTCGTTCAGTTGGTCTGTCCCGAGTGTCTGAAAGACTGGGAAGCCGACCCGACGGGCCTGCCCAGCCCCGACGCGTCCTTTAGCTGTCCCGACTGCGGCGAGGACCGGCGGCTGTCGGAGTTCATGCGAACCGACCGCGACCTCGAAGTCCTCCGCGAACTGACCGACTGAGGTCAGTCCGCGTCCCCCGAGTGGCGGACCGTCGCGAACGCCGTGAGGTCCACGTCCGTGACTTCACCGACAGACTCGTAGGGGCGGTCCACGACGATGTTGCCGGCGGTCTGTCTCCCGACGCCGGGAATCTCGGTGAGTTCGTCCATCGACGCCGCGTTCACGTCGAGGGGGTAGGGGACGCCCGACACCGACCGCTGGCCGTGGTCGGTGATGGCCACGTCCAGCGTCCGGCCGAGTTCGTGTTCGCCCGGAATCCCGACCAGCAGGGGGTACGTGCCGAGTTGCCGCCCGAACGTGTACGCGCCGTCGTGGTATTCGAGGTGGACGTCCGGGAGAACCGTTCCGGGTGGGGCGACCCGCTCGAGCATCGGGTTGTCTATCTCCTCGCGGACTTCCTGCTTGTACTGCTTGAACTGGCGTTTGTGGTCCTCGGCGATGTCCGCACCCACGTCGGCCATGTCGGTGCCCTCGAAGGCCATAACCTGTCTGATGTTCACGCGGCGGAGCAACAGCCCCTCGTCGTACACCCGCTGGAGGAATGCCCTGTTGTGCTCGAACGTCTCGGCGCGTTCGCCCTTCAGGCCGTGGACGAGGTTGATGCCCGGCAGGAGTTTCGGGAGTCGACGGGCCGCACCGTCGCCGAAGTTCGGGGCCGTCTCGGGGTCGCCGCCCGGTCTGAAGCCCGCTTCCTCGTTGACGATTTTCACCGCCCGGAAGCACTCCTCGGCGGAGACGTTGAGATTGTTCTCCTCTTGGACGAGCGGGTCTGCCGACTCCAATCCGAACGCCGCGGTGTCGCCGGGCGTGTTGTGTTCCGCGATGACGCGGATGCCCTCGCGGGCCAACTCCGGCCACTTCACCACGGTAATCGGGTTCATGTTGTCGAGGTGGAGCGTGCCCAACTCGGGTGCCACCTCGCGGATGCCGCCGTATAGCTCCCGGAGGGCGTCTGGGTTGGGCTTCTCGCCGTCGCCCCCGTAGGCGAGGATGTCGGCCTGCCGCCCGAGTCGGAAGTTCTCGACGCCCGCCGCCGAGAGCGCGTCGACTTCCGAGACGACTGTCTCGGGCGGGCGGAAGGTCGCGTCGCCGTACATCGGCTCCGTACAGAACGAACACCGGTAGGGGCACCCGCGGCCCGTCTCCAGTTCGGCGATGAGGTAGTCGGGATGATTCGGATGCTGTTCGACGACGAACGCACCCTTCCGTGCCCACCGGGTAATCTCCTCGACGTCGCGGTAGCGGTCCTCGAACCCTTCGAGGCCGCCGTGTGCGAGGTCGTAGGCCGCCGCCTCCACGTCGGCCATGGCGAGGAAGTCGAAGTCCAAGTCGTCGCGCGCCGTCTCGCTCGCGCCCTCGTTCGCCTCGCCCACGCCGAAGCGGACGGGACCGCCGATGACCGAGACGCCCTCGGCAGTCCACGCGATGCGGCGCACCTCGTCCGGTTCGGCGGGCGTCCCGCCGACGTACTTCCCGGGGACGGTCATCCCGCCGACGTACACCACGAGGTCGGCGTCCTCGACGTCGCGCCAGCGTGCCCCGTCCTCTCGGAGCGCGTCGATGGTGTGATACGTAATCTGCTCGCGAGGGACGCCCGCGTCGACGAGGGCACCGGCGGTGTACCGCGGGTACGTCGAGATGTAGGGCGGGACGCCGAAGTGGGCCGGTTCGTCGACGTAGCCGTCAACGATGGTCACGGAGAGCGTACCCGGGTCTTGCATAGAACCGGGTTGTCGCCCGAGGAGTAAAACGGTGACTACACGGACCTACTCGTCCGGGTCGGCCAGCAAGTCGTCCTCGTAGGCGGCGATGGCTCCGACCACGGCGTCGGCGTCGTCTTCGGGTACGTCGAAGGCGTCGAGACTCTCGTAGAGGTGTTCGACCGCCCGCTGGATGTCCGCGGGTTCGAAAGGCACGTCGAGGTGTGCCGCCCGAACCGGCGCGGCGTCGTACGTCTCCGGCCCACCGGCGGCCTCACAGAGGAAGTCGGTCTGTGTCCGGCGGAGGCTGTCCACGTCGGCGTCCGCGAAGAAGGGGCCGAGGTCGTCGTCGGCCACCAACCGGTCGTAGAAGTCGTCCACGACTGCGCGGATTCCCTCACGACCGCCGAGACGGTCGTACAGCGTGTCCTCGCTCATACTCGACCCGTCGGCCGCGACGACAAAAACCACTTCCCGCGGACCCAGACCCTGAGAATCGGACGGTGGCGCGACCGACGCCAGCCCTTTGACGCCCGCCGTCGGACGGCCGCTGACGCCCGCCCGTGTCTCGTGGTACCACTTCGTCCGCCGCCGTCGAGGGGTGACGGTGCTACACGTAGATGTGGCCCTCGCGCTCGTCCCACGGCCGGTCCGGTTCGAAGTCGGCTTGCCGCGCCCGATACGTGCCGAGCGCGGCCACGACGGCGTCGAGGGCGTCGCCGCCGGCGTCGTCGAGGAGAATCCCGCGCACTTCGTCGGTGAACGAAAGCGGCGTCTCGGCGGTCAGTCCGTCCACGATGGTCCGGCGGCGGTCCCGCGCGGTCGCGCTGTCGTCCTTGTACTCCGCGGCGGGCAGGTCGAGGGCGGCGAGCGTGGCGGCGGGGTACACCTCACAGAGGTCGGTCGCATCCGACGCGCCGTCCTGCATCGGCCGGACTGCGACGCCGTCCGTTCCCGCGAGGGGGGCGAGTACGTCGCGGATGCCGTAGAACGTCTGTTTCCAGACGTGGCTCCCGTACGGGGAGAGCGCGCCCACGGGACCGTCGGTCTCGCGCTTGAGGTCCGCCCGTGCCCCGTCGGTGGCCGATTTGGCCCGCTCTCGACACACCTGCTGGAAACTGTCGGCGTCGGCGGCAGCCGTGGCGACCCACTCCAGACTCGCCGCCCACGTCTCCCGGTCGTGGACCGTCGCGGGGACGCCGAAAGGGAAGTCCAACCCGACGGTTTCGGCCTCGCGGAGGAACTCGGTCAGGCGGCCCAGACAGGGTGCCCGCTCGGCGACGCCGAAGCGGTCGGCGGCCGAGCGACAGTCCTCGACGGTTATCTGCCCGTCCGCGACAGTTGCGTCCGCGAGCCAGATGCCGTGCCCGGCCTGTCGCGCGCCGGAGAAGTCGATACCGGTGAGCGAGCGCATGGGTATCGGTTGGGCGAGACGTGCAAAAAGCCGGGGCATTGATAGGCGCGCCGACCGTACGGTCGGATATGCCAAAGACCGTGGAAGTCACGTGTACCAGCGGGGACTGCGAACTCGACATGTTCGAGATGCACTACACGTACGATATGCCCGACAGCGTGACGGTAGCCGACTTCAGTTGTCCGTACTGTGGCGAGTCGGACTCCCTCGAAGAAATCGAGCTATGATACGCGAACTGGGCCGCTCTCTCGGAAACACGGTTCTGGAAGCCGTCGGGCGCGCGTCCAGTCGGGTGCAGGAGCGTCGTCCGCTCCCGGTCGACCTGCTCGAATCCGACGACGCCTACCTCGCCGTCTTCGACGCGCCCGGTGCCACCAGCAGCGACGTGCAGGTCCGATTCGACGACGACACCGTCGCGGTGCGTATCGACCGCTTCCGCGAGTTCCGCGAGGGCTACGAGGTCCGCCTCCCCGGCCGCGGCCTCTCGCTCGACGGCGAAATCACCCTCCCCGACGACGCCGACGTCGACCCCAACGCGGCGACTGCGACGCTCCGCGAGAACGGGTCGCTGGAAGTCCGCGTCCCGAAAAACGGCGGTCCCACGGAGATGACCGTCACCGAAGAGGACGGGAACCGAATCGAGACGACCGACGCCGGCGACTCCGAGGCGGAGACGACGGACGACGACGAGACGGCCGACACGGCCGACGAGAACTGACCCGCCGCGTTCTCCCCCCTCAGTCGAGAACCGCGTCCAGTCCCCGGGCCGGGTACCCGACGATGCGGTCGGCCCCCGCCGCACGGAGAGAGTCGACGCGCTCCCGGACTGCTTCGACGTTTTCGACGAGTGCGTAGTCTCGCACGGCCGCCGAGAGCACCTCGCGTGCCCGTCCCGTCGCGGTCGCGTCGGTCGCCGCACCCTCTGGGAGTGCGGACCGGACGGGACCGCGCCGTGCCGCGTAGTCGCCCACGTCGTCGAGAACCGTGTCCTCGTCGTCGGTCAGCACTGTCGGGGCGTAGACGGCGAGCGTTTCCGCGAACCCCGCGGCTCTGAGGGCGCGGAAGTCGCGCTCTGTCGTCCGGGAGAGCAACTCGAACTGCGGCCCGCCGGCGGCGATGGCGACGCGTTCGACGCTTTCCGTCCCGACCCACGCGTCCGGGGCCCGCTCCCGGGCCGCGCCGAGTCGTGGCGCGACGGCGCGCTCGCGTTCGGTTTCGGAGAGATACGCCGGGTTGCCCGCGACCAGCACGACCCCCGCCTCGTCGGGAACGTCCCCCCACAGGGAGTCGTCGCCCAGCGGGTCGAATCCGTCGGCGCGAACCGGGACGTTCACACGGGTCGGCCGGTCGGCGGCGAGCGTGGCGAGCGTCTCCGCGTCGGGGAGCGACTCCCGACCCTCCTAGTCCACGACGAACGCGTCGGTGTCGAGGGCCGTCGCTCGCGAGAGGTCGACCTCGCGTGGCTTCAGTGCCACCGCGTCGATGCCCGTCGCCGCGAGTACGCCCTGTGTCTGCATTCGTGCCTAGATGGGCGATTCCGGGCAAAACGGTGTCGCTTCCGGTCGAACAGCCGGGTCACCTCGCTTGGCACGGTCCGTGTGTGGCCCCGCCGCGAGCGCGCGCCGCCCCTACCTCGGGAGGTCGGCGTCGGGGTCGACTTCCCGGTCGACCTCCGGCGGCATCTCCCAGTCCGTCGTGAGTTCGAGCAGTTGCACGAGGATGCGAGCGGTCGCGCCCCAGACGGTGTAGCCGTCGACGTGGAAGAAGTGCAGGCGCGTCTCGCCGTAGTGTGGGTGGTCGCGCCGCTCCGACTCGTAGTTGTCGAGGTCGGTGAGGTCCGCCACCGCGAGGACGGCGATTTCGGCGACTTCGCGCTCGTCCGGGGTGTACTCGTGGTCGGGAATCGTCCCGACGAACGGCCTGACGGAGTAGCGGGTGATGGTGCGGATGTCGTCGGTGCGGCCGACGATGTCCGCCTCGGCGGGGTCCAGCCCGATTTCCTCTCTGGCCTCCCGGAGTGCCGTGGCTTCGAGGTCGGTGTCACTCGGCTCGCGGCCGCCGCCGGGGAAACTCATCTGCCCGGGGTGTTCGCCGAGGTGGTCCGCGCGCTTGGTGAACAGGAGGTGGGGGTTCCCGTCGCGGGTGACGACCGGCGCGAGGACGGCCGCCTCACGCTCCTCGTCGGTGACGGCCGTCGCCCGAAACTCGGCGACCCGCTCCAAGTCCATACGCTCACGTCGTTCCCCGCGCTCTTAATTTGCCCGGGGTTCGACTCGGCCTACGCCAACTCGTCGTCGAGTCGCTCGCGGGCGTCCGCGAGGGCTACGGGTGCCCACGCCTCTAACTCGTAACTCACGTCCAGCAGTTCCGCTGCCCGGTCGGTGTTCCCCTCGTTGACGGCCCGTGCGGCGTCGGCCCGGAACCGCTCGGCGGCGGCCCGCCCCGCGGCGTCACGGTCGACCGTCCGTTCGGGCACGTCCAGAATGTGGGGGAGGTCCGTCGCACCGTCCGGGAGTGTCGGGAACGCGACTGGCCCGGGGACCAACAGCGGGTCGTCGGCGTGCCCGTCCTCGTACTCGACGAGGTGGTAGGCGTCGAGTGCGTCCTCGATGGCGGCGTCGAAGTCGGCCGGGTCGCGCTCCGCGCCGTCCTTGAACGCGAGTTCGACGAGCGCGTCCCCGAGTTCGGCGCGCGTGAGTGCGTCGAACAGGTCCACCACCCCTGCGAGGTCGCTCCGCGATAGCTCCATACCGGCCGCTCGGACGGCCGGGATTTCAGCGTTCCGCTGCCCGGCACGTCCCGCCCGGCGTGGCCGGTTTCCAAGGCCTTTAGTCGAATCCGCCCTACCAAAAGGCATGCACACGGTCGAAGTCGGGGACTTCACGGTCGGCGATGGACACCCGCCGCGGGTGATGGGCGTGTTGAACATGAGCGTGGAGTCGAACTACACGCCGAGCGTTCGCGGCGACACCCCGGAGGCCGCGACGTTCGCCGAGGAGATGGCCGAGGCGGGCGCGGACATCATCGACATCGGTCTCCAGTCGGCGAACCCGAAAAACGAGTGGCTCCCGCCGGAGGTCGAGAAGGACCGACTGGCCAAGGCACTCGCCGTCGTCGACGCCGCCGACACCGACGCCGCGTTCTCGCTGGAGACGCGCTACGCGGAGGTCGCGGAGGCGGGCATCGAGGGCGGATTCGACCTGATAAACGACGTCTGTGGCTTCGCGGACCCGAAGATGAAGGAGGTCTGTGCCGACCACGAGGCGCCCGTCGTGAAGATGGCGAGTCCGCCCGACATCAAGAAACCAGGCCACCTGCGGACCGTCGACGAGGTGTTCGAGGCCCTCCAGCGCGACGGGTTTACCGGCGAGACGATTATCGACCCCGCGTTCGGGCAGTGGCACCCGAAAATCACCTACGAGGACAACTGGGAGCGGTTCCGCCGGATGCGGGAGTTCCGTGCGTTCGGTCGCCCGATGGTCACGGCCACCAACCGCGAGGACTTCCTCGGGGACATCGCCGACCGACCCGACACCGACGACCAGTTGCACGTCAGCCTCGCCGCCGCGACGATGGAAGTCGAACGCGGTGCCCACATCGTCCGTACCCACGACGTGCCCGAGACGCACGATGTCGTGAAGATCGCTCACTTCCTCGGGGACGAACGGACGGTCGCAGACTCCCCCCGCGTCGCCGAACTGACCGACGTGTCCCGCCGCGAAATCGAACGGCACCTCCACCTCCGGGGCGACGATGGCGACGCGGCCGCCAGCGTCTCGCCGTTGTTCTTCCAAGTCGAACGCCTCGACGGCGACGCGGAGGGGTACCTCGCGGATTGGGCCGAGGGCCGGGACGTGCTGTTCACACAGGGCGCGGACGGCCACCTGCTCGCGGGGACCGTCGCGGCGTTCCACGACGGTCTCGACGCGCTCTCGGACGGCCCGGGCGACGCCGCCGAAGTCGCGGGGAACGTCCGGCAGGCTGTCGCCCGGCAACTGGACTGACCTGCGAACTGTCGGTCGGTCGGCGGACGCCCTCTCGCTACCGTCCCTCGTCCTGCAACTGTCGCAGGTTCGCCGTCAGCCACGCCTCGATGCCCGTCTCGCGCACCGCCGCGAGCAGTCGCTCGAACCGCTCGCTCCGTTCGTCGTCGGCCATCTCGACGGCCGCGGTCAACCGGTCGGCGAACGCCGCGGTGTCGAAGGGGTTGACCGTCACCGCCGCCCCGAGCGATTCGGCCGCGCCTGCGAACTCGCTCAACACGAGCGTCCCGCCGACGCCCGCGGAGGCCGCGACGTACTCCTTGGCGACGAGGTTCATGCCGTCGCGACGGGGGCTGACGACGCAGAGGTCGGCGTTCCGGTAGAGGCCGAGGAGGTCACGGCGCGACAGGTCGCCGTCGAGGTAGACGACGGGCGTCCAGTCGTCGGTGCCGAACCGCTGGTTGAGTTCGTACACGCGGTCACGAACCCGCCCGTGGTACGTCCGGTAGGAGTCGATGCCCTCCCTGCTCCGGGAGGCCTTCTGGACGTACACGAGGGAGTCACGGAGCCGTGGCGTCGTCTCCCAGAGCCGTTCGAGCGCGTCGAGGCGTTCGAGGATGCCCTTCGTGTAGTCGAGGCGGTCCACGCCGACGGCGACGGCGGTGTCGTCGTCGATGCCGTGAGTGCGGGCCAACCGTCGCCAGTAGTCCCCGCTCCCCTCCTCGCCGGCCACGCTCGACAGTTCGTCCGTGTCGACGCCGACCGGCGCGACGTAAGTCCGGGTCTCTCGCTCCCCGTACGCCACGGTGCCGGCGGCCCTGTCGACGGTCGCTCCGGGGACCGACCGTTCGACCGAATCGAGGAAGTTCTCGCGGTAGCCGTCGGTGTGAAAGCCCACGGCGTCGGCGGCGAGCAGGCCGTCGAGGACCTGCTCGGCGTGCGGGCAGATGGCGAACACCTCGGCGGGCGGCCACGGGATGTGCCAGAAGTGGACCAGCGTGCGGTCGACGCCACGCTCGCGGAGCGCGCGCGGGACCAGCGTCAGGTGGTAGTCCTGGAGCCAGACCGGCCCCGTCGTGTCGGCGACGGCGTCGGCGAAGGCGGCGTTCGCGTCCTCGTAGGCCGACCAGAACCCCGGTTCGACGGCGACGTAGTTCGTGTCGAGGTGACAGAGCGGCCAGAGGACTTGATTGCTGTACCCGTAGTAGTACTCGTCCACCTGCCGCCGG